>DKVC01000144.1 GCA_002490995.1 Lachnospiraceae bacterium UBA7188
TTCTCTGCCCATGCCTGGGTACCGTGAGGGCAGGTGCGGAACTTTAATTAGGAGGAAAAAGAATGGAACTGCTGATTGACGGAAAAAGGATTTCCAGGGAAATCAAGGACGAGCTGCGGGAAAAAATGACAGAGCTGAAAGCACGGGGAGTGGAGCGCTGCCTGGCTGTCATACAGGTAGGAAGCGACCCTGCCTCCTCCGTGTATGTGCGGAATAAGAAAAAAGCCTGCGAATATGTTGGTGTAAAGTCACTTTCTTATGAAATGCCGGAGGAAACCACGGAAGAAGAGTTGCTTGGGCTTATCGGGCAGCTGAACAGCCGTGAAGATGTTAACGGTATTCTGGTACAGCTTCCCCTGCCGGAACACATCAATGAGGACAGGATATTGCTTGCCATTGCGCCGGAGAAGGACGTGGACGGATTCCATCCGGTAAGCGTAGGAAGCCTAAGCATCGGCAGACCGGGATATGTGTCCTGTACCCCGGCGGGCATCATCCAGCTGCTGAAGCGCTCAGGTATTGAAATCGAGGGGAAGGAGTGCGTTGTGCTGGGCAGGAGCAATATTGTGGGCAAGCCCATGGCCATGTTGCTGCTTCGGGAGAACGGGACGGTTACGGTATGCCATTCCAGAACCAGGAATCTGAAAGAAATTACCCGGCGGGCGGATATTCTTGTGGCAGCGGTGGGGAAGCCCAGGTTTGTGGGGGCGGATTTTGTGAAGGAAGGCGCTGTAGTCATTGATGTGGGCATTCACAGGAATGCGGAGGGGAAGCTCTGCGGGGATGTGGATTTTGAATCCGTAGCTCCGAAGACTTACGCTATTACACCTGTACCTGGCGGCGTAGGACCCATGACCATTGCCATGCTTATGTCCAATTGTGTGAACGGGATTGAAGGGTGAGAAAAGACAGTGACCGTGAGTATAAATTTCCGCAGGCGGGAATTGGAACAGGAGGATATTTATGATGTTATGTGTAAAAAACGGCATGATTCATGATGCGGTTCACGAGGAAGCCTTCAGGGGAGATATCCTGGTGGAGGACGGCAGAATCAGGGCAGTCAGGGAGATTCCGGAGATTCCGGAGGGTACGGAAATTGTGGATGCGGAAGGACTGCAGGTATACCCGGGCTTTGTGGAGGCTCACGGACATATCGGCCTGGACGGCTACGGCATCGGCTATGAGGGGATGGACTACAATGAAATGAATGATATCATCAGCCCTCAGATGCGTGGAATCGACGGGGTGAAGCCCCTGGATCCGGCGTTTCCCATGGCGGCTGCAGCCGGTGTCACCTGTGTCTGCGTGGGGCCTGGAAGCGCCAATGTGCTGGGCGGCACTTTTACCACCATCAAGACTGTTGGAAAACGGGTGGACGATATGGTGGTGCGGGACGGTGTGGCTATGAAATGCGCCTTCGGGGAGAATCCCAAGCGGGTCTACAGGGATAAGAAGGATTCCAGCCGTATGACCACCGCGGCGCTTCTGCGGGAGACCCTGTTCAAGGCCAGGGAATACATGGAGAAAAAGGAAGCGGCAGGGGATGATATTTCCAAACGGCCTGCCTTTGACTTAAAGATGGAGGCGCTGCTTCCTGTGATGAAAAGGGAGATTCCCCTGAAAGCCCATGCCCATGCCACGGAAGATATATTCACAGCCCTGCGGATTGCGAAGGAATTTGGCCTGAAGATTACGCTGGAGCATGTGACCGAGGGGCATCTGATTGCGGAGGAGCTGGCGAAGGAAAACGTACCCCTGGCAGTGGGCCCCACCCTTACCAGTGCATCCAAATTCGAACTGCGCAACAAGAGCTGGGTGACTCCGGGACGTCTGGCGGCTGCGGGCTGTCAGGTGTCCATTATCACGGATTCCCCGGTGATTCCCCAGGAATATCTGCCGCTCTGCGCGGGACTGGCGGTTCAGGCGGGCATGGATCCTTTCGCTGCGCTGCAGGCCATCACCATCAATCCGGCAAAGCATGCGGGAATCGCGGACAGGGTGGGATCCCTGGAGACAGGGAAGGACGCTGATATCGTTATCATGGAGGGCTGTCCTTTTGAAGTTTCATCCAAAGTGAAATATGTGTTTATTGACGGTAAAAAAGTATCGCAGGGATGATATTCCGGAGAAACGATGTCCAGGCGCTCTCTCGTTATCCATTTGCCAATGTAAATGGATAATGAGGGAGCGTTTTCGCAATGCGGGACAAAAGAGTGGCAGATGAATGCGCTTACGAGTATGGGAACCGGAATCAATGCGAAAACAGTATTCTGCGAAGGACAGACGGCAAGAACAGACGGCAAGCCAATAAAAATGTACATATGGGTTGACAAATGAAATACATGGAACTATAATATAAATGACAAATGTAATACAATGAAAAGCAGGAAGAAAGCATCATGGCAGAAAGGAATATCATGGCAGGAGAATGGAGCCATAGCGGAGGCGGAGAGTCTGCTCAGGAGGATGTATCAGGGCTCCGCAGATCGGATGCTCCGTACCCTGCCTGGGAAAAATGCCATCAGCAGCAGGGACAGGGAGGAATTGGACAGGATTCTTCGGAAAGGAAAATGCAATGTGGGAGATTATCATAACTTCTTCGGTTTTGATTCTGGGTTTGGCGGTGCTGCGCAGAGTGTGTCAGGGAAAAATCAGCGGCAGGCTTCAGTATAGTCTGTGGATTCTGGTGGCAGTGCGCTTGTTGGTGCCGATTCCCGTATTTGGAAACCGGTTCAGCGTCATGAATGTGGTCTCTTCCATGGCAGGGGAACAGGAGGGAGAAGCGGGAACATGGACTGTGGACATGGTTTCTGCAGTACGGCAGCGGAATGGCCCGGAACCTGAAAAGGCGGAAGAGACAGGAACCGAAACCGGAACGGAAGAGGAAAAGAAAGCGGAAAACGGAACGGAAGCGGAAGGAAAAGCGAAAGAAGAAGGCGGAACGGAAGCGGAAGGAGAAGGGCAGGAAGAAACCGGAACGGGAGCGAAAGTAGAAGGACAGGAAGAAACCGGAACGGGGGTGGAAGGAGAGGAGCAGGAAGAAAACAGAACAGGAGAGGCTGGAGAAAAGGAAACTGGAGGCAGGAGAGCGGAAGGAGAAAAGGAAGCAGAGGGAACGGGAATACAAGGCGGAGCAGGAGCGTACAGCCTGCTGCGTATTATCTGGGTTACGGGTATGGCGGTGATGGCTTTGTGGATGCTGGCATGCAATCTTTTATTCCGTCTCAGGCTCTGCCGCGAGCGGCGTTTCCTGTACCGGAGAGGAAGACTGCGGGTTTATGAGGCTGCACATCTGGATTCACCCTGTCTGTGCGGTGTGGTCGCGCCGGCTGTCTATCTGAACCAGGACAGTCTGCTGAAGCCCTGCCACAGGGAACATGCCCTTGCCCATGAAATGACCCATTACCGGCATGGAGATTCCCTGTGGACAGGGGTGCGGAATCTGTGCCTGGTGATTTACTGGTTTCATCCCCTGGTATGGCTGGCGGCCTGTCTCTCAGGGAAAGACTGTGAACTGGCCTGTGACGAAGGGACGCTGAACAGGCTGGGGGAGGAGCAGAGAGAATCCTATGGCCGTACTCTGATTGAGCTTGCATGTGCGGCTTCCGGAAAGAAGCGGATTTTACAGTTTGTCAGGGAACTTTCCGGCGGGAAAAAGGAGCTGAAGGAGCGCATTGCATTCATTGCGTCGGGAAGGCGGAAGAAGAGCGTTCTGGCGGTTCTGGCGGTGGGATGTGCAGCGGCGCTTGCGGCATGCAGCATAGGCGGAGCAAAAGAGGAAGAGACAGGCCGGTATGTTGAGGCTTCCGTATCCTGCCCGGACTCCGGAGACCAGCCGGAAAAGCTGGTTTGGGAGGGAGATACAGTTCGTCTGGCTGCCGGCGTCGGGGCGGATCTGGTTTCCACAGACGGCGGCAGGCAGTTTACGGCAGCGGAAATGCCTTACAACCTGTCCGAAAGGAACATTGCCGGGGCGACTTTGGCAGTGGCTCCGGACGGCGCCAGGGCTTTTATGGAAATCACCGGAAACAGTCAGAGAAGCATTCTGATTACCGGCGACGGGAGAGAAATCATACTGGATTCTCTGGGAGACAGTTATACGGAGTTTTACTACGGGACAGGCTTCTTTTATGTATTCGAGGAGAGGTGGGACCAGGATGCGAACGGGTTTTACAGTCTGGATCCGGACACAGGAGCGCTGGAGCTTTTATTGGAACAGCAGTGCCAGCCCTGTTGTATGGCTGCAGATGGGAAGCTGCTTTATCTGCTTCATACGGAAGGTGCGTTGCTCTATGATCTGGAGAAAAGGGCGGCAGCGGAGAAACAGGATCAGGTGCTTTCCGAGTTCATCGCGGCCAGCCAGGAGCTGCAGGGAGAGGGAAGTGTCCTGGCAGCGCCCTGGGGAGACGGCATCTATCTGCTGACCAGGGGAGGAATTTTCTGGCATAAGCTGTATGAGGAAACCGTGGAGCGGGTGATGGAGGGAAGCTTATATGCCATGGGCGACAGGGCGAAGGAACTGAAAGGCATGGCCGTGCTGCAGACGGAAGGGGAGCCGGAATTTCTGGTTCTGTGCGGAGGAAGGCAGCTGATGCGCTATACTTATGACCCGTCCATACCTGCGGAGCCGGAGGTCTTCCGAATTTACAGTGTCTATGGCGACAGCCAGGTGGCCAGGGCTGTAAGTGAATTCCGGGCGCTGCATCCGGAGCTGACGGTGGTGTATGAAATCGGGATGGATTCGGCGATGTACGGACGCACGCTGAAGGATGTGCTGTCTGACCTGGCCACACGCATCGGGGCGGGAAAGGGGCCGGATGTGCTGCTGATGGATGACCTTCCCTATGAGTCCTATGCGGAAAAGGGCGCTCTGGCGGATCTGTCCAGCCTGCGGGAGAAAATGGACGGGGAGACGTATTTCCTGAATGTGATCGATGCATTTGCCGGGGAAAACGGGCTTCCTGTGATCCCCATGACTTTTGCGGTGCCCGTGCTGGGAGGGGACATGGAAGCCATCACAGGCGTGGAGACCCTGGCAGGCCTGGCGGAGCTTTTGGAAAAGGAGAGGGAGAGCGGAAGGGAGGATTTCGTATTCTGCAACTGGGATGCCGCAGATACACTGCAGCTTCTGGCGCAGTCCTCCCAGGGAGCCTGGATGACGGAGGGAGAACTGGACAGCGGAGCCGTTGGGGAATTTCTGACGCAGGCAAAGCGGATTTTCCAGGTACAGTTTTCCGGCACCGTCTCTTATCAGACGGAAAATGAAGGCATTCACTCCGTGAAACACACCTGGGGAGGCCTGGGGCTGGGGATGAGCGATGGTACCCAATACCCCCTGGCGAGGCGTTTTGATACGGAGGGAATATGGAGTGAGGCCTTTGCATCCAAATATAAAAGCTATTCCTATGGGGAAGCCCCCTTCTATGCGGGGTTTGTGAGCGGCTGCGAAAAGGACTTCAGGTATTTTCAGGCGGTTCAGAGAATGTTTGAGGAGAGCTTTGTGTGGATGCCCGGCCAGTCTTACGGGACATGCCTGGCATCGGGTCTGCTGGCGGTGAACAGCAAAACGGAATATCCGGAGGAAAGCATGGCCTTCGTAGAGTATGCCGTTTCCCGAAAGTTCCAGGGCGGCAACGAGCTCTGCGGTACGCCGGTCAACCGGGAAGCCTGTCTGGCAAAACAGGGCAGGGAGATACGGGACAATGATTTCCTTGAGGGTGTCACTCCCGCCGGGGAGGGCTATTTTATTACATTGGACTGGCCTGCGCAGGAAGAGTACAGGGCAATTGACAGTCTGATTGAAAGTATTACAGGAGTAAATCGATGTGATACCATGGTGTATGAGGCCGTGATGGAATACGGGACAGCCGTTCTCAAAGGGGAAATGGATGTGCCGGAGGCGGTGAAGGCCATTGAAGAGAAAGTGAAGATATATCTTGCGGAGTAAGGAAATGGCTACAAATAACTGCTGGAAGGTTATGGCAATTTTTATTGTATTTCCGGGCTTTTGCCTGAAGCAATTGCAGCAATTATTTTCCGGCAATTCCTAAGGAATTGTACAGAAATAAATTTGCACTTTCAGGAACGTAACGCCAGTATATATGCATCTTCGCGTGCAGATTACTGAAATTTATTTCTTGACGCTTTCTAAGGAAAGAACTGGCAAGGAAGTGTCACGAAAAATTTGTCAAAAGACTTGAAAGCCTGCTGCGGATATGATACAATAGCAAAAATTGCCGGATATACCCGGCTGAGGACGGCTGAAGCCGGCCATGGTATGTTGTGGTCAGAGTAGTACAAACGGTTTTTTGTGGGATAGATAGTCAGGAAGGCTGTCGTGGTCTGTCAGAAGACAGAGGCGGCAGTCTTTTTTCTGCCGGAAAGCGCGGTGTCGGACGGCTTCATCTGCCGGGCCGCATAACCTGTCTGGAAGAGGCGGCAGCGTAATCTGTCTGGAAGAGGAGGTGGCATGATGCAGGCGGTAACCGGAAAACAGATATCTTTTACCTATGAATACGACGGTGTCAGTAATCCGGTTCTGGAGGATATTTCCATTGAGATCGAAGCGGGAGAATTCATTGCAATCCTGGGGGCCAACGGCTGCGGGAAATCCACTTTGGTCAGGCTCCTGAACGGGCTCCTTCCCCTGGAGAAAGGGGAGCTGAAGGTATGGAACCTGGATCCCAGGCAGGAGTCCCGGCTCTGGGAACTGCGGCGTCTGTGCGGAATGGTGTTCCAGAATCCGGATAATCAGTTTGTCTCATCCATTGTGGAGGAGGACGTGGCTTTCGGGCTTCGGAATTACGACACGCCGGAGGAGGAGATTCCGGAGCGGGTCGGCAGAGCCCTTTCTCTGGTGGGTATGCAGGAGTATGAACGGTATTCCCCTCATATGTTATCGGGAGGACAGAAGCAGAGGGTGGCCATGGCAGGTGTCCTGGCCATGGAGCCGGAGATTCTGATATTTGACGAGGCCACGTCCATGCTGGATCCCCAGGGCCGCAGGGAGGTGCTTGCCTGTCTGAAGCAGCTTCACGAAATGGGAAAAACCATACTGATGATCACCCATTATGTGGAGGAGGTTCTGGATGCGGACCGTATTTTCCTGATGCAAAAGGGAAAGCTCCTGAAAAGCGGGAGCCCCCGCGAGATTTTGACGGACAGGGAGCTTCTGACACAAGCGGAACTGATTCCGCCCCTTGCGGTGAGGATTTATTATGACTTAAAAGACAGCGGAATCCTTCTGGACAGGTGCCCGCTGACAAATGAGGAGCTGGTGGAAGAACTATGCCGATTGAAGTAAAAGAGGTGTCCTGCCGTTACGGGGAAAGGACGCCGCTGGAAGTGCAGGCCCTGAAAGAGATATCCTTCCGGGCGGAGGACGGTGAGTTTGTGGGGATCATGGGACATACAGGCTGCGGAAAGTCCACGTTGATTCAGCTCATTGCCGGGCTGCTGACTCCCGGGGAGGGACAGATTCTCATTGACGGGAAAGATATCAACGGACCCGGGTATGATCGGGAGGAACTGCGCAGAACACTGGGAATCGTATTTCAATATCCGGAATCCCAGCTTTTTGAAACCACTGTGTGGAGGGACGTGGCCTTTGCACTGAAGCACCTGGACTTAAGCAGGGAAGAGAAGGCGGAGCGGGTGAGATGGGTCCTGGAGGCTGTTGGATTCAGGATGGAAAGGGCTGGGAAGTCCCCGTTATCCCTGTCGGGAGGGGAGAAACGGCGGGTGGCGATTGCGGGAGTGCTGGCGGCCAGACCCCGGATACTGATATTTGACGAGCCGCTTGCAGGGCTGGACCCGTGGGGCAGACTGGAATTTCTGGAGCTTGCCGCCAGGCTGCACAGGCAGGGGAACACGATTCTGATGGTATCTCACGATGCCGACGCCCTTTGCGGGTACGCGGACCGGATTCTGGTTCTGGACAGGGGACGGCTTTCTGCGCAGGGGACACCGGAGGAAATCTTCGGGGATCTTGAACGGGCGGAGACGCTGCACATCGGGGCGGGGGAGGTAAGGCGCATTGCTCAGGCCCTTTATGAGAAAGGCAGGCTGCAGAGCCCTGCAATAACGAAATACAAAATACTTTTAGGCGAAATAAAAAAGAATAATAAAGGCAGGTGAAGATTCATGAGTTTTCTGCCTGCGGGAAGTTACCGTGAGGGAGATTCCATCCTTCACAAGATGGATCCCTTCTGCAAGCTGCTCTGTACCCTTCTGTTCCTTACAGCGGTGATTCTCAGTGATACCTTTCCGGGGTATCTTCTGGGGGCTGCAGGGCTTCTGGCGGTTACCATGGTTTCCCGCCTGGGACTGAGGACGGCTTTGAGCGGAGTAAAGCGGATGTGGCTTTTTTTCTGTCTGATCCTGTTGATGAACACGGCCTTCTTCGAGACGGAGCAGACCTGGTGGGAGTGGTGGATTTTCAGATTTTCGGCGGACGGTCTGATTCAGGGGCTGCAGGTGGTGCTGCGGGTAGCCATGGCCATGGTTCTGGGAAATCTTCTGTTGTCTGCTTCCTCTCCCCTGGAGCTGGTAGGAGCCATGGAGAGCCTGATGTATCCGCTGAAATTTGTCGGGGTTCCCATACGGGACGTGGCCATGATCCTGGGGGTGGCGATTCAGTTTATCCCTGCTTTCTCGGAGGAAGCGGAGACGATCCGAAAGGCCCAGACAGCCAGGGGGGCACGCTTTGAAAGCAGGAAGCTGTCCGAGAAGGCAGGAAGCGTTGTACCCCTGGTGGTGCCCATTTTTCTGGCGGCTTTCCGAAGGGCGGATGAACTGGCTATGGCAATGGAAGCCAGGGGATACCGCAGGACAAAGGGAAAAATCAGAAAAAGGAGGCGGCATCTGTCACCAGCGGACGGAATCGGGCTTCTGCTCTGTGTTCTGTTCTGCGCGGCGGAAGTCCTGCTGTAAATGCGCCGCCTGACATTTCATTGCGAATTGTGAAGAAACTTAAGAACGAAATCCTGCGGAAGTCGGTAAAATTCTGGTTCCTGCTTGTCCGGGTCAGGAACATAGTAGAAAACAAAAGACAGAATATAGAAAATAAAATACAGAAAATAGAATACCAAAAACGGAGGTACTTATCAAATGAAACAATTAACTTATGTGAAAAAAGCGATTCTGACGGCGGCGTGCATTGCACTGTGTGTGGTGCTGCCCATGGCATTTCATGCGATTCCCAATGCAGGCAATATTTATTGTCCCATGCACATGCCGGTGCTGCTGTGCGGCCTGGTCTGCGGATGGCCATTCGGGCTGCTGTGCGGGGTGGCGGGACCGGTGTTGTCCAGCCTGTTCACCGGAATGCCTTCCATGGCGTATCTGCCTTCCATGATAATCGAGTTGGCTGCTTACGGGCTGACAGCAGGACTTGTCATGCGGTTCGTCCATACGAAGAAAACGATGGCTGATCTGTACATCAGTCTCGTCGCGGCGCTGCTGGCGGGCAGGATTGTGGCAGGGGCGTCCAGGGCACTGATTTTCGCTTCCGGAAGCTATTCCATGGAAGCCTGGATCACCAGTTATTTTGTGACAGCCCTGCCGGGACTGCTGATTCAGCTGGCCCTGCTCCCGGCTATCGCGTTTGCACTGGAGAAGGCCCGGCTGATTCCGGTCAGGTATCCCCGGACGGCGGGATGAAGTTAGACGCAATAATTGCGAATACTGTGCCGATAGCAGGTATCCCGGGATGAAGTACTGCCTGATAAGTTTCCGGGTCCGCCTGCAGGTCAGGTATACTCGGACGGCAGGAGGGAGAATCTGGAATAATACAACGGAACCGAAAACTTGAAACCAGGATAACCGGCCATCGGAGGGAATGACATAAGAAACGGGAAACTTGTGCCAGAAATGGCAGAAAGGAGAGGCATCTGTATGAATTTCGGGAAATACCTTATGGAACAGGCGCAGAGGCATCCGTCGGTGCAGCCCCAGGACATTGTAAAAATGTGCTATCAGGCTGCATATGGCGCGGAACATTTGTTAAGTGATCTGAATGGAGCGCGGAGATATCTGGAAGAGGAATATGCCGCAGCGGAAGCGAAGGATATGGAACTGTATGAGAATATCTCGGATCATGTGTGCCGTATCAATCTGAGCGCCTGGAAATATACAGGAATGCCCCTGGAATGGCTGTTTCGGATCTTTATGGCCTCAGCGGGCGCCAGAAACCAGGACAGCCTGTTTGACGAATACCAGAATGAAGCTGGAAAGGCGGCAGAAGAGGGGAGTCTGCCTTTTGGCATCGCAGACTGGGAGCGTTATCTGGAGGAATACGGAAACAGGCCGCCTTCTTATTCTGACAGGATGTCAGGAAAAACCGTCAATAGCCCGGTACACCACAGCGCCCGGTACAGGGAAGCCGAGAAGCCTGCCTACCGGCTTGCGGATCGTCGGTATACCCGTCTGCTGCCTGTCCTGGAAGAGGCTGCACATCGCTCTGTCCCGGGGCAGCCCTGCGTCATTGCCATAGACGGAAGGGCTGCGTCCGGGAAATCAACCATGGCGCAGCAGCTGAGTAAAATTCTGGACGCATCGGTGGTCAGGATGGACGATTTCTTTCTGCCGCCTGATTTACGTACGCCTGAGCGTTATGCGCAGCCGGGAGGAAATGTCCACTACGAAAGATTTCTGGAGGAAGTGATTCCGTATATCTCTGTGCCGGAATGCTTTTCCTATCGTATCTTTAACTGCGGGAAAATGGATTATGACGGGAGATGCCGGGTGGAGAGCAGACAGTTTCGAATTGTGGAAGGCTCCTACAGCTGCCACCCTCTGTTTGGCAGATATGCATCGCTGACCGTCTGCCTGGACGTGGAGCCACAGGAGCAGATGCACAGGATCTCCCTGCGCAACGGGGAGGCAATGGCGGAGCTGTTCCGGAAGAAGTGGATTCCCCTGGAAGAAGAATATTTTGAAGCGTACCGCATTAGGGAGAAGGCGGATATTTTACAGATTTTATCTTAGGAGACAGCGTATCTTTTTTCGGATGTACGGAATAAAATACTTGCATTTGCAACATTCTATGGTAAAATGAGGGAAACAATTGAATAGTGAGAGGTTTATTAATCGAAGAGGAGAAGAGCATAATGAAAGGATGCATTCATTCGAGAAAGTTCTTTTATTCGAAACACATTCTATGGAGAAAGAAGCTTTGCGGTTTTCTTTTCACGGCACTTCTGGCAATGGCTGTACTGGGCGGATGCGCAGACGGCACAGGAGAGTCTTCGGGGGATAATCCTTATATGGGATCCGGGGAAGTTCCCCTGGATTCCGGTTCGGCACAGGTAAGCGGCGACGGTACACAGGATGGCGATACTTCTGCGGAAGAGAGTACATCTGAGGAAAGCGCGGCAGAGACTGACCAGAACAGGCAGGAGACGCCGGATGAAAAGTACGGCGGCTCCATTGTTGTAGGAATACAACAGGATATCGACAGTCTTGACCCTCATAAAGCAACGGCGGCAGGAACTAAGGAAATTTTATTCAACATTTTTGAGGGCTTGGTAAAGCCTGATGAAAACGGCAATCTGATCAATGCGGTTGCCAGCGATTACACGATTTCGGAGGACGGGCTGGTTTATACCTTCACGCTCCGGGAGGGTGTGAAGTTCCACAACGGCAACGCCGTGACTGCTGAGGATGTGAAGTACTCTCTGGAGAGGGTATCGGGACTGTTGGATGGCACTCCCCTGATTTCCACCCTGAGCGTCATACAGGCGGTAGACATTATCGACGAACAGACGGTTCAGGTGACGGTAGGAAGTGCCAACACGGAGTTGATCTACAGCTTCGTAGCCGCTATCATTCCCGCGGGCAGCGGGGAGGCGGAGGGTGCGGATCCTGTAGGCACAGGACCGTTTTCTTTTGTCTCCTACGAGCCCCTGAAGGGAATTACCATGGCGAAGAATCCCGATTACTGGCAGGAAGGACTTCCCTACCTGGACAGTGTGGAATTCAAGATTATGGGCGACGGGGACACATCGCTGATGGAGCTGCAGGGCGGTACCATTGACTTTTACGCCTACCTGACAGATTCTCAGGCCCAGGCGCTCCAGGACAGCCACCAGGTGATTTCGTCTCCGACGAACATGGTGCAGGCGCTGTTCCTGAACAATGCTGTTGAGCCGTTAAACGATGTGCGGGTACGCCAGGCTATTTGCTATGCCCTGGATAAGGAGGCCATCAACGACTTTGTGGCAGGTGGAAACGGAACTCTGATCAGCTCTGCCATGATGCCCACTCTGAAGGAGTACTATGTGGACTTGAATGATACTTATGGCACTACCGCCAATGTGGAGAAGGCAAAAGAGCTGATGGCAGATGCAGGATATGCGGACGGATTCGATATGGAGATTGCCATTGTTTCCTCCTATGAGTTCCATATGCAGACCGGGGAAGTGATCGTGGAGCAGCTGAAAAATATCGGTATTAACGCCACCATTAAGGGTATGGACAACGGTACCTGGCTTGACGAGGTGTATAACGGACGCCAGTTCGATGCCACCATTACGGCGCTCACCTGCGATATGACTCCCGGATACCTGATGAACCGGTTCCAGACCGACTCCAAGAAAAATTTTATCAATTTCCAGAGTCCGGAGTATGACGAGATCTATTTAAAGGCCCAGGCTGCGCTGGATCCGGCGGAGAAGGCAGGGTACTATAAGGAGCTGCAAAGAATCCTCTGTGACGAGGCCGGCAGCGCCTTCATCCAGACCCCGGCTAACATGACGGCTATCAGCAGGCGCCTGGCAGGGTATAAGTTCTACCCGGTGTATGTGCAGGATATGAGCACGGTTTATATTGTGGAATAAAGTAGCAGGCAGAGCCATAAAGAAGGAACTGTCTGACAGATTTCAGAGTTATTGAAAGGCACATGTTTCGGGCGGAGAAAACAAAACTGAAAGGAATTTCATTAGTATACTGCAAATTTAACCGGTGCGCAGTATAAATTCCGGCGGTTTTGAGTATAAGAAAAGCAGGAGGCAGCAGCGTGAAATACTTAGGTAAAAAAATCATTACTCTCATTATGACATTGTTTCTGGTTTCCGCTGCCGCCTTTCTTGCCTTTCAGATTATTCCCGGGGACGTGGTTGCTTCCATTTTGGGGACGGAGGCCACGCCCGAGCGGGAAGAGGCGCTTCGGGAGGAATTGGGGTTTAATGACCCGCCACTGGTGCGCTATGGAAAATGGGCGGCCGGAGTGCTTCGGGGAGACCTGGGGGTAAGCTACCGGTATTCCAAAAACATGAATGAGATGATGCCGGTGGCAGAGCTGATCGGGGATAAGCTGCCGGTGACTTTGTGGCTTGCGGCGCTTTCCCTGGCACTGATTATTCTGGTGTCCATTCCTTTGGGGGTGCTGTGGGCGAAGAGCCGCTCCCATGCCCTGGATGCGGTGCTGGGGGTGATTACCCAGGCAACCATGGCGGTACCCTCTTTCTTTCTGGGCATTCTGGTGACCTGGCTGTTCGGTATTTTGTTAAAATGGTTTGCTCCCGGCGGCTATGTGGGCTACAGGGAGAATTTCTGGGGGTTCTTAAGCTATCTGCTGTTTCCGGCCATATCCATTGCATTGCCTAAAATCGCCATGACGGCAAGATTTTTACGGAATTCCATGCTGACGGAGATGGGGGCGGACTATGTGCGCACCGCTTACAGCAAGGGATGCAGCAGGAAACGGGTGATGTACGGGCATGTGCTCCGCAATGCCATGATGCCTGTGATTACCTTCCTGGGTATGATTGTGGCGGAGATTGTGGCAGGCAGCATTGTGGTGGAGCAGGTGTTCGGGCTTCCGGGCATCGGCAGGCTGCTGATCAGCTCTATTTCCACCAGGGATTTTCCGGTGGTGGAGATATTGATTTTGTATATTACCTTTGTGGTTATTTTTGTCTATTTTCTGGTGGATATTCTGTATAAGGTGGTGGACCCCCGGATTTCGTGAACCAGGTGACCGGAAGAGCCGGTAGGAAGGCGTAAGCCCAGGGACCAAAGGAGCCGGTAGGAAGACGTAAGCCACGGAACCAGAGGAGCCGGTAGGAAGACGTAAGCCACGGAACCAGAGGAGCCGGTAGGAAGACATGGGGCAGGGAACCAGAGGGGCCGGTAGGAAGACATAAGCCACGGGAACAATGGAGTCGGTAGGAAGATGCAGGCCCAGGGACTAAAGGGGCCGGTAGGAGGGTGTAAGCCAGGGAACCAAAGGAGCCGATATGAAGAAGGAAAACGGAAAAAAGTGGAACAAATATCTGTACGCCGGTATTGTGATGACGGGTATTGCCGTGGTGCTGGGCATAGTGGGGTTTTTCTGGACTCCATACAGCACTACGGCAATGTCCGCCGCGGAAAAATTTTCTGCGCCTTCCCTGCGGCATCCTTTCGGCACGGATAATTTCGGCAGGGATATTTTCTCCAGGGTCATGCGGGGGCTGGGTGCCACCATGCTCATCAGCAGTCTGGTGGTGTTCTTCTCGGGCCTGGCGGGAATCCTTCTGGGGGCGGTAACCGGATATTTCGGGGGAATACTGGACGAAGTGGTGATGCGGATCACGGACGCTCTGAACGGTTTTCCCAGTATCCTGCTGACACTGGTGATTATCAGCCTTCTGGGAACAGGCAGGCAGAACGTGATTATTTCCATGTCTCTGGTGTTTATTCCCAGTTTTGTGCGGATTGTCAGGGGAGAATTTATCCGGCTGCGGGATGCGGATTATATCAGGAGGGCCAGGATGATGGAAGTGGGGAAATTCCGTATTCTTTTTGTCCATATACTGCCGAATGTTTTCTCCGTATTCTGGGTGTCGGTGATGATCGGGTTCAACAATGCCATTTTGGCGGAATCCGGTATGAGCTATCTGGGCATCGGAGTGCAGCCGCCGGATGCCAGCTTGGGCAATATGCTTTCGGACGCCCAGGGGTATCTGCAGTCAGCCCCCTGGTGTGCTTTGGCGCCGGGACTGACCATTGTGTGGCTTGTATTGGGATTTTCCCTGTTTAGCGAGGGCATAAGACGGCGGGCTTCCGCAGCGGGAGTGTGAAGGCATTTTGAAAGCAGGGCGGTGCAAGGCTGGAAGTTTGATATCTGTATTACGTCTGGCCGGAATTCGGGTATATGCGTATTCCGGGATCCGGAGCGGACGGACGTGATTGTGGGTTACCCTGGGGAGCCAGGTGCAGCTTTAACCGTGGAAGTTTCGGGAGGAGGGATGCGTCGAAATGATTAAGATAGAAGATTTGTCCGTAGCCTTCGGCGGCACGGAAGTGGTGAAGCATGTCAGCCTGGAACTTCGGGAAGGAGAGATTCTGGGCATTGTGGGGGAGTCAGGTTCCGGAAAATCCGTTACGGCTTTAACTCTGATGGGGCTGGTATCAGAGGCGGCGCAGGTTACCACAGGCCGGATTCTGTTCGATGATGTGGTTCTGCGGGAAGCGGGGAAGCCCTGTGACTTACGGATCTACCGGAAATACCGGGGAGCGGAGATGTCGCAGGTGTTCCAGGAGCCCCAGACCAGCCTCAATCCTGTTCAGAAGGCGGGGAAACAGGTGGAGGAGGTATTGCGGCTTCACACAAAGCTCACGGGGGAGGAAATCAGGACGAAGGTTCTGGAGACTTTTCAGGCAGTGGGACTTCATGACGCAGAGCGGGTGTATGCCAGCTATCCCCACCAGCTTTCCGGTGGAATGCGGCAGCGGGTGATGATCGCCATGGCGGTGATTCTCCATCCCAGGCTCATCGTTGCGGACGAGCCCACCACAGCCCTGGACGTGACCATCCAGAACCAGATCGTGGAGCTGCTGCGGAAGATCAACAAAGAGCAGAAAAACGCCATGCTTTTTATTACCCATGACCTGCACCTCGCCAGGAGGCTTTGCCACAGGGTGGCGGTGATGAAGGACGGCTGCGTGGTGGAGACAGGCACGGCTGAGGAAGTGTTTGACCACCCCAGTCAGGATTATACAAAGCGTCTTGTGGAGGCGGTGCCTTCCCGGGTGAAGGGAAAGTCAGGCATAAGGGGAAGGTCCGGGGAACTGTCTGCGGCGGAAGCCGACAGCGGGACATCGGAGAGTCCGGAAGGGAGAAAAGCCGGGAACGGGATATCGGAAGTGCCGGAAGAGAGAAAAGCCGGCAGCAGGATATCGGAAGTGTCGGAAGAGAGAAAAACCGGAGGCGAGATATCGGAAGTGTCGGAAGAAAGAAGAGCCGGAGGCGGGACATCGAAGGTTCCGGGAGAGAGATCTGCGGGAAGCAGTGGAGCGGCCCCCGTGCTGAGCGTTCGCAATTTATCCGTGTATTATCAGGATGGCAAGAGCACCCTGTCTCAGGAACAGGCGGAAGGCCAGGGGAGGAAAAAGATTTCCCTGGGCAGCAGGCTGTTCCAGAAGCGGGGCCAGTGTGTGGTATGGAATGCGGATTTTGAAATCTATTCCGGGGAGAGCCTGGGCCTGGTGGGGGAGAGCGGCTGCGGAAAAACTTCCCTTTCCAAGGCCATTCTGGGTATGAACCGGCATATAGAGGGGGAAATAGTCCACAATTCCGTCCGCCCCCAGATGGTATTTCAGGATCCCTACAGCAGCTTAAATCCTGCCAAAACCATAGGATGGCTGCTGCAGGAGCCTTTGCGGGCAGCAGGTGCATTGGATAAAAGCCTTGCCATGACCAGGGCGGACAGGGAGACGGCGGCCCGGGATATGCTGCGCCGGGTGGGAATGGATGAACGATATTTCGATAGAAGACCCTCGGAGCTCAGCGGCGGACAGCGCCAGCGGGTCAGTATCGCCCAGGCCCTGATTACCAATCCCGGTTTTATCATTGCGGATGAACCGGTGTCTGCCCTGGATGTGACCATACAGGCTCAGATTATGGAGCTGTTCTTGAAGCTGCAAGAGGAAATGCATCTGGCCTGCCTGTTCATCTCTCACGACATCAATGTAGTCTATCGCATGTGTGACCGGATTATGGTGATGAAGGAGGGGCATATCATCGAGACGGGAGAGACGGAGGAAGTGTTCGCCCATCCGAAGGAGGATTATACGAAGCTGCTGCTGTGGGGTTCCTAAGGAAGTGTCAGATCTGGACTGCTGATGCGTTCACTGGCGTTGGAGCATGTATCCTTTGCCTATCCCGGGCGTGAGCCAGTCCTGGCAGACATAAGCCTGTCCATCCATAAGGGGCAGGAGTGTGGAGGAAGGCTCCTATGAGGAACTGATGAGGCTGGACCGGAAATCTGCGGCCATGTTCCGGCTGCAGATGGAGAAGTACCGGTGAAAACGGATGTTTCGCTCCAAAGCGGCGGTGTTAAACCATGCGGTAAAGTGACGGTTCAGCACTCGTCTGGACGAAACAGGCCTGCGTCTCTGCGCATTGCATCTATCTCATCCGTTGAAATGCCTGAGATGATTGAAGAAATTTCTTCAGTAGGATAGTTCTTTTTAAGCATTTTGAGTACATATTCCTTTCTTTCCTTAGCCAGCGCCTGCCTGTTATCTTCCTCAGCCTTAGCCAGCGCCAGTCTTTTTTCTTCCTCAGCCTGAGCCAATGCCTGCAGTTTCTCTTCTTCGAATATTCTTGCAACCTTAGTCATCTCTATCATCCTCCTTATTTTATTGGCAGTTTTATCATCAATCAGCTTATCTGTGAAAGCCAGTATGCCTGCCAGCGTAGACTCAAGACCGCCAGAATTTACTTATCTGTCAAAAGTGAGCATATATGGCTGGCGGTCTTTCGTTGTAGTTTGCAGCAAGTTTCATTGATGTGCAGAATAAATAGCTGTTGGCTTCGGTCCTGAAGCTGGGTCGCCAGTTTTACAGTTTCCCGGATTTTTTCTTCTTTCTCTTCCTTTTTCCGGTAGGAAAGAGGCAGTATGATGAATTTCATCAGATCTTCATCATCTAGGGGCTCTTTATTTTCCACTTTATATTTCAGACGGCGGAAAATGCTGTCGGAATCCAGCTCCGAGAGAAATGCCGGCTCCAGAGTCACTTTGACGGCACCGATATTATATTCGGCAGATATCTGTTTCCTTTTGATATCTCCTGTGTATATGACAATCATGCGCAGCAGCGGGCAGTCTTTTTTATCTTTCAAATACCGGTTAGCGATTCCAGTCAGATAATTCAGGTATTTTATCTTGTCCTCTTTTTTGTATTCACTTTCGTAGTCTACTATGGCAGCAGTACCGTCCGCAAGCTCAAACAGATTATCCAGGCGAAGTTCGTTTACCCTGACAGCCGGTATATTGGTGGGCAGAACGGCTTTGATTTCGGGCAGATCCAGCCCATATACCCGGAAGGTTTTTCCTTTGAAAGCTTCGGCAAGTACCTTGCTGGTGATATCTTTGTTCTGATAAGCTACATGATTTTCATTTCGCTGGGTTACTTCCTTTTTTGCTGCATTTTTGTTCTTTCCTTTTTGCGTTTTTGTTTTTTTCATACACACATGTTTCCTTTCACAGATGCTGAAATGATGCTTCAGGAAAGGTGTTCTCCCTTCCTGCGTTGGTTTATAGGTTTCGGTTTCGTGGGATACAGGCTCCCGCCCAGCAAGAAGTTCGATACGATAGAAGCCATATTTTTTGGTTTCTATTGTCATAAAGTGCAGAAAAGACCACCTGGTCTTTGAATGACTGTTGGATTTGAATTCTTTGCCTGTGTTTAGAGTAGCATAATATTGTCGGAATTGCAAGGAGAATTTTCGGGATTCTGAGGAAATCATTCTGAAGAAATGATTCAGAAAAAAGATATGGCGGCCAAAATCGTGCTGATTGCGGTCACTCTATTGAAGTTCGGAGGAAAGTATACTATAGTAAGCAAGTACAGCTTCCTATAGTTGAATACAGCGCAAAGAGACGCGCCTTTTATCGGAAGTGAAAGGAATACAGAAATGATACGGAATGAGGCGGGAGAGTGGTATAATGCGGATTGTGATTGTGGAGGACGACATTGGTTTCGTTGAGGAAGTGGAGGAAACAATAAGGGATTTCCATGCTGATAAAAGGGAAGCTGTTGAAATCCGGCATCTGGAGAGCACCACGCTTCTGGAGGAATTAAAGGGGCAGAAAAGCTATGATATCTATCTGTTTGATGTGGAGATGCCCGGAATGAGCGGGCTGGAGCTGGCTGCAAAGGTGCGCTTTCTGGACACGAACGCGCGGATCGTATTTCTGACCTCCTATGAGAAATATGCTCTCCAGAGTATTCGGACAGGGGCATATTATTATATTCTGAAGGATTCCTATCAGAAGGAGCTGCGTATGATTCTGGAGCGGATCTGCCGTGAGGAAGAGGAACAAAAGGCAGATTATTATGTGATTCTGACCAAAACCCACGGCTACAAAGTGCGCATGGATAATATTCTGTATGTGACAAAGGAGAAAAAATATGCGTTTTTTCAATGCCTGAACGGTGGGGTATATATGGAAAGGGATTCCCTTGAAAAGATTTACAGCCGTCTTCCCAGGGAACGGTTTCTGATGATTGAAAGGGGTATCATCGTAAACATGAAACATATTATGCAGTTTGAGCATCTGAAAGTCACCATGCGCAACGGAGATATCCTTCCTGTGGGCAGAAACCTGAATGGGGTTGTGAAGGACAGGCTGGCGGAGTACTTTATGACTGTGGGGCTATAGCAAAATGAATAGATGTATATAGATAGTATTTTTAAAGAAGGTAAGAACAGGATGCAAAACTGGTTATTTCTCTTAACTGGCCTTGTGGCAGGAGCCCTGGCGTTGGGGCTTTATCTTGTGCTGCGCAGGGCAAAAAAAGAAAAGCTTGCCGACAGGCTGAAAATTGAAATGCTGGAAAGCAATTATCAGACATTGCTGAAAATGTACGAAAAAAAGTCCATCCTTGTACATGATACAAAAAACCACATTCGTATCATCGCAAAGATGGTGAAAGAAGGGCGGGAGGAAGAAGCCCTGGACTATCTTGCCCAGATTGCCGGAGAAATGCAGCAATGCACTGGGACATTTTATACCAGTCACCGGATGCTGGATTCTGTTTTAAACATGAAATACCAGGAGGCAGAACAGTGCGGTATTAAAGTGCAGTGTAAATACGATGATATGAAAGGAATGAATCTGACGCTGGTGGAAATCTGTGCACTTTTTACAAATCTCCTGGACAATGCCATTGAGGCAAATCTGAATTGTCCGGCAGGAGTGGAACGAAAGATAGAAATGGCCTGCAGGAAACATGGAAAAATACTGGTTATATCCATCTCCAATCCGATCTGGGAGACCTCTGTTTCCAGGGAGAATGCTTTACGGGAAGACGATTCTATGAGCAATCAATCTGCGGCAGACATTTCCATGGGAGACAAGCCTGTGACAAATCGGCTTATGGCGGACACTTCCGCAGGGGATAAGCCTGTGAAAAATCAGTCTGCAGGAAATGCTTCCAGTGGTAACAATTCCATGCCAGATCATGCTGCTGGAAATCTTTCCGGGAGGAACAGGTTCCCGGAAAAGCAGGCAGATTTAGAAGGAAAAAGGCTGTTCCAAACGACGAAAAAAGCGAAAGACATGCATGGATTCGGAATGCTCAGTATTCAGAAAGTGCTGGACAGTCATGGCGGTTACATGAAAACGGATATCCGGGAGCGGCAGTTCCGAATTGTGGTATACCTGAATGCTTTTCGGAACGGGTGAGCCGGGCGGGAAAAGGAAGGGTAGCTCGAAATACCACTGCAGAAAGGGTGAAGATTATGAAATTAAAGGTAATGAAATGGGCTTTTGGGCTTGCATGGTATCTGGATAAGAAGCTGTTGATTCTGTGCTGTGTGATTTTATCCGCGGTCTCTGTCTTACCCGCAGTCGCGCTGACTTACAGGCAGGATATCCTGGCGGCGCTGAATACTTTTCTGGAAACCGGGGAAGGGAATATGGAGGCGGTTTTTCCAACGATTCTTCTGCTTGGGATTGTCACGGCGCTCATCGGCATTTCCAATCGCCTGAATACGGAATTTGTCTATTCGATTATGTTCGATTCCTACTATTTCGGCATGGAGGAGATTCTGATGGATTGTGTCCAGAGCTATTCCATGGAAGAGCTTCTGCAAAAGGAGACTAACGACGAATACCATGCCTGTGTTCTTCGGGAAGGTGCCCTGACGGATTTTATCTGCTGTTCCTGCTCGCTCCTGGGAAAATTTGTGGGGCTCTTCTCCCTTCTTCTGGTGGCGTTTTTCGTGTCAAAATGGGTGTTTTTTATAACTGTCATTTACATAGCGGGAATCATGTGCCTGAACCTGAATTTTACGGAGCGGATGCGGGATTACTGGAAGAAAATAAGGGATAAGGAACGTCTTGCAGGGTATTATGAGGGTATGCCCGCCGATCCGGACTGTGCCAGGGAAATGCGCATTTTTGAGTCAAAAGAAATGATTCTCAGGAACTGGAGAGAGGCATACGGAGCGGTCTTTGAGCATGGTAGAAAGTATAATCTGGCAGTGGAATTGCGGGCTTTTGTCAGTGGCTTCGGATTGTATTTCTTTCTGGTAGTGATGATTGTTCATTCGCTGTTTGAACTGGCGGAAGGGAATAT
Source organism: Lachnospiraceae bacterium UBA7188 (assembly GCA_002490995.1). GTDB lineage: Bacteria > Bacillota > Clostridia > Lachnospirales > Lachnospiraceae > Acetatifactor. The sequence goes on from DKVC01000144.1 coordinate 21,574, forward strand.
GAAGGTGGATGTCCTGCTCGTGATTTTTACCCTGTGCATGAATGTATTTACGGCAGTTTCCGGTGTGGCGAAGACACTTATAGATGCCGATTACGGTTTATGCGCATTGGAACGGCAATACCATGTTTTTGGAAGCAGAATAGAATGCGGAAATCGAAACGGGGAAAACCGGGAAGCGATAGAGCCGGAGAAGGAAATCAGAGAAGAAACAGCCCCGAAAAGTTCTCCCGTATTCAGAACGGAACAGCTCTGCTTCTCCTACGGGGACAACAGGCCCGCCCTGGAAGACGTATCTGTCTCCATTGAAAAAGGAGAAGTGGTGGCCCTTGTGGGTTTAAACGGAAGCGGGAAATCCACTCTGGTGAAGCTGCTTCTGCAGTTGTACCGTCCTTCGGCAGGGACTATTTCCTACCTGGGCAGAGATTACGAAAGCCTGGAAAAGGGCTTTCTGGGAGGAAAGGTGGGGACTTTTTTCCAGGACTATTATCTCTTTCATTTCCCCGTGTGGGAAAATATCGGCTTTGGAGACATTGACCATGTGGACGACAGGGAAAGAATAGACAAGGCGCTGGAAAATGGGCAGGCCCAAAATTTTGTCAGAAACCTGCCCTTCGGGACGGAGACCTATATACACAGGACCGCGGTAAAAGAGGGTGTGGAGTTCTCGGGAGGGGAGAGCCAGAAGCTGGCTGTGGCCCGGGCTTATATGAGCGACAGGGATATTCTGGTTTTTGATGAACCGGCCTCCATGCTGGATCCGATTTCGGAGATGGAGCAGTTTGAGAATATCCGGGATACGGTCAGGGGTCGGACAGCAATCCTTATCAGCCACCGGATCGGCTTTGCAAGGCTTGCGGACAAAATCATTCTGTTGGACAAGGGAAAGGTGGCCGAGGTCGGAAACCATGAGGAACTGATTGCCGCAGGAGGCCTGTACGCGAAGCTGTTTCAAGAACAGGCGCAGTGGTATCACCAGGAGGAAGATTAAATGAATAAGCTGAAATATTTTTTCCGCAGTATGAACTTAAGCGTCCGGATGAAAAGCGTGCCCTCCCGAATTGCGGCGGTACTTGGGTTTCCGGCGGCATTTCTGCCCATGCTGATTTCCCTGAAGCTGGCTGCGTTTACGGATACGGCCCGGCAGCTGTTCGGGAATCCCTCCCTGCTGAATGCCGCGTTTACAGCTTTCGCATGGGTGGTGCTCCTGTACCTGGCCCAGATGGTTTTTCAGTTGGTTCAGGAATATTATGCAAAGGAGGATGCCGCCCGAATAAAGCGTTATGTAAAGGAAGAGACACTGAAACTGCTGTGCGAAATTCCGTATATGTATATCGAGAATTATGACGGGTTTTATGAGCGGCTGAATTTTATCAAAACCTATGGCGGAGATAAGGCGGCCGGAAGCATTTCCCTCATCCTGGGATGGCTGGCAAAAACGATTTCCTTTGTCAGTGTGGCAGCAATCCTTTTCACTGTGAATCCCTGGCTTGTGGCGGCCCTGGTCGGCACGTCCGTCCCCGCGGCAGTTCTTTCGCTGCTGCAGAAAGACGAAACCTACCGCAGGCGGACCAAGTGGATGAAGGAAGGGACGCTCACAATACATTATTCCGATTTGTGCCGTATGGATGCCCCTATGAAGGAAATCCGGTTTTTCGGGTTATATCCCTATATAAAGGAGCGGTGGCAGGAGCTGGCTGACGGATATATTGACAAGAGGAAGAGAGTGATCAGCAAGCATGTGTGGTATAACAGTATTGCGGATGTCTTCCGGAACGGGGTATATTTTGTCGTAATATGGGTGACGGTATGGGAAGTTTTTCATGATCCGGCAAAGGGGCTGGGCACTTTTATGCTCGTGTTGTCGTCAGCGGAGCAGCTCCAGTCTGTAACCACTGCTCTGCTTGTGGATGCCGTCAGCATTTTTGCGGATATGAAGTATGTGGAGGATTTTTTCCGGCTGCTGGAAATGGAGCGGGAATCCGGTGAGGGAGCGGAGGAAAGACAGGACAGGGAGGGGAAGGAAATGACTGGAAGGCAGGACAGGGCAGGGGAAAGCATAGAAGGAGATACTGCGGAGGCGGTCTACAGGAAGGCGGACATTGCCTTTGAAAATGTCACCTTTTCCTATCCTGACAATGTGAACAGAGCCCTTGACCATGTGACGGTGCAGATCAGGCAGGGAGAAAAGATCGCCATTGTAGGGGCAAACGGCAGCGGAAAGTCTACTTTTGTGAGCCTGCTCTGCGGTTTTTACCAGCCGGAGGAAGGATGTATCCGTATCAACGGAGAGGCTATCGGCAGCAACCTGAAAAAGCTGCGCAGGTCTGTGTCCGCTATTTTTCAGAGATTCTGCCAATACCAGGATACTTTGCGAAATAACATCACCATATCGGCGCCCGGGCGTTCCATGGAGGACGACGGGATACTGCGGCTTGCCGGAAGTACGGGGGCGGATGAGGCAATCAACGGCCAGGACAATGCGCTGGATGAAATGGTAGGTATTTTCTCCGATACAGGGAATAATCTGTCCGGCGGCCAGTGGCAGAAAATTGCCATTACGCGGGCACTCTACCGGGACAATGCCTGTATCTATATTCTGGACGAGCCTACGGCGGCGCTGGACCCCGTAGGAGAAGCGAATATTTACAGAAATTTCAGGCAGCTCACCGGCGACAAGACCACCATTCTGATTTCTCACAGGCTGGGTGTTGCCAGTGTGGTAGACCGGATTCTGGTGTTTGACAAAGGCAGAATTGTGGAGGACGGAAGCCATGAGGAGCTGATGGCGCGAAACGGGCTGTATGCAGAGATGTACCGTGCACAAGCCAGATGGTATGCCCAGACGCCGGACAAAAATGTGTTCGCTTCATATTGAATCCAATGATGAAAATGTGTTATACTATGGGAAGCAAATGCAGCTTCCCATAGTTGAATGCGGCGCAAAGAGACGGTGCAGGAGACGTGGGGGAATGGCGTGTACAAAGGAGCGTAAGGATGGAACAGAAAGCAAAAAGAATAGAATTTCGTTTCGGGAAAGCCGGAAAACTGGCGCCGCTCATTGTTGCGGCAGCGATGATTTTATGGGCGGCATTCAGCCAGTCTAATGTGAACGGATATGTGCTTGCCTTTTTTGCGGCGCTGGTGACAGGGGTCCTTTTTGCAAAGGATGAAAAGGCATACGGGGAGGCGCTTGTCTATGGATTGAGCAAGCCCATGTTTGGCGTGATTGTGATGGCGGTAATACTGGCAGCCATTTCCGGCAAACTGATCTCGTCCAGCGGGGCGGTGCAGACGATTGCGGTGTATGTGGTGGCGGCAGGCTTTACAGGGAAGCTCTTTGTGGCGGCCACGTTTCTCATTACCTGCCTGCTGGCATTTGCCACGGGAACTTCAGTGGGAACTTATTTCGTAGTGATTCCGATTTTGTTTCCCGTGGGCGTGATGGCCGGGGCAGCGCCGGAATTTATGATCGGTGCCATCGTGTCAGGCGCGGCGTTCGGTGACAATCTGGGACCGATTTCGGATACCACAATCGCTTCATCCGCGACACAGCATGCGGATCTGGGAACCGTGGTAAAGACCCGGATGCGCTACAGCCTGCCGGCAGCGGCGGGGGCGCTGGTTCTGTTCCTGCTGTTTTCCAGGACCACGGACGGAAGTGCGGCCATCGAAGCGGCGGGCGGTACCGCGAATCCTGCCAGCCTGGTTATGCTGGTGGTGCCTGTGGTCATTATCGCATTGTGCCTGATGAGAAAGCATCTGATTACGGCCCTGTCCTGGGGGATTCTGGCGGGAATTGCTGCAGGGCTGCTTTTCGGTATTTATACGGTGGACAGCCTTGTGGCGTTTCCGGGAGGGTTTTCCGTTTCCGGAGTTATCATAGAAGCCATTACGGGGACGGCGGGCACGGTGGCAATGCTGATCGCGGTATTCGCCCTGCTTGGCGTACTGGAATGCGGCGGGCTTTTTGAGGATGTAGGGGCGCTTTTGTCACGCTTTGCGAAAAGTGAGCGTAGCGCGGAGGCTACCATTGTGCTTTCAACCGGCATTCTCAGTATGGTGACAGGGGTCATTTCTGTAGCAATCGTGGCGCTTGGCGACCTGGTAAACGAGATTGGGGAAAAAGCGGGTGTAAACCGGTACCGCCGGGCGAATCTGCTGGATTGCACCGGCTGTGTGTTCTGCTTCCTGGCGCCCTGGACCGTACACTGTGTGATACCGGCCCAGCAGTCCGCCCAGTTTGGAGAGGGATTTGCGGTGGCGCCTGCATCCATACCCCTTGTGAATTATTATTCGATCTGTATGCTGGTGATGCTGCTATTGGCAGTGATCACGGGATATGGAAGGAAAAGTGGGAACAGCCAGGTGGGATGAGAGATTCGATGTAATGAGACTGTAGTTGCTAATCATATCTACCATTTCCAGAAAGGCCCAGGCTTTAGCCTGCCCATTGGCTCGTTTGAGGGATACTGGACAAGCGGGCGTTTGGCTATGTCTGCTATACCACCACCAGGGAGCGCGGATGCTGAATCAGACGGCACGGTGCGTATCTCCAATGAAGAGGTGAGGAGAGAGTTCCGGAAAATATTGAAGGGTACGAACGCGAACCGGAAATGGATGGAGCTGCTCGGCCGCTCCCGTAAGCTCCTGGAATGATGCGGCAGCGATATGTGATAACGGAAAGAAAGGAGAGGCTGAAAATGAAAAAGCGTTTTAACGTCACAGGCCTGTGCGTTCCCCAAAAACACTATATGGTCGATTTGGCAGACCGGTTGTCGCAAGTCAGGAAAATGGTGGACGATGGGGCGTATTTCACTATCCACCGCGCCAGGCAATACGGAAAGACCACGCTCCTCCATGGGCTGGAATCCTATCTGAAGACGGATTATCTGGTGATAAGCATGGACTTTCAGAAACTGGGCACTGATAAATTTGAATCCGCCAACAGTTTCTCCCTTTCCTTTGCCGCCAGTTTTCTGAAGGAACTTGCCAGAAACAGAAAGCCAGGATCCCCGGAAGCAGACCAGGAAACAGAAATCATGCGGAACATATGCCAAAACCGGGACAGCACATACTCCCTCTATGAATTGTTTGAAAATCTGAACCATATCTGTAAGTTTTCCGACAGGCCGGTGGTCCTGATGATAGACGAGGTGGACAGCGCTGCCAATCATCAGGTCTTCCTCGACTTCCTGGCACAGCTCAGAGGGTATTACCTGGAACGTGAAGCCAGAGGAACTGCCACATTCCGGTCCGTTATCCTGGCGGGGCTTTATGATATAAAGAGCCTGAAAGCGAAAATCAGGCCGGAGGATTCGCAGAAAACGAACAGCCCATGGAACATTGCGGCGGATTTTGATGTGGATATGAGTTTTTCCCGGGAAGATATCGCCGGTATGCTGAAGGAATATGAGGACGATTGGCATACGGGAATGGACATTGCCGGAATTGCGGCGTTGCTGCATGCCTATACTTCCGGCTATCCTTTTCTGGTGTCACGGCTGTGCAAGCTGATGGATGAGAAAATCAGCGGAAGCATAGATTTCCCTACAAAACAGGCTGCCTGGACCAGGGAGGGGTTCCTGGCAGCAGTCAGGATGCTCCTTACTGAGGAGAACACACTGTTTGAATCCATGGACAATAAACTGATAGATTATCCAGAGCTGAAGCAGATGCTGAGGGAGCTTTTGCTTTTGGGGAAGCCGATTGAGAACATCCCCGGAAATCAGGGCATGCGGATGGCAGCCATGTTTGGGTTCGTCATTGTCCGCGATGGCTTTCTGTATGTGGCTAACCGGATATTTGAGACGAGGCTTTACAATGGTTTCCTGTCCGAGGAAAGCCGGAACAGTGAAATCTCGCAGCATGCGCTGGCGGAGAAAAATCAGTTTATCAGGGACGGACAGCTTGATGTGGAACTGGTGCTGCGGAAATTCGTTGATTATTATACGGAGCTGTTCGGCGACTATGGGGAGAAGTTCATTGAGGACGATGGAAGGAGGCTTTTTCTGCTCTATGTGCGTCCTATCATAAACGGGAGCGGTAATTATTACATTGAGGCCAGAACCAGGAACTACCGGCGAACAGATCTGATTATCGACTTCCGGGGGCAACAATCCATTATTGAGTTAAAAATATGGCGCGGAAATGAATATAATTCCAGAGGAGAAGAGCAACTGTCCGAATATCTGGACTATTATCAGTTGAAGAAAGGGTACATGGTCAGCTTTAATTTCAACAAAAAGAAGAAGACAGGAATCCATGAGATTGCCTTAGGGGACAAAGTTCTGGTGGAAGCGGTTGTCTAGCCTGCCATTTTTGTTACTGCAGGCGATGGAGAGGCAGTGGCGAGAGCCATAGAAGAAATACGCGATACCCAGTACGCCCCTACATTCTACAATAATGAATAGACGCTAAGGGGTATGTGATAAGCCTCTGTCTCTTGTACGAAACGGATCGATATGTTAAAATACATTCATCGGACGACAGTTGAAATCGGAAATACCATAAGGCTGCAGTATCCGTGAAGGCTGCACAGGCCATGGGAAATCCACGAAAAAGGAGACTGCCGAAATGAATGAAAAGAAGGAGTCATTTCTATGAGCCAAAGGAAACTACTGCCCCTAATCCTCGCTGCTGTCCTTTGCATGCTTTCAGCCTGCGGCGAAAGAGAAAACCAGCAGGGCGCGGACGGCTATGTGTATGTGCCGAAAACCCTTGATGTGCCGTTGGAAGAAAATGCCTCAGCCCTGGACAAACTCAAAGCGACAGACGATTATCTTTATTACAGCCAGAATGTAAATACAGACAGGGCCTATCACACGGAAATCCGCAGGATTCCCTTGAAGGAGGAACTGGACTTTTCCGCCCCGGAAACCGTTTACAGGACGAATCAGTTTTTCGTGGAGTACAGCGTTGACCGGGAAGACAATCTTTATGTATGTACCGGATCCACCATGGAGATTGGCCTGTTGCTTTCCAAGTATTCCAAAGAGGGGGAGGAGCTTTATCATATCACCCTGGAAGAGGAGCAATTTCCGTCCAGCCGCAGTGTTAACGGCTCCCTTCTAACCGTTGACGGCGAGGGAAATGTGTATGTGCTGTCCCAACAGGCTCTCCTGCAGCTGAATCAGGAGGGAGAATTCACGGGAAAGTTTACTCTGGAAGAAATCGACAGCAACTACGGAATAACAAGGTACCTGTTGGAGGATTGGGCAGGACATGTGTATTTTTTTGAGGATGTTTACGGCCGGACCGCGAAACTGTCGGAAATCACAGGCACAGGCTCTCTCCAAATGAAAGAGATATCCGCAATTACCGATTTTGATGCCTATTCCTTTTCTGTCGCTGACGGAAAGGGCGGCATTTTACTGCTCTCTAATTCCGACGGCTGTCTGTATCAGTATTGGCCGGAATCGGATACGGTGGAAAAAGTACTGTGCTGGGCAGACAGCGACATCTATGCTCCTTCTGTCCTGATGGCTGTACAGCTTCCGGACAGCCGTCTTCTGGTTTCCGCCAGCGAAGACAACGAAAACGATACCTGGAGCCCTGAACTGCTGCTTCTGGCCCAAACCCCCACAAAGGATCTGCCGGAGAAAGAAAGGATCGTGCTGGCGTCTTTCTTCCCCTCAAGCGAACTGCAGAAATCCGCGGTTAAGTTCAACCGTCAGAACAGCCGTTACCATGTGTCGATTGATACCTATGGCGCTTCTTATAATAATATGGAAGGGGCTTATGCGCGCCTGGACAGCAGCCTGGCGACAAAGGATGCGCCTGACCTGCTGGATCTGGCTGATTTGGATTTTTATAAATACGCCAAAGCCATGGATGACCTGTCCACCTATCTGGCGGAAAACAGCCGTCTTAAGAAGGAAGATTATCTGCCCAGCCTGCTGGAGGGCTATACCCTGGAGGGAAAACTGGTCTGCATACCCAAATTTTTTGGCCTTAGTACAATTTATCATACTTCCGATGTACCGGCTGACATGGAATGGAGCATGGAAAACATTATGGCGCTGACGGAGCAATATCCGGACAGGCGCCTGACAGATGTTTATTCTTCTCCTGAAGAATACTTTATGGAAAATCTTTGTGCTGAATATTATCTGCAGAAATTTATCGATTGGGAAAGCGGCAGCTGCGATTTTACGGATGACGCCTTCCTGAACCTGTTGGAATGGGTAAACGGCCAGATCAGCCGGAATCTCTCCGGTAAAGAGTTAATGACAGCATATTATACCGGTTCTTACCTGGATTATTATTTTTATAAAAATTATTTTGGAGAAGGAAGCGCAATGCGCGGCTACCCTTCCGCAGATGGAAAAGAATATTATTCGGTCAGCGCCTTCGATTCCATAGGACTGAGCCAAAACGGCGGCAATAAGGAAGGCGCATGGGAGTTTCTGGAATACTACCTTCTGGAAGCCCCTGCAAGCGCCAAGGCCCTGAGTTCTGCCAGAGGTTTTCCGACACGCCTGAAGCAAATTGCGGAGTTAGAAGAATACCTGACAACCCCGGTCTATTGGAAAGATAAAGACGGCCGCATTCTCAAAGACACTTACACCGGAGAGCCCGGCATGGAACTCAAGGCAAGCCGTTCCATTGCCGGAGGGGAACTCATCGATTGTTATGTGATGGAGCAAAGCGACATAGACAGAATACATACTTTGCTGGAATCCCTGGATTTTGCGCCCCGCAGCGAACTGGAAACTTCCGTCATATCCATTGTGGCGGAGGAGTCAGGAGCTTATTTTGCCGGCGGAAAGGATGTCGGGAAAGTGGCGGAAGTCATCCAGAACAGGGTTCAGCTGCTTCTGTCCGAATAAAACCGCGGGCTGCCCGTGGCTGCAGGCGGTAGAAATTGTCATATGCGCTTTGTTCCGGCCTGTCCGGATTCCTTATGTGCCTGTCAGCCATGCGGCAGTTTTCAAAAACCGGCAGCCAGGAATCTGCTGGTTTTTATGTTTTCAGGCCATAGGGTTGTTTCACGAAGAAATATAAAAATAGAATAATGTTTCTTAAAAAGCCAACTTAAGTCTCGGAGTTGTGTATAAATACATTGACTATTGTGTAATTAGTGTGTATAATGCAAAGGCAGGGAGGAACACTAATGAAACAAAGAGATTTGATTAAAAAGCTGGAAGCAGGAGGTTTTGTATTTGATCATCATGGAAGTAATCATGATATATACAGACGGGGAGAAAATGAATTTGAAACGGTTGAAAGACATAAGGAAATACCAGAAAGATTAGCACAGGCGATTTTAAAGAGACGTGGATTGAAATAGTTATTAAATAATGGAGGGAATGTTATGCAGGCAGTATATCCAGTTTTGTTTACAAAAACGGAAGATTGTATTTTGGTTGAAGTTCCTGATTTGGAGATTTTAACTGAAGGAAAAGATATGAAAAACGCTATTGATATGGCAAGAGATGCAATGGAATTGATGTGTGTTACTTTTGAAGATCATAAAAAAGAAATTCCAACACCATCTGACACATTGGATATTACAAAAGGAACTTTTTCAGAGGATGGAGAAACTATTTTGTCTTTTGTTGATATTGATTCAGGAGAATACAGAAGGAAAATAGATACAAAAACTGTTAGAAGAAATGTTGCTCTTCCAGGTTGGCTCAATTATGAAGCTGAACATGCTGGAATCAATGTTTCAAGAGTGTTACAAGAAGCATTAATGAATGTGCTTAATGTAAAGAGAAATATATAGTTCATGGAATTTTTCAAGGCAGGGAATGACAAGCTCCGATTCCGTGATATAAGGAGTGTTCACCGCATACAGCTTTAAAATTCCCGGAAGACTGTGATACAGGGGCTGAAATAAAGGCCGAAATGGCGTGACTCTACTGCCGTTCTACTCCTGAAATTTTTACCATATTTTTATCTTCCCGTAACCTGAAAATGCCGATATATTGGTTTCCCAACAGCGGCTATTACCATGCCTGCAAAAATATAAATGACTGGAACCGCCTGCCATGCCGTCAGATAGTGTCCAAAGGCGGAAACCAGACGGATGTCAAAAATATTCCAGGGGGTAAGGAATCCGCTCGGAAGCCAGTCCCATATCTGCGCCAAAACTCTATATTGAGAGGGAATGGAACATATCATAGAAAGAATAAGCATTCCAAAAGTAACAGCAAGTGTAGCGATGCTGCTGTGGAGTATTTCTGAAAGCAGCATGACAAATGTGCTGAAAATGACAGATGTCGCAATGACACAGCCGTATAATATCAAAACAGCCTGGCAGGCAGTAATCGGATAGGAATATTCGGCGAATATCAATTGAAACATTGCATCGAAACCGTCCGTTCCATAGATACCAACTGATACCAGGACTGCAAATATAGAAAGCAACAGAGAAATACCGCCTGCAAAGCTGATACCTGCAAGAATTTTTGCCCAGTATGCCATACCTTTGCCATGTTTGCTGCAAAGTATCAGCTGGTCTGTCCTTTTTGTATGTTCTTCTGCAAAAAATCCCGACAGGCAAATGGATACTGCCATCAGTACCAAAAGTCCGATTGTCGTCACAGCTCTGAATAACATATAATAACTATCCGTTATTTGATATACAAAAGGTGTTTTGACGCCGGCTTCTTTTTGCCGCCAAAATGCCTTTTCTCCCTCAGATAAATTCTCGGATATCCATTGATTTTCCAACATAGACTGCCTTTGTGCATATAAGTCATCTAAACTTGGAGTCCATTGGAGTACTTCTGAAAGGGTCATATGTGTAGTATCCCGTACAAAATTAAAAATTGCACTGTATGGTCTGGCATACTTTTGGTATTCCTCAGTGGCACTATACTTCTCCGCTGTTATAGGAATCATACCGTAGGCCGCTATAGTCTCTTCCAACAGAGCCTGGTCGATTTCTTTGCCGTCCAGCATTTTCTGATAATTCCTGTCGGTCAGGAACATATGATATTGCGTATCGACTTTTTCATTGCCAATATAATATGGGCCAATTAGCTCCCCAATCAATAGAATGGCTGTGGCAATAAAACAAATGGCCAAAGTAGCATAAACGATTTTCCGCATTAATATTTTCTTCAGCTCATAACGATAAAGTACCCCTAAATTATTCATCATCGTCCTCCTCGCCAAACTGTGCCAGATAGAAATCCTCCAGATTTCCTTTTGCCGCATCCCATCTGCCAGAGTAAATGAGCTGCCCGTCTTTCATCATCAATACATCGTCAGCAATGTGCTCAATGTCGGATACTATATGTGTAGACAACAATATGATATTTTCTTTTCCCCAATCTTCAATCAGATTGCGGAAGCGCACTCGCTCTTTTGGGTCAAGCCCGGCAGTCGGTTCATCTAAAATCAGAATTTTCGGTTGGTTCAGCAGTGCCTGTGCAATCCCCAACCGCTGTTTCATGCCGCCGGAATAGGTCCTTATTTTCTTTTTAGCAACATCCTGTAAAGATACCAGCTGCAAAAGCTCATCTGATTTTCTCTTTGCCTGTGCCTTTCCAATACCCTTTAATGCCGCCATATACAATAGAAAATCCATTCCTGTAAATTCAGGATAATAACCAAAATCCTGGGGTAAATATCCCAAGACAGAACGATAATTTTCTTCGCCCACATCCATGCCGTCAAAAGAAATGGTACCGCTTGTAGGCTTTAATATGCCGCATATCATTCTCATAAGGGTTGTTTTCCCCGCTCCGTTTGCGCCAAGGAGTCCGTAAACTCCTTTTAGAAGCTTTATGGAAATACGGTCGACGGCAATATTGTTTTTATACTGTTTTGATACCCTGTCAATTACAAGTTCCATGCTAATTCCTCCGTTTGTTTCATTGTGCAGTACAGTTCGTATATCATTCTTCCGACTAAAAAGACGAATACGGCAGACCACCATTTGATGTAAGTAAATTGATATACAAAATCAGCTATAAAATGCAATCCCCCATTTGCCCCGCTGATTATAACCGCTGCGCCCATACAGACATAAATTGCTTCTTTGCCGTGAAAACGGCGTGTAATCCATAAATTTATATTCAATGTCAGCAGATATGGAACAAAAAGATAAATCCCTGTTTGGAACAAGGAAAATGGATTACCAATACTGCATAATGGGATAAGGCAGCAAAGAACGAAAACATCAAGCGCCCCTAAAACGCCCATTCTCGCAAGAATTACACTTTTCAGGGAAAATCGTGCAGACATTTCAAGTTCATTCATTCCATACACCATAGAACGGGCGTTTTCTGCCACGGCTAACAGTCCAAGAAACGGGATAAAGGCAGATACAACCCACAAGGTATTTTTTTCAATGTAATAAGCACTTATCAATGCAGGAAACAGGAGCGACAGGGAGAAAAATAATGTCCACTTTCGTAAATAAGCTGCCTGTGTCAAAATGAATTGCCACATGCTGATTTGAGGCTGGGGCAATGTCCTTAAAAACCTCGCCTTTTCCTGTTGATTTGGCTTTGGGGCTTCAAATGCTCTTTGAATGCTCCGTTTTATCTGTTTATTCATCAAAAAATCCCTCCTTCTTCAATTCTTCTTTTAACCACTTCAACGCCTTTGAGAGCCTGCGATAAACAGCAAAACGTGAAAATCCCGTAATCCTGCAAATGGCCGTAACCTCCAGTTCGTTTCCATATCGCAAAAAAATCAATTCCTGTTCCTCTTGTGGTAATCTGGATATAATCGATTTCAAAGTCAAATGATTAATCCAATCCTCGGTTGGATTGTATGTTGCTTCTTCTGTTGCATCTTCTAAGCTCCCGACGGTCTTTTTGCGAAAGTTATCTACACATAAATTCTTTGCAATCGTATATAAATAGGGCAACTCTTTATGGTTGTCAAGACTTAAATCCTGTCGGAGAAATCGAAGAAACGTTTCCTGTGTCATATCCTGTGCCAACTGCTTGTCGTACAGCTTAAAATAACAGTAGCGATATATCTTGTCATATTGTTCTTCCATATCCATTCACCACAACCCCTCCCTTCATAATGTTTAACGGATTACGACTGTTGAATGTGCGGCCTTACTCAAAATTTTTCTAAGATACTTTAGTTATAGCATACGATTTTGGATTTTTCTATCTTGTCATAAACTGTTGTTCTGAGAACGTATTGCCCTTTTCGGCAGAAGCCAGTATAATTATTATAAGAGCGGAACCGGGTCCGGCGGCCTGGTCAATACCAGTTATGTGACTGGTATCCGGGAAGCGCTGAAAGACAGCGATTATATTCTGAACGAAGAGCTGGAAGCTGCCTATGAAAGCTGGCTTTTAGAGAATCCCTTTGACACCGGAGTAGGCTGGGCAGCAGAGCCCACATGGACTGCGGCAGCCGTGACCAGGGGAGAATATCTGCGGGGCGCCGCCAGTATTTGCCGGTATCTGCTCCGCACGCAAGGATAATCTGTATTTTGTCCGCTATACATGCGGCTGCCGGATAAGAAGGTAAAAGAAAGGAGATTATTATGACATATCAGTTTGAATACGGTGAAAACACAATCGTTGCAACGGATAAAGGGAAAGTAAAGGGATATGCCCACAGAGGACTTTACATTTTCAAGGGAATTCCCTATGCAAAGGCGAGGCGTTTCCATGCGCCCGAGCCTGTGGAAGCCTGGGAAGGCGTATTGGATGCCACAAGCTATGGTTATGTCTGCCCTCTTTTGGATATGGCCAAACCCATGGGGGAGGTGATGGTTCCCCACCGCTATTGGATTATGGATGAAGACTGCCAGAATCTGAATATATGGACGCCCGGGTGCGACGATGCCAGGCGCCCGGTTATGGTCTGGCTGCACGGGGGCGGTTTCGAGGCAGGTTCTTCCATCGAACAGGTGGCGTACGAGGGAGAGAACATGAGTATCTTAGGACAGGTGGTAGTCGTTTCCATCAATCACAGGCTAAATGTGCTTGGCTACTGCGATCTGTCCGATTTCGGGGAAGAGTATGCCAATTCCGGCAACGTGGGGACGGACGATATAGTGGCGGCGCTTAAGTGGATTCGGGAGAATATAGAAGCTTTCGGCGGCAATCCGGACAATGTGACCGTGTTCGGACAGTCCGGTGGGGGAGCCAAGTTGACCACCCTTCTGCAGACTCCGGCGGCGGACGGGCTGTATGCAAAAGGAATCAATATGAGCGGCGTTATCGGTCCGCTGCTGGCGGATGCGGCAGGGAGCGGCAGAGAGCTGGCAGAGAACATGATGGAAGACCTGGGGATCAGTTCTGTCAAAGAGCTGGAGACAGTGCCCTATGCCCGGTTGGCGGAGAGCTATAAAAAAGTCAGGGAAGTTCTGCGTCCCCAGGGGAAATATGTGGGCGGATGTCCTCATCCCAACGCTTATTATGCAGGGGAGCCGATAATTAATGGTTTCCGCAGGGAAACGGCCCATATTCCGCTTATGGTAGGGTCCGTATTCGGCGAATTCGCAGCATTTATGCCGAGCAGACAGGATCGCAGCAAAATGACCCGGGAGGACGGCGTTCAGGCAGTGACCGCGGCTCTGGGGAAAGAGGCGGCGGAAGAGATGATTCCCTTGTTCCAAAAGGGATATCCGAAGCGGAATCCGGTGGATATGCTGCTTCTGGATTTCATTTTCCGTCAGCCGGAAATTGATTATATCAGATCCCGAAGCGGGCTGAATGACTGTACCTGGAGCTATTTATTCGAGCAGGATTTCCAGATTGACGGCGGCCGTGTGGCATGGCACTGCAGCGATATCCCCTATTTCTTCCACAACACGGAGCTGGTGCCCAATACCCAGATGCCCGGCGTGGAAAAGCTGGAGGAGCAGATTTTCAGAAGCGTCATGGCTTTCGCGTACACCGGGGATCCCAACAATGAAACGATTCCCCAGTGGAAGGCCTCCACGCCCGAGGCTGAGCATACGATGCTGTTTTCCGGGGATACCAAAGCGGCCACGAATCACGACCATGAATTGATACCGCTTGCGGCGAAGTATATTGGGCCGCTCTTTGGCAAGGCCATGTCCAGCGGCGAAGCCGAGATTCAGCATTAGGCGCTTTATTGTAAAATCTTACGTATTGCGGCAAAATTTTTAATTCTGGCGGTCTTGAGTATAATTTGATCAAAGCTGAGAGGAGGCCAATATGGCAGGAAGCATTAAGAAGAGACCATTCTATGGGAAGCAGACACAGGAAATTTCAGCATACGAGGCGCCCCACCGCGAAATTGCCAAGAAGGCGGCTGCGGAGGGAATCGTCCTGTTGAAAAATGAAAATCAGGTGCTTCCGTTGAAGAAGGGCAGCAAGGTAGCCCTCTTTGGCGCAGGGGCAACCCATATGATAAAAGGCGGAACTGGCTCCGGGGACGTAAATGAGCGGGAAGCGGTATCCGTCTACAGGGGGCTTTCGGATGCGGGTTTTGAAATAACCACAAAAGAATGGATAGAGGAATATGACAGGATTTATGCGCAGGCAAGGTTATCCTGGAGAGAGGATATCTGGGAAAAGGTGAAGGAGGATAAAAGGGACAAGGGAATGGCCTTTTTCCTGACTTATTCCGCCAATCCCTTTCATATGCCGGACGGTCCCGCCATTACCGCCACGGAGGCGGACACAGCCATATACATTGTGAGCCGTGTGGCCGGAGAGGGAGCGGACCGTTCGCCCGAAAAGGGGGACTGGTTCCTTACGGATTCCGAAAGGGAAGCCATGGACCAGGTCTGCGCCCTTTATAAAAATGTGATTCTGGCAGTGAATACCGGAGGACTGATGGATCTGTCCTTTACGGAGGAATATGAAAATATCCGCGGGATACTTCAGGTTGTGCAGCCCGGAATGGAAGGGGGCAATGCCTTTGCCGATGTTGTAAGCGGCAGGGTGACTCCCGGCGGGAAGCTGACGGATACCTGGGCGAAGCGTTATGAGGATTATCCCAATGCCGCCACATTTTCCCACATGAACGGGAATGTGAAGCAGGAGAAATACGAAGAAGGCATCTATGTGGGATATCGGTATTTTGATTCCTTTGAAGTGCCGGTCAGGTACGGTTTCGGTTACGGGCTCTCCTACACGGAATTCCGGCTGGAGACGGTTCAGACAGGTGTGGAGGAAGGCTGCATAACCGCAGAGGTAAAGGTCACCAATACCGGTTCCGCATACAGCGGCAGGGAAGTTGCGCAGATTTACGTATCCGCGCCTGTGGGAGAACTGGAAAAGGAATACCGCAGGCTGTGCGGCTTTGCCAAGACCTCCGTCCTGGCGCCCGGGGAAAGCGAGATATTGAAAATCAGGATTCCCGTTTCCCTCATGGCATCCTATGACGCGTCGGCTGCGGAGTGGGTGCTGGAGGAGGGGGTTTATGGCTTATGGGCAGGGAATTCCCTGGCAGGCAGCAGGCTGACAGCCCTGTTTACCTTAGAAGAACGGAAAGTATTGATGAAGACTCGGAATATCTGCCCGTTGAAGGAAGAACTGGCGGAGCTTTCCGTTCCGGAAGAAAAGCGCCTGGCACGGTATCAGGAAATGCTGGAGACAGGGCGCAGACTGGGAGTCCCGCAGATTGGCATGGACTTGTCTCAGATAGAAACCGAAGTGGTTGGCGATGGAGATTGGAAAGAACCTGACGACGAAGCGGCCCGGATTGTGAAGGGCCTGACAGTGGAGCAGCTCATTCAGCTGGCTGCAGGAGACCCGGGAAAGGGACAGGGAAGCAATCTGGGAGGGGCAGGCATATCCGTTTCCGGTTCGGCGGGAGAGACGAGCATGGCGGCTTATGATCAGGGAGTGGCCAATATTGTGCTGGCTGACGGGCCGGCAGGGCTTCGTCTGAACCAGGTCTATACGGTGAAGGCCGGCAGGGTGCAGGTTCCGCCTCTGGAAGCGGGCATGGAGCATGGTTTTCTCTGCCGGGATCTGGTATATGAAGGAACGAAATATTATCAGTACTGCACGGCGATTCCGGTCGGCACTCTGCTGGCGCAAAGCTGGGATGAAAAACTCATTGAGGAAGTGGGGGCGATGATCGGGGAGGAGATGGACATGTTCGGTGTGACCCTGTGGCTGGCTCCCGGCATGAATATCCACAGGAATCCTCTATGCGGCAGGAATTTTGAATATTATTCGGAGGATCCCCTGATAAGCGGTAAAATTGCGGCGGCAATGACAAGGGGCGTGCAGAGCCGGCCCGGCTGCGGAACCACCATAAAGCATTTCGCATGCAATAATCAGGAGGACAACCGGATGGGATCGGACAGTATTCTGTCGGAACGGGCGCTCCGTGAGATTTATCTGAAGGGATTCGAGACCGCGGTGAGGGAATCCAGACCCATGTCCATTATGACCAGCTATAATCTGATCAACGGGGTTCATGCCGCCAACTGCTATGATATCTGTACCCAGACTGCCAGGAGGGAGTGGGGCTTTGACGGCGTAATCATGACGGACTGGACGACTACTATGGCAGGGGACGACTGCACGGCCTCCGGCTGCATGCGTGCCGGAAACGACCTGGTGATGCCCGGAAGCGCCTCCGACCATGAAAATATGAAAAAGGAGCTGGAGCAGGGAACCTTGACGGAAGAAACGCTCCGGGGGTGCATTACCAGGCTGGTGAGAGTCATTCTGCGTTCCGGCTTATATGAGTAAGGAAATGTCTGCAAATAACTGTTGTAAGTTTACACAAACCCGCATTCTTTGCGGGTTTGTGTGCATGTGCGCCCGGCGGGCGCACGTTCTAGCGGACAGCCGCGAACACCACATAAATAACGTAGAGCGATACCATGATGATACCTTCCACTCGTTTTAATTTCCGGGAGGTCAGGGAGAAAAGGTAAGCCAGAAGGCTGATAATCATCAGGATCCCCAGGTCGTAAACGGATGCCAGGTTTACCGCCACCGGGTGGATTACGGCAGATATCCCCAGGATAAACAGCAGGTTAAAAATATTTGACCCGATTACGTTTCCCACAGCCAGCCCTGTCTCACCTTTCCGCGCCGCCACAACGGAGGTCACCAGTTCCGGAAGAGAGGTACCCACTGCCACAATGGTAAGCCCGATCAGTGTCTCGGACATGCCTGCCACTCTTGCAATTTCCTTTGCACCGTACACAACTGCCTGCCCGCCGCCAATGATAAGCAGCAGTCCACCGCAGATGAGAAGCAGGCACTTCCATAAGGGCAGGATGCTGCCGTTTTCTTCTTCCTCGGGATGTTTTCTGGCGTCCATAATCAGATAAGCAGTATATCCCACAAATAATGCCATAATGACCGCGCCGTCTATCCTGCTGACATTGCCTGCCTGTTCAGCCATGCCCGCCGCATGTATCGTCAGTTCCGAAAAGAGCGTGCCTGCGCCTGCCATAAGAAAGACGGCAATCGTCGTGAGGATGGAGAACGGAAAGTCGCGCCGCCGGATTCCCGCAGCCACCGGAACGGGATGGATAACGGCGCATATTCCCAACACGCAGAGCAGATTGAAAATATTAGAGCCGACCACATTGCTTAATGCGATTTCATTTGCCCCCTGCAGGGCGGCCGACGTACTGACTGCCAGTTCCGGCGCACTGGTTCCGAATGCCACAATAGTCAGCCCGATGATCAGTCCCGGAACCCGGAACCTCTTTGCCAGGGCGGCGCTTCCGTCCACGAACAGATTGGCGCCTTTGATCAAGGCAGCAAAGCCTGTCAGTAAAATTAATACATTCAAAATGAACATGTCTGTTTCCTCCTCTTTTTTGATATGCTCTCGGAATCTCATAACCGCTTGATATGCGGTTTTCTGAAATTCACTTTTGCCGATTTTCCCGCTTTTTCCGAGTACCTTTCTGACTCAATGCCTGATTTTGCTCCCGCAAATATCGAGAGCCAGAATCGGAATCGGGCAGAAATAAACGGCAGGTATTTTCTTACTGCGTATTTTGGGCCGGCCAGCCCTGCAACAGGTGCTTTGTCCAACAACAAAAAAGCGAGATTTTACCGCAGTCTAAAACTGCAGTAAAAGTCTCGCTTCTTGAAATCACATGCTCCGGAGAAATATTTCCCGTATTGACGAAGGCATGTCACATGCAAAAGCATGTTAAGCTACTCCCTGTTACTGATTTTATTTTATACCATCTTCCGGTGCTTTTGTCAATGACTTTATGAAATAGATTATCTTTTGCCCAGCATGAAATATAATCGCCAGCAGGACGTACAGTCTGTTATAATAAAGTAGTTCCTGTTCGTATATTCTATTCCGAAAAGGGAGAAAACCATAGAAACGGAGTGAGGCCGGTGAAATATGTAAATGCCAATGATGTCCTGCCGGAAGAACTGCTTTCCATGATCCGGGAATACTACCAGGGGGGTTATCTGTATATCCCCAGGGAAATATCCCGCGAAGTACGGCGGCGGACAGATTACAGAATCGAATTGGAGAAGCGCAACCACCATATTTATCTGAAACATCTGGAAGGCAGGACCAACGGGCAGCTTGGAAATCTATATCATTTGTCGGAGTCAAGCATCAGAAGGATTCTTGCCGGGGAAAGGAGAAGATACCGAAAAATGAAAGAGAGGATAGAACAGATTCTGCCGTTATGGGGAATGGAAACCCGGCAGCTGACGCAGATTTATTCCTCGGCCTGGGAAGTCAATCATTCCTATGTGATGAAGGCATACAGTGACAAAGGCCAGCTGGAAAGAAATATAAAAATAACTGAAATTTTAGCGGGATGCAATATCCCGGTTGCAGAGATTGTACCCAGCGGGGCAGGGGAAAAATATGTGGCATATGAGAACTTTTACTTCTTCCTGTCCAGGAAACTGCAGGGCAGCAACATCACGGATCTAAAAAATAAGGAAATAGCCCGGAAAATGGGATGTGCCATTGCAAGGCTGCATAAAGCGTTTCTGGAATGCGAGAAAGAGATTGCATTTTGGGACAACAGCCTGTTGGACGAGATGAAGGGATGGGTACGGGAAAATCTGGCCGCAGACGCGTGGAAGACAGTGGACAGGGAATCCTATGCAAGGGCAGTAAAATCCCTGGAAAACGTATATGGCTTTCTGCCGAAACAGCTGATCCACAGAGACGTGCATTTCGGGAATTTCCTGTTCTCTGAAGGCAGTCTGTCAGGATATATCGACTTTGACCTGAGCCAGAGGAATATCAGGATTTTTGATATCTGCTATTTCCTGACAGGGCTGCTGGCGGAAGAGACGGAGGACGCTTTTACGAAAAAGGAATGGACAGAAAACGTGAGAGCCGTCATCGCGGGCTATGAGAGCATAACGCGCCTGCTTGCGGAAGAAAAGGCTGCGATTCCCTGCGTAATGGAATGCATTGAAATCTTATTTGCGGCATATTTCATCGGTATGGAGGATTTCAAACATGCCAGGGATGCCTGGGAGGTATTCCTTTTTATTCAGGATTGCAAGGAGGATATTTGAAACGTTTTCTGTTCTGCGTGGCGGCAAGGGTTCGGGTGACGGGCACAGTGAAGCAAAAACCGTTAAAATCAGCCCCAATAAGCCTGAATCGGCAAAACCCCGGGTCTTCCGGCAAGATTGCATGTATGAAAAATGTGTGTTATAATACGTAACGTAATCTGTTTGGGCGACAGGGAAAGGAGAACTATATGCGACTGTGCATTGCAGCAGCTCCATGCAAAGTCTATTAGGACAAAGACTGCATGGGGCGGGATAAAAAGGCATATTTCTGGTGCCGCGTTTGATTGCTGACAGGCTTAGCGAAGCGCTTCCTGTCTCTGTCCTGAGACTTTGCAAATCAGGGAAAATTTCATGTACACCTGAAAGGAGCAAAGTCTATGAAAAAGCAAAAAGAAACTTTATTTGAAACTTTATCTGAAATGCGGGCATTTTTACTGCTGTGGCTGACACAGGCTTTTTCGGGCCTGGGCAGTGCCATGACGGGTTACTGCCTGGTGATTTGGTCTTATTCCCAGAAGGGTTCGGCGCTGATGACGTCGCTTCTGATGGTCTGTTCCTATGCGCCCTATGTGCTGTTCAGCATTTTTGCCGGGGCGCTGAGCGACAGATGGGATAAAAAGAAGACCATGCTGGTCTGCGATACTGTCGCAGCGGCGACTACGGTTGCCATGGTGGTTCTGCTACAGAATGATCTGCTCCAGATATGGCATTTGTATCTGATCAATGTGGTAAACGGCCTGATGAATACGGTGCAGCAGCCGGCGTCGGAGGTGGCGGTGACACGCCTGCTTCCGAAAAAGCATTACCAGAGAGTGGGCGGGCTGCGGTATCTGTCCAGTTCGGTGAATTCCATCCTGACGCCCATAATTGCTACGGCAGTTCTGGGACTGGCGGGAATGGGAGCGGTTGTTGCCTTTGACCTGTTCAGTTTTGTAACCGCTTTCCTGGTGCTGCTGTTTGCAATTAAAATCCCGGAAGGGGAAGCAGCGCAGTCTGTGAAAGGAATGCAGCCAGAGGAAGCAGTGCAGTCCATGGAAGGAAGACAGCCGGCGGAAGCAGCGCGTGCCGGTGACAGTCTTCTGAAGTCTGTCGGGGAAGGAATTGCCTACCTGAAAAGGGAGAGAGGTATTTTTGACCTGATTTTATTCCTGGCGGCGATTAATCTGGTGGCTTCCATATATGACGCGGCATTTCCGGCCATGCTGCTGTCCAGAGAGGGCGGAAGCGAGAAGGTGCTGGGCATGGTCAATGCGGTGATTGGATTCTCCACGCTGGCGGGGAGCCTGATTGCGTCCTGGGTGAAGGCGCCCAAAAGCAGAGTGCGGGTTATCTGCAACTGCCTGCTGTTTTCCATGAGCTTTGAGAATTTCATGCTGGCGTTGGGCAGGACGCCGCTTGTGTGGTGTATCGGCGGATTCCTCGGCTGGATCGCGATACCGCTGATGAACGCCAATCTGGATGTCATTCTGCGGCTGCGGATACCGGATTCCATGCAGGGGCGTGTCTATTCCGTGCGGAATTCACTGCAGTTTTTCACCATTCCGTTAGGGTATTTTATGGGCGGTTTGCTGGTGGACGCAGTGTTCGAGCCTGTTATGGCGATACAGAAGGAGGGCAGCCTGCTGGTGAGGCTGTTCGGCGAGGGGAAAGGTTCCGGAGCGGCATTTCTGTTTTTTGTGATTGCGTTTGCCGGAATCGGGGTCTGCCTGTATTTCCGGCATGACAGGCATATCTGGGAACTGGAGAAATAAATACGGTTTTTCAGGAGTGTTTTATGAAAGAGCCAGGGAACAGCGCCCTGGCTTTTATGCTGGCATTCTCAATGAGTGAATCTGATTTTTCACATATCAAATCTATGGCAGCTAACCAGTATATTTACTGTATTTTGGCATATGCTATCCCCAAAAGCCTTTTTAAAGGAGAGATAACGGAGGCATAAGGTGGAATCAGTCTGGACGGAGAATAGCAGAATCAGGAGACGTGAGCCGCTTCCGGGGGATATGGAGGCACCGGTTGCTGTCATTGGTGCGGGACTGGCAGGGATACTGACGGCTTATTACCTGAAACAGGCGGGCATTCGGGCGGTCATCCTGGAGGCGGACAGGATCGGGAGCGGGCAGACGAGGAATACCACCGCGAAAATCACTTCCCAGCACAATCTGATTTATGACCGGATGATCCGTACATTTGGCCGGCGTATGGCAGAACATTATGCCGACGCAAATGAAGCTGCCATCGGGGAGTATGAAAGGCTGATTCTGGAAAAAGAAATTGACTGTGACTTTGCCAGGCGCCCGGCCTTCCTGTATTCCTGTACCGGGACAGAGCTTCTGAAACGGGAAGCGGAAGCGGCGGAGTCGCTGGGCATAAAGGCATCCTTTGGAACGGATTGCGAGCTTCCTTTTCCGGTGGCAGGCGCGGTAAGGTTTGAACATCAGGCAAGCTTCCATCCGCTGAAATTCCTGGCGCAGATGGCAGAGGAAGTGGAAGTGTACGAGCAGACGAAGGTGCTGAAGGTGAAGGATGGGAGAGTGGAGACGGGCAGAGGAACGGTGGCGGCAGAACATATCGTATTTACGGCACATTTTCCCTTTATCAATGTCCCGGGATACTATTTTGCCAGGATGTACCAGGAACGGAGTTATGTGACGGCGCTGGAAGGAGCGAAGCGGCTGGAGGGCATGTACCTGGGCATTGACGGGGACAGGCTTTCCTTCCGGGCTTGCGGCGACATGCTGCTGCTTGGCGGCGGCAGCCACCGGACAGGGGTGAATAAAGGGAACCGGGCGGGGGAATGCGGCTATGGGGTGCTCCGCAGGAAGGCGCAGGAATTCTATCCCGGATGCCGGGAGGTGCTTCGATGGTCGGCACAGGACTGCATGACATTGGACGGGCTGCCCTATGTCGGGAGATTTTCCAGGCGGAAGCCGGGCTGGTATGTGGCTGCGGGCTTTGGAAAATGGGGCATGACCACGGCGATGGTAAGCGCACGCATCCTGACGGCCCTGATCAGCGGGCGGGACTGCCCGGAGGCAGATATCTTTTCGCCTCAGCGTCATTTTACGGTCCAGGCGGCGAAAGAACTGGCAGTGCACGGCGCATATACGGTGAAAGGCCTGGCGAAGCATCTCCTGCCAGCCGGGAACGGAAGCCTCATCCCCAATTGTCCCCACATGGGATGCAGGCTGGAGTGGAATCCGGAGGAAGAAAGCTATGACTGCCCCTGCCATGGCTCCCGGTTTGACAGGGAAGGACATCTGATTGACGGACCGGCTCAGACGGACTGCGAAAGAAAAGGGGAAAACAAAAGGAATAAATAATTCTGTAAGGTAAACATGCTGTTCCATGTTGTTGGCGCTGTCATTGGCATGTCCGGATGCCTGGGCATATAGAACGGAATTGGCAAGGGACATTTGATTGCCTGCCGAAGCGGGCAGATGGGAGGAATGATGGTTTCAGGAAAAAGCGGTTGGTTCTATGGCTGGTATTTCAAGTGCCAGTCTGATACGCAGACTCTGGCGGTGATTCCGGCAGTGCATCGGACACAAGGGAAAGAGACCTGCTCCATCCAGATCATTACGGAGGAGTGTTCCTGGACGGTCAGTCTGCCTGCGGAGGCGTTCCGGTGGAAAGGAAAGACGCTTTTCATAGGAAGGAACCGGTTCGGGGAAGAGGGAGTCTGCCTGGCGGTATGCGAACCGGGGTTGAGAATAAAGGGAAAGCTGGAGTTCGGTCCTCTTTTCCCTTTAAAATACGATATCATGGGGCCGTTTTCCCTGGTACCTTTTTTAGAATGCCGGCACAGTGTATGGAGCATGAAGCATGCGGTGCGGGGAACCGTGCATATAAACGGGACGGAATATTCTTTTGACGGCGCGGAAGGGTATTGGGAAGGAGACAGGGGACGGTCGTTCCCGAAAGAATATATCTGGACACAGTGCAGCTTCCCGGAAGGCGCGTTGATGCTGTCCGTGGCTGATGTTCCCCTGGCAGGCTTTCATTTCCGGGGGATCATCGCCATCGTGCTGCTGGATGGCAGGGAGTACAGATTGGCCACTTATCTGGGGGCAAAGACTATCAAAATCCGGTATGGGATGGTAAGGGTTGTTCAGGGCAGCCTGGAACTGGAAGCGAGGCTTCTGGAAAGGACCGGAAAGCCTTTGAAAGCTCCGGTAGGGGGCCATATGGTGAGGACTATCCATGAGAGCGCAGCCTGCCGGGCAGAGTACCGTTTTCGGAGGAAAGGCAGTACACTTCTGGATTTTGAGACGGACAGGGCATCTTTCGAGTATGAATATAAAGTGTGACGCTTTGGCTCCGATCAAACGGAATCTATCGCAGGATGCCCTATTTTAGAAAGCCTGATACTGCCAGGTAAGCCAGGTCGAAGCTGCTGGCAGCAAGCCCCCACAGAATCATCACATCCCGCATGGTATAGGCTCCGATATCTTCTTGCAGCCGGAACAAAACAGTCTGCTGAAAAATTATTCAAAAAAATTAAAAAAAGATGTTGACTTTTGGAGAGGGATGGTATAGAATACATATTGTTCATGAGGTTCGCAGGAATGGCGGAATTGGCAGA
>DKVC01000043.1 GCA_002490995.1 Lachnospiraceae bacterium UBA7188
GGAATTGTCGGAAAATAACTGATACAATTTCTTTAGGGAAAAGCCCGGAAATATAAGAAAAACGGCTTTAAACTCGTATCGGTTATTTGTAGACACTTCCTTAGGAACTGCCGGAAAATAACTTGCGCAATCTGTTCAGGGTAAACCTGATAAAATCAATAAATTCCGCTATAAACCTGCGCAAGTTATTTGGAGGCATTTCCTTACCATGCAACCCGGCTCGCGGGCGAAAGATGCCGGGACACACAGCATATTCCATCGCCGGTAAGGAAGTGAATTCCTATGCATAACATCCGGCTTTGAGAATGAAACAACCAGAGGCGCCCGCCATATCTGGACGGGCGCTCACTTGCTTCCCAAAGCATCCGCCAGTCCTTCAATTGGCGCCTCGCGACAGACAACCCAACCGGAAACGGCATCCGCCATTCAGTCTATCAATACCGGATTCTCCTCCACCACCCAGGGCAGGCCGTACCGGTTCAACGCATCCATGAAGGGATCGGGATCGAACTCCTCCACATTGAATACACCCGGCTTCTTCCAGGTTCCGTTCATCACCAGCATGGCGCCGATCATGGCCGGGACGCCGGTAGTATAGGAAATCGCCTGGGAACCCAGTTCCTTGTAGCATTCCTGGTGGTCGCACACATTGTAGATATAGATGGACCTCTCCTTCCCGTCCTTTACCCCGGTAAAAATGCAGCCGATGTTAGTCTTGCCTACCGTACGGGGGCCAAGAGACGCCGGGTCCGGAAGCAGCGTCTTCAGAAACTGGATGGGTACAATCTCCTTTCCTTCGAACATCACCGGGTCCGTGCGCAGCATCCCTACATTTTCCAGGCATTTCATGTGGGTCAGATAGCTCTGCCCAAAAGTCATGAAGAAGCGGATGCGCTTAACCCCGGGAATGTTCTTCGCCAGGGACTCAATTTCCTCATGGTGCAGCAGATACATGTCCTTCTTTCCCACCTGGGCAAATTCATATTCCCGCTTAATCTCCATGGGCTTCGTCTCCACCCAGCGGCCGTCCTCCCAGTAAGAACCGTTGGCTGATACCTCCCTTAAATTAATCTCCGGATTAAAATTAGTTGCGAAGGGATAGCCATGGTCGCCCCCGTTGCAATCCATAATGTCTATGGAATGAATCTCGTCGAAATAATGTTTTAACGCATATGCCGAGAAGACACTTGTCACCCCGGGGTCAAAACCGCTGCCCAGAAGAGCCGTGATTCCCGCTTTCTCAAAGCGCTCCCTGTAAGCCCACTGCCAGGAATAGTCAAAATACGCGGTGAAGCCTTCCTCTTTACACCTCTTTTCGTACACGGCACGCCATGCGGGATCCTCCGTGTCCTCCGCTTCGTAATTAGCCGTATCAATATAATCCACCCCGCAGGCCAGACATGCATCCATGATTGTCAGATCCTGATAGGGAAGCGCCAGATTCAGCACGGCCCTGGGCTGCTCCTTTTTGATCAATGCAGTCAAATCCTCCACATTGTCCGCATCCACTTTTGCTGTGGTGATCTTCGCCTCCGTAGTGCCTTCCAGCTTCGCCTTCATTGCATCGCACTTCGGCACAGTACGGCTGGCAATGCAGATTTCCGAGAACACATCCGACTTCTTCGCGCATTTCTGGATTGCCACGGAAGCAACGCCGCCGCAGCCGATGATCAATATTTTTGCCATTTTTTCTCTCCGTTCATTTCTTATAATGCTATACTGCAGCTACGCCTTAGCGAAACTTCTTTTCCAGTTTTGGAATATCCTCTTTGTCAATCCATTCCTCCGAATAACCACAATCGCAGCACAGATACCTGTGAACCTTCACATACGTAAAAATGGTAAAGCCCACCGGAATATTATTGCCGCTTCCATATGCTCCCGAATTCCCCTCTATTCTGAGGATATTGCTGCCGTTGCATTTAGGGCATATTCTGCTGTTTTTCATATAACACCGTATCTCCTGAACTATACATTTTACCGTTTCCCTCGCCATATCAATGGTATTTCGCTCCTGCACCCCCTGCTACTCATGTATTTCCACTTTGCGCAGAAGCTTCTCCACATAGGCCGGCAGGCAGAATGCCCCCGCATGGAGCTTCGGGGTATAGTACCGGGTCTCCAGCCCCCGTTCAAGCCACCTCTGCGCATCCATATCCCTCACGGGATGATACCTTTTGGACGCAAATCCGAACAGCCAGTGGCCGGAAGGATAGGTGGGGATGTGGGCCTGGTACACACGGCTGATAGGAAAGCTCTCCACAATGCGCTTATGGGCCCGCATGCAGGCAGTGGCATCCGCTTCATAGAAGGGGCTTTCATGCTGATTGACCATGATGCCGTCCTCACGCAGCGCTTTATAGCAGTTTCCGTAAAATTCCTTGGTAAACAGGCCTTCTCCGGGTCCGAAGGGATCCGTGGAGTCCACGATAATCAGATCATATTCGTTTTCCCGGGAACGTACAAACCTCAGGCCGTCTTCATAATGAATGTAGACCCTCTCGTCATCCAGTTTGCAGGCAGTCTGAGGCAGATAATCCCTGCACACCTGGATCACCTGTCTGTCAATTTCCACCAGATCGATATACTCTATCTCCGGGTACTTCACCAGCTCCCGCACCACGCCGCCGTCCCCGGCTCCGATGACCAGCACCCGCTCCACACGGGGATGCACGGCCATGGGCACATGGACTATCATCTCATGGTATATAAATTCATCTTTTTCCGTCAGCATAATATAGCCGTCCAATGCCAGAAAACGCCCGAACTCCGGGGATTCGAACACATCGATCCGCTGCAGCTCGCTCTCGCCGCTGTACAGCTGCTTATCCACCCTGATGGACAGCTTTACGTTTGGTGTGTGCAATTCCGAAAACCATAAATCCATATGCATCTCCTCCTGTCTCAATTCCGCATATTCCCGCCGCACCACCCGACACGTCAAAGGAATTCAGCCCACAAAATGTGTCTGCAAATCCTCCTGGCACAGCAACAGGGATATGCTGTTTTCCTGTTCCGCTTAGGAATTGTCGGAAAATAACTGCTACAATTTCTTTAGGCAAAAACCAGGAAATATCATAAAAATTGGCATTAACCTGTAGCAGTTATTTGTAGACACTTCCTTACTTTATCTGCAGTACCAGACATGACAGAAAATCTCCGCCTGCCTTACTCCAGCCACTGCTCCCGCAACACATTCAGCCGCCTGATTTCGGGATCCTCCGGCCCGGTCATGGAGCAGCCCTTCTCTTTGGCATAGACGATATACTCCAATATCTCTTCCGTAATCTCCTCCCCGGGAGCCAGAATGGGGATTCCCGGGGGATAACACATGACGAACTCACTGCAGATATGCCCCTTTGTCTCCGTCAGGGGCAGGGACTCCTTCTCCGCGTAAAAAGCACTCTGGGGAGAAACCGCCACTCTTGGCTCTATATACTCCTGGGTGAACATCCCCGCATTATCCCGCCTGTATTTTCGTTTAATCTCTGTCATTGCGCCGATCAGGCGTTCCATGTCCCGCTCCCTGTCGCCAATGGAAATATAGGCCAGCACATTGGCGATATCTCCCAGCTCCATCTGAATATCGTACTCATCCCGGAGTAAGTCATAAACTTCGATTCCTGCCAGGCCGATTCCCAGTGTGTTCACTGTCAGCTTCGTCTTATCGAAATCAAAGATGCTGTCCCCGTTGATCAGCTCCGAAGTGTAGGCGTAATAGCCCCCTATGCGGTTGATTTCCTCCCGGGCATACTCCGCCAGAGCCATCACCCTGGCAAACTCCCTCTTCCCCCGCAGGGCAAGATTCCTTCTTGAAATATCCAGGCTGGCAAGCAGAAGATAAGATGCACTTGTAGTCTGTGTCAGATTGATAATCTGCCTCACATAGCCGGGATTCATGGAAATACCCGTCAGCAGAAAGGAACTCTGTGTCAGGCTCCCGCCGGATTTGTGCATGCTCACCGCCGCCATATCCGCACCGGCTTCCATGGCGGACAGAGGCATTTTGTCCCCGAAATAAAAATGGGTTCCGTGGGCCTCGTCCACCAGTACCTTCATCTTATGGGCATGGGCCATGCGGACAATGCTTCTCAGATCGGAACAGATTCCGTAGTAGGTGGGATTATTTACCAGTACAGCCTTCGCGTCGGGATGCTCCTGCATGGCCCGCTCCACCTGGGACACCTTCATCCCCAGGGCAATTCCCAGTTCCGGCTCCATGTCCGGATTCACATAGATTGGAATGGCGCCGTTCAGCACCAGGGCATTGATGACACTTCTGTGCACATTTCTGGGCAGGATGATCTTATCTCCTTTTTTGCAGACGCTCAGCACCATGCTCTGCACGGAAGACGTAGTTCCGCCCACCATTAAAAAAGCATAGGCGGCTCCAAAGGCTTCCGCCGCCATCTCCTCTGCCTCCCGTATCACCGACACCGGATGGCAGAGGTTGTCCAGGGATTTCATGGAATTCACGTCGATCCCCACGCACTGCTGTCCCAGAAGCGAAACCAGTTCCGGATTGCCCCGTCCCCGTTTATGCCCCGGCACATCGAAGGGTACGATCCGCTCCTGCCGGAATTCCTCCAGAGCCTCGTAAATCGGCGCTCTTGACTGATTGAAACGTCCCATTTCCGATGCCTTCCTTTCTGTAAGGCTACAGGAAGCAAATGCAGCTTCTCTGAATCCTGAGCCATGAGCCGCAAGCTGCACTCTCTTTGCAATCTCTTACCGCATGGCATATATACTCCATAATGTACGCATATAAACGTTCTGTCGTCCGTCAGTTGTGTTTCAAACAATTCCGGGCAGAGAATCAATAAATGTTCCTGCCGCTGAATATCTCTATCATTTCACGGCGGAGATTGTCCATGATCTCCAGGCGCAGCTTGGGCGGCAGCTCATAGACATCACTGTTGAACAGATAGTTCTGTAAATCAATCTCCTTGATCAGCATCTTCGTATGAAAAATATTCGCCTGATACACATTGATATCCACCGCATCATATCTTTTCAGGGTATCCCCATTGATGTAATCCTGTATGGAAGTCATCCTGTGGTCCATGAAAAGCTTCTCCCCGCTGACAGCCCTGGTAAATCCCCTGACCCGGTAATCCATGGTAATGATATCGGAATCAAAGGAGCCGATAAGGTGGTCCAGCGTGGACAGAGGCGTAATCTCCCCGCAGGTGGCCACATCAATATCCACCCGGAAGGTTGCCAGGCAGGTGTCCGGATGATATTCCGGGTAAGTATGGACGGTAATATGGCTTTTATCCAGATGTGCCACGGTGGTGTCTCCCATGGGCACCTTGCTTTCGTCCGCAATCAGAATGGTCACCGAGCTGCCCTGCGGCTCATAATCCTGGCTGGAAATATTCAGCACCCTGGCCCCGATCATATCCGTCACATCCACCAGGAGCTTGGTTAATCGTTCGGAATTGTACTGTTGGTCGATATAGGCGATATAGTCCCTCTGCTCCCGCTGGGTTTTGGCATAACAGACATCATAAATATTGAAGCTCAGGGACTTGGTTAAATTGTTAAAGCCGTACAAGGCAAGTTTTTCGCTCATGATTTCTCCTTTACCCGTGTTTTCCGCCGACCCGGATACGACCCTGCCGTCCCTGATCAATGTGTCCCACTCTACACCCGGGCGAGTCTCTCTATAATCGGGCAGTGGAACTCACTTCTCCCCTGCTCGCCGTGCGGCCCGCATGCCGCGTTAGCAGCAAAATTCCATATGCGGGGGCCTGCGCATATAAAAAAGCAAGCGACACTCCCATCACTTGCTTTAACTCTCTGTCATTCTTTTCACTTCTGCCGCCGATAGACTTCCGGCAGTGCGGTTCTAATGTAACAGATATATGGTTTTAGAGTCTATATAGCAAATATTTTACTTTTACTACTCTTATTGACCGTTTCACAAGTTAGATGTGCATCAGCACCGGTTTATAGTCACCAACTTATAAAATTTGAGCTTTTAACTCAATCAATAAGGCAACACGGTTGCCAAAATATTTACATGGAAGACTCTGTCCATCTGTTTTCCATACAATTGTATTGTAATTGTACCATACCTGCCGACGGTTCGTCAATTACCATTTCAATTATTTTTCGTTCTTATCCATTATTTCGTTATCCGCAAATCTCCGCTCAACGTAGAAACCCTGACTGCGTTCTCACCGCTGCCATATTGCCCCTCTGCCTGATTCCCCTTCTTATTGAACCTGAGCTGTTCATCAAAAAACGTAGTACAGTCGCCGCTGGTGGAATCGAAATTCAGTGTAAAGGAAGCCGTCTCAGGCATCAGAAAATCCACATTTCCGCTGGTAGTGGATACCGTGATATCTCCCTCCAGGCTGCCCAGGAATAGTTTCACGTCGCCGGAAACCGTCTCTGCCCCTCCCCATCCTCTGCCGGATGACAGGGTAACATTGCCGCTGGTCGTATTCATCTGAAAGGCTCCCTCCAGCGTTTCCAGCCGAATATCCCCGGAAACGGTATCTCCGTCAAAGCTGCCCTTTCCCTCCCTGAGCCGCACAATACCGCTGGTAGACGAAATGTTCATATCCCCGTCCACCTCTCCCATGGAAATATCCCCGCTGGTGGTGGATGCACTGATATCCCCGCTCACCCATTCCAGTATGACATTGCCGCTGGTGGAAGATATCTTCACATTCCCTTCCGTGTGCCCCATTTCCATATCCCCGCTGGTGGTGGATGCGGATATCTTCTCTGCCAGAAGCGTTTCCAGCCGAATATTGCCGCTGGTGGAACTGGCCTGGACTTCCCCTGCCTTCACTTCCGGAAAACAGATATCGCCGCTGGTGCTGGAGAAGGAAAATGCTTTCTTCGCCACAAAGGGAATGTCTGACAGAATCTCCCCGCTTACGGTTTTAACATTTACATTCTCCAGCTGTTCTATAAAGCCCGCAGGCAGATATATCTCCGTGTAGGCATCTCTGGTATGGACGAAAAAGAAACCAAAACTGTTTCTTCTGGCCCCTTTTATCAGAAGGCCGCCATCCTTTTCCTCCACACTGGATATCTGCTTCTCATTCGGTGTAAAGTTCATATATTCACGGACAACAACAGATTCTCCCTCCCCCTGGTAAAAATACACATCATTGGAATTCATCCCGTAATCCACTTTCAGGCTGCTGATGCCTTCCGGCGCAACTTCCTTTTCCAGCACCAGCGTGTAACCTCCGATTCCTGAACCTTCCCTGTAAGCCCCCTCTGCACCGGCATTCCCATTGCGGCCCATTCCGAACCACATTCCGCCTCCTGACAGGGCCAGAGCCAGAAGCGCACACAGGCAGACCCCTGTGCCCGCCAGAAAAACAATGGTTGCTACTTTCAGTTTTCTCATGATACTCCTTTACGCTTTCCTTTCTTATGCCTCAATCCTTCGCTTCCCATAACTGTCAGGCTAAGGCTTTCCTTTCTTACAATCCTTCGCTTCCCTTAACTGTCAGGACAGGGAAGTGGCTGCGACAAATCTTAAATGTATCACCCCATCTTATATCCGGCTTCACTGTCCGCGCTTCAGGCTGAATACCAGGAATGTAATCGCCTGAGCGCAGCCGCCGACCAGAAATATAATCCAGGTCACATTCCAATAATAAGTCACAAAACTGATAATAAAGTAGAGGATCAGCGTCACCAGCCAGATAATCGCACTGACGGAAGTCTTAATTGCCCTTTCCCTGTTTCTGATATATCTGGCTTCCTTGCAGGCTTCCACCAGACTGTCCTCCTTTTTGCTGAAATTCGGGTACATGTTCGCCGTGTAAATCAGTATACAGGTAGGCGGAATACAGATCAGCGCCGCCAGTATCAGCCCCACTTCCATCCTGACATCTGAATACATGTAAAACAGGTTCTCCGCTATCAGCATCCAGAGCAGATATACGACTCCGGCGAAAATATAAAGCCCGGCGGCAACCGAATTCAAAACAGCCCTTTTCTTCCGCTCTTCCTCCGACAGCATTAAGGGGTTCTCCTCCCGCAATTCCTCAAAAAGCTCCGTCACGTCTCCGATGGAATTGATGACTATCTGCCAGGCATCCTCCTCATTATAGCCTTCACTGATAAGGTCATGATACTTATCTATGGTGTTGACCACCACCTCCTCTTTCCATTCCATGGCCTTCCGGGTCTTGGGTGCGTCTGCGAAAAGTCCGTCAATATACTTTCTGATTCTCTCATCCATAATATTGTTTCTTCTCCTTCCTATAATGTCAAGCTTTCTTCTGTTTCAGGAATCTTTCCGCGAAACCTGTAATCATTATTTCTATTCCGGGAAACGCTTCACGAAACCTTTCGCCATATTTCTGCTCCGGGAAACGCTTCACGAAACCTTTCACCCTATTTCTGCTCCGGGAAACGCTTCACGAAACCTTTCACCCTATTTCTGCTCTGGGAAACGCATCCCTCATTTCAGCAGCTTGTCAATCGCCGCTTTGGCCTCTTCCCACTCACGCTTATAAACCTGATATGCCCTGCGCCCCTCCTCTGTAATGGAATAATACCGCCGCCTGGCTCCCACCTTTTCATCTCCCCAGTAGGTACGTATGTATCCGGCCTGCTCCAGTCTACGAAATGCGGAATATAAAGTAGCCTCCTTCAATTCACAGCGATTGTCCGTCTTCTTCATGATATCCTTGTTAATCTGATAACCATAGCTGTCCTGCTCCAGCAGGTGTGCCAGAATAATTGCTTCTGTGTGTCCCCGTAATATATCGGAGGTTATTGACATGGTGGCTCCTCCCTTCTGATTATACTTTAATACAAGATACCTCGTCTGTCAAGGTATATTTTCTATTAAAGTATATAATTGCATTTATGTATTTGAATATAAGTCGTGTTCCAAATCCGGTTGACAGAAGCAAAAACATTTTAACAATTAG
>DKVC01000171.1:0-2287 GCA_002490995.1 Lachnospiraceae bacterium UBA7188
GGTTATTTGGAGGCATTTCCTTAATATCCAAACTTTCTTAGCGCCCTTTGTACTGTCTTCTGCCGGCTACGCAATAATACCCTTTCCATTGCCTTAGCGTTTCATGCCGACACTTTCTTAGAAATTGTAAAACATAGAGCTGCTGGCAATCCTGTCCTGCGTCATGCATGTATCATCTTTATAAAAATTCCCCTGGGCAGACGCTCCTTTCCGGCTTCCACACGAATCCCCTGGACGGTAAGCCCTGCCTCCAAATCTTCCAGAATCTCCCGGTATAACCCCTCCGTCATCCGTTCCCCCGGCGCCAGAAGCGGCACTCCCGGCGGATACAGGTTCACGAACTCCGCCGCATATTTCCCTATGCTGCTCTCAAGGGCAACCTCCTCCCCTTCCATATCCCACGCTTTCCACAGCGAAATCAATTTTCCGTCTTCCGTAAAATCCTGTCCCTGATATGCAGCATAGCCGGTTCTCCCCCGGGAAAAAATTTCACCTGCATTTCTTTCACTCAACCTGTCATCTATCTCCAGCAAAGCTTCGGTCATCCTCCGATATGCCTCTTCTCCGTCATTCAGTGTGAACATGGCAAGGACAAAATTTTTTGACGACATTTCTGTCTGCAAATGATATTCGTTTAACAAAATATCAGAAAGTCGCTTCCCGGTAATCCCGCTCCGTCCTGGCGAAACGACCAGCTTTCCCACATCCTGTTCCCGACGGCTTCCGGAGAGAATCTGCAGGCACCGGCATCCCTTCAAAACCTCTGTCATTTTTTCGTACCTCTGCAGAAATTGTCCAAATGCTGTCTTTCCCTGCCTCCTGACATATTCCAACGCGTTATCTATCCCCGCCATCAGCAGATAGGAAGGACTGCTGGACTGATAAATCCTCAGGAAACGCCGCAGCCTGTCCCGGTCAACCAAGTCACCGTTCACATGGAGCAGAGCCGTCTGCGTCAGAGCCGGAAGCGTTTTGTGTACGCTGTGAATCACCAAATCCGCGCCTGCCTGGCAGCTGTTCTTCGGAAATCCCTCCGCCAGCCCCAGATGCGCACCATGGGCTTCATCCACGATCAGAGGGATTCCTTTCGCATGAACAATCCCTGCGATTTCGGAGACATCGGCAATCCTGCCCTCATAGGTAGGCGATACGATCAACACAGCTCTGATATCCTCTGCCGCTTCCAATGCCCTCCGCACCTGCTCCGGCTTCACCGCATCCCATATTCCGTAAGCCGCCAGACAGTCGGAATACAGATAACTTACCTTTAAATGCCTCAGATATGCTGCATGATACGCCGATTTATGGCAATTTCTGGCCATCAGGATATGCCCCCCAAAGGGAATCGCACTGCTGACGGCACTGAGTATGCCGCAGGTACTCCCATTTACCAGATAATGACTTTCCTCCGCACCGTACAGCCTGGCTGCTTCCCTCTGCAGCTTAAGCAAAATCCCCTCCGGCTGATGCAGATTGTCAAAATCTTCAATTTCCGTGATATCCATCCTGTACATGGCCTCGGGAAGCTCTCCCCAGCTCCGCCGCTTATGTCCCGGCATATGGTAAGGATAGATATCACCTTCCGCGTACCCGGAAAGCTTCCCGTATAAATGCTCCACGTCTACCCTTCTTTCAACTTATCAAGAATTACCCCATGCCCCCTGTGCATATGCAGCGTCTCCAGCAGGGAGCACCACTTATCCGCAGCCGTTACAATCCACGCCTCCCTGCATCCCGGCGGAACTACCGTCAGCGGCCACATGTGCTTCCTGATGATATCCTTCTCCCGTTCTGTAAGACAGTATTCCTGTGAGGCATTCCTGAGCGCCACACCAGGATGATAAAATCCGTGAAGTCTGTGGGGATTCTCATAATCCGGTATATGCCAGTCATAAAGAAAATAATCATGAAGCAGGGCTCCTCTGATCAATTCCCTCCTGCTGCAGTGTATATGCAGCTTCTCGCTCAGCGCAATACTGTACCTGGCCACATCCATCACATGGGAATTCACGGTCATGTCACCGTGCTGAATATATTCCTTCATACGGTTAAAGTTCTTTGACCTTAAAATATCCGGCGCACTGGCCTCAATCTGTCTCTGTCTTTCACGATATCGATTCAGCTTCCTCTGCCAGATTCCTGCCTGTCGCCTTGTGCGTTGCCTCAACCTTCTCTCTGCCATTTTCTTATTCCTATTCTGTCCAAATTTATACCCACAAATGCAAATAATTGCCGTCTGCATAGTATAACAAATTCACTGTATCGACAGTGACTTTATGAACGCATC
>DKVC01000171.1:2638-4761 GCA_002490995.1 Lachnospiraceae bacterium UBA7188
ATTAAATGCGTTCACGAGTATAATTCTTAATAAGCACTGCAGCCCAAATTGTCATCTTCTGACGGCATTACCTCCTGAGCTGCCAATCCGATTTCAACCCTCAGCCGGAGTTTCCGGAGCTGCAGGCTGCTCTGGTGCAGGTTCCGGTACCGGTTCAGGCGCAGGTTCCGGTGTGGGCTCCTGCACAGGTTCCGGTGTGGGTTCCGGTGTATTCACAGGCGCCGGCTCCGGTGTAGGCTCCTGCACAGGTTCCGGCGTATTCACAGGAAGCGGTGCAGGAGTAACCTCCGGCGTTGGCTCCGGTGTCACCTCGGGTTCCGGCTCTTCAGGCGGCGCCCAGGGTACCTCCGGAGATACCCCCTCTTCCGGCACGACTTCTTCCGGAGCCGCAGTTGACGTGGGGCCTATGTAAGGCACCCCATCATAATAATAGCAGACGACAGGAAATCCTTCCGAAACATACTCGTAGATTTCCGCTGCCTTTGCAGGCGGCAGATTAATACATCCATGGGAACCATTGGTCTTAAAAATCTGTCCCCCGAAAGAACCTCTCCACTTGGCATCATGCATGCCGTAATTCCCGTAAAAAGGCATCCAGTAGCTGACGGGAGTCCTGTAAGTAGCCCCTTTCAGCACAGCATCCCTTGTCTTGTAAGCCAAACCGTAAATTCCCTCCGGTGTCACACAGTCATATGTCGAAACCATGGTTCCGGACACAAAATCCGACTCTACCACTATTTCTCCATCCTGATACAGGTACAGATGCTGATTCGTCAAATCCGCCTCCACGTAAGAGTTTCCAATGTCATTTGCCCCCTTTTGTCTTGCTGTAATACTATATACAGGTTCCTTTTCCACGGTGCTTCCCTGATAAATCAGCTCCACCAGTTCCTCAGCTTCGCTCTCCGTATCTGTTTTCCATCCATAGTTGCGGCTGTTCAGGGTAAGTTCCACTCCCAAAGTCGTTGTAAAGCTTTTTTTCCTGCCGTATGTATCGTATTGAGATGCCTGCTCCTTCACAAAAGCCGTTACCTGCTCTTCATCCAGAACCGGTTTCCCGCTCTCCATGGATATCCAGTTATGAAGCGTCTTATAATCCAGCTCCACCTTTGTACCGTTCCAGTCATAAACAACCCTCGTTCCCAGCCATTTATTTACGGTATCCACTGCCTCTGTCAATTTCTGATCATCCTTTCTGACAGAAGCCTCCACATAACATGCCCCTTCTTCCAGATCGATTTCCTCATCCTGATGATTCACTGCATCTCCGATCAGTTGGACAGCCTTTTCCATATCCAGCTCCGTGCCGCTTGTCTCAGGAATGATTTCATAAGTTCCGGATTCCTCCAAGTAGCCGCTGATATAAGCATCTTCTGCCCTGATCATGTTCTCCCTTCTAAAGGCATCCCATTCCTGTACGGTACTCTTAAGCAGTTCCGCATCAAAATAAAGTCCCTGTTCCAGAAAATGCGGATATGAGCCGTTCAAATATGCCCAAATCCACTTAAACTCCTCCTGTTGTTCCAGAAAATATTCCACGGCCGCTTTTGTATCCCCGAAATTTAGCTGTATATCACCTGCCGTTATAGTTCCAAGCACGGCCCCTGCATCACCGGTTCTGTAATCTCTTCCTTTGACCTCCAGTACATAATCCTGAACCCGCACATCCAGCAGCCTGGTAACAGGTTCCACCTCCATATCACTGCAGTCAATTCCATTGATACTGGTATTCGGGAAAAAATGTGTCTGATAATACACGGCAACCCTGTAGTAGCCAAATACGGCAAGGGTAAGAACAATCAGAAAAATGAAAAGAACAATCGGCACAATATACCTTTTCTTTTTCCTTCTCCCGGCTCCTGCTCCATGTCTTTTTCCTTTGTCTTCCGCGATTTCATATGTGTCAAAGTCCATGTTCTTTACTGTCTGTCTCTTTTTCATCTCCACACTCCAAATATATAAATGATGGACATATTATACCACATCTTATCATAAAAAAATAGCACTAAAAGGCTATTTTATGCCTTTTAATGCTCCCTTTTGCTTCCAATTTTCGAAAATACAAAATGCCCAGAACCGGAATCGAACCAGTGACACGAGGATTTTCAGTCCTCTGCTCTACC
>DKVC01000285.1:0-13699 GCA_002490995.1 Lachnospiraceae bacterium UBA7188
CAGTTTTAAGTCTGTTTGGAATCCCTGTCTTTATACGGGCACTCCCCAAATGATAAGGATAAAAACGGGAAAAAGGAGTGGACAGATAGTGAAGAAATTTTGCATGTTATTGTGCCTTGTGGCAGTCTCGTTTTCTATGGCGGCGTGTGGAAATGATGATGTACAGTCACAGATGCCTGTTGACCGGACAGAATCCGACAGGTCGGAATCACCTATGGAAGAAAGGACGCCTGTGTCTGATATTTCGGAAGGACCAGAGAAGGAAGAATTAGAAAATGCAGAGAATGAAAAGGGACCGTCCGGGGATACAGGATCTGCGGAAGCCGAGTCGGATGGTGTGTCAGAGAGTGACATCACCGATGGGGCGGAGAGCATGACAGGGCTGACAGCAGTCGAAAGTGAAGCGGAAACTGTAACTGGAACTGCACCGGAAACGGAAGCGGCAGGCGCGGAGACAGGTACCCGGAATGGGAATGATGAGGAGAAAACGGCAATGAATATGAAAGTACAGGTTGGCGATGCAGTATTTTCAGCCACATTGGAAGAAAATGAAGCAGTCACTGCGTTTGTGGAAATGATGCGGGAAGGTTCCGTGGCGATTCAGATGAGCGATTATTCCGGTTTTGAAAAGGTAGGCCCTCTGGGAACAAGTCTTCCTGCCAGTAACAGTCAGACTACAACACATGCCGGAGATATTGTTTTATATAACGGGAATCAGATTGTTGTATTTTATGGCTCCAATTCGTGGAGCTATACAAGACTGGGGCATATTGATGATCTGACCGGCTGGGAGGAAGCCCTCGGGAGCGGAGATGTGACGGTGACATTCTCGCTGGAATAAGGTGTATTTCGATGCTTTTTCACTGTATCAAGCGCATGGGAGATAGAGGTTCCGAACAGTATGAAGTTCAGCACCGGCAAGGAAGCCAGAGCGATTCCTCCGAATTATAAGGCAAGATAGACCTGGATATCCGTGGCCAGGAAAATGATTCCAAATACCAGACTGATCATCAGGAAGGTTCCCAGGGATTCCGTGACAGTTGTCACTAAAATCAGCTTGCCTGCAATCACTGTGATTACAATGACAAGGAGCAGGCGCAAGATATCCGTTAAAATTTTAGAGTACAGTGCTGCATGCTGATATTAATGCAGAAAATTGACTTACAGCGCGATAACGGATATAATGAAGAAAACACGTGGCAATAAGGTACTATCTATAGAAAGCGGTATGACAGCCATGGGGAGTGTCATGGCGCGGAAGTTTTTCACGTATAGAACAGGAGGAAAATATGAAAGATGGATTCGTCTACAGCGGCCCCAATACGAATCAGATTTCTTTTCCTTTGGGAGGGATAGGCAGCGGCTGCATCGGCCTGGCCGGAAACGGTCTGCTGATTGACTGGGAGATCCGCAATCACCCGGACAAAAGGACTTACAACAATTACAGCGGCTTTCTGGTCAGGGCATATGAGGGAGACCGGCTGGTTTCTGCCAGGGTACTGGCGGGAGATTTGATGCCGCCCTACACAGGAAAGCCCCGCCGGGGGGAGAGCTACCGTTCGGGCTTCGGCTTCGGCCCCATGGAGAAATCTTTTGCGGGATTTCCGCACTTTTCTTCCTGTACTTTCAAGGGGGAGTTCCCGGTTGCGGAGCTTCGGTTCGAGGATGGGGATTTTCCGGGCATCGTGACCATGAAAGCCTGGAACCCCATGATTCCGTTGAACGACAAAGATTCCAGCATCCCTGCGGCGCTTTTTGATATTTCCGTGGAGAATACCGGAGGGAAAGCTGTCAGGAAAGTGGTTTTGAACCGGGCGGAGATACCCTTTGCAGGTGGGCGGGAAATCGTCTTTGAGCGGGAAATCGCGGCAGGCAAGAAGGAGACCATAAGGTTCCTTGTAACATGGAATTTCTGAAAGAAAGGTCAGCACCTGCAACTGGTAGCAGGCTATGAGCTGAAAGAAAATGATGGATTCAAAAGAAAACGGAAATAATTGAGGAGTTAGACAGATGCTGACACAGTTTTCAAGAACAGAATTACTGCTGGGAAAAAGGGCAATGGAAAAACTGGCCGCTGCAAGAGTGGCTGTATTCGGAATCGGCGGGGTGGGCGGGTATGTCTGCGAAGCCCTTGTGAGAAGCGGGGTGGGCGCATTTGACCTGATAGATAACGACAGGGTCTGCCTGACCAATTTGAACCGTCAGATCATAGCCACACGGAGAACCATAGGAAGATATAAGACGGAAGTGATGAAAGAGAGGATACTTGATATAAATCCGGACGCAGAGGTCCGAATCCATAACTGTTTTTTTCTGCCGGAGAATGCGGACACGTTTCCGTTTCAGGAATATGATTACATTGTGGATGCGGTGGATACGGTTGCCGCGAAAATCGAACTGGTTATGAAGGCACAGGAAAAGGGAGTGCCAATTATCAGCAGTATGGGGGCAGGGAATAAACTTGACGGCAGCCAGTTCCGGGTCAGTGACATTTATCAGACGAAGATGTGTCCACTGGCAAAGGTCATGCGAAGAGAGCTGAAAAAGCGCGGCGTACAGGGACTGAAGGTGGTTTATTCGGAAGAAACTCCGGTAAAGCCGTTTGAAGACATAAAAATAGTCACTGAAGAAAACGGCGTCTGCCCGTCCGGGACGGAACAGAAGATTACACAGAGAAGGGCCATTCCGGGAAGTGTGGCATTTGTACCCTCTGTGGCAGGATTGATTATAGCAGGCGAGGCAGTAAAAGACCTGTGCAGGACGGAAATGGAACAGAGCTGAGCAGAGTGCTCCATTTTTACCACTTATAAACCGGAAATTACCTCTTGCGCAAAAGCTGTTTACAGATTTCGGATTTTCTGTATACTGGAACCATAAGCTTATTTTCTCAGGAATTCGATTCCTTAATATACCGCGGCAGCAAAGGAAATGATATGAAGGTAAAAATCGAGATCGAGGAAGGGCTGACGGAAGACGAGGTCATCATCCGATGCAGACGGCTAAGCGACACAATCGTCAGCCTGCAAAACTACATATCGAAACAGGGAAACGCCAGACGGTGCCTTTCCCTGCGGAATGCCGAGACGGAATTCTTTATTCCCATGGAGGACATCTATTTCTTCGAGACAGAGGGACGCCAGATGCGCGCTCATACAGCGGACAGGATCTTTTTCTGTGGCTACAGGCTTTATGAGCTGGAAGAGCTTTTGCCGGGAAGCTTTATGCGGATTTCCAAGTCTTCCATTGCAAACCTGGATCTGGTCTATTCCGTTACGAGAAACCTGACGGCATCCAGTGTGATGGAGTTTGCGGGAAGCAGCAAAAAAGCCATGGTGTCCCGGGCTTATTTCAAGGCAGTGACAGAACGTCTGAAGGACAGGAAACTCGGAGTGTAAAATTTGCAGATGCGGAACTGGAAACAGCATGTACCCGTACAGTACCCCAGAGGATTTACGGACGCATCACTAAGCGGCCGGAAATCCTCTGCTCATGAGTGGGTACTGGACGGGTACATGCGGAACTATAGACAGCATGTATCCGTACAGTACCCCAGAGGATTTACGGACGCATCACTAAGCGGCCGGAAATTCTCTGCCCATGAGTGGGTACTGGACGGGTACATGCGGAACTATAATAGGAGGTAATTATGAGAAGTAGAAAAAGTATTTTTTGGGGAATGGTGCTCCTGCTGGCAGCAGCGGCCTTACTGCTGGGCAGGCTGGGGTATCTGGAGGGAGTAGGATTCTGGACAATCCTGTTCAGTGCCTGCCTGCTCTCGTTTCTGGTGAAGGGCATTGTGAGGCTGCGGATCGGCACAATCCTGTTTTCATTGGCTTTTCTGGTCATTGTCAACGACGAGTGGCTGCATCTGGAAGCGATTACGCCCTGGCCCGTTCTGGGAGCGGCATTACTGGGAACCGTGGGGTTGAAAATGTTGTTTCCGAAACTTGGCGGGTACCGGGGCAGTCATCCTGTGAGGATTGGCGACGGAAGCAGTGTGATACAGGATTATACCGGGGACGGGGAATATGTTTCTTATGACAATGTTTTTGGGGAAGCGGTCAAGTATGTTTCGGGGGTAATCCGTCAGGTGGATGTGGATAATGTGTTTGGGTCTGTACAGATCTATTTTACAGAAGCCTTTTTATATGGCGGCACTGCCAACGTAAATGTGGACAATGTTTTCGGAAATGTGGTAATCTATGTTCCCCGGACATGGAATGTGGAGCTGAATACGGAAAATGTATTCGGCTTTTCGAAGCAGACGGGAAAATGCAGTATCGATGGGGAAAATGTGATTCATGTGGGAGGCGATGTGATTTTCGGAAATCTGGAGGTGATATATGTGTAGGAGGAACGTAAGCCAGGCCCTCCGCATATCTTATAGAAAGGTATGCGGAGGGTCTTTTTATGGCTTTGGTGGCAATCGATGCCGGACATGGCGGCGCGAATCCGGGAGCGGTATACAATGGCAGGCAGGAAAAGGACGATGCACTTGCCCTGGCTCTGGCAGTGGGGCAGATCCTGGAGCAGAACGGTGTGGAGGTATACTATACCAGAACTGACGACATATACGAATCTCCTGCCCGGAAAGCGGAGGAAGGTAATGCCGTGGATGCGGATTATTTTGTGTCAATCCACCGCAATTCCAGCACATATTCGAATGAATACAGAGGAGCAGAGACATTGGTGTACGATCACTATGGGAAAGCTGCAATGCTTGCCAGCAATATCAATGTCCGCCTGGAACAGATCGGATTCGAGAACCTGGGGGTCAATGAGCGAAAGGATCTGGTGGTGCTGAACCGCACCGATATGCCGGCAGTGCTGGTAGAGGTGGGATTTATTAATTCGGATGCGGATAATCAGCTTCTGGATGAGCGTTTTCACGACGTGGCATGGGCAATTGCGGAGGGAATTCTGGCCACGATATGGAGTGCGTAAGGAAATGGCTACAGTACAGTGGTGTCCCCGGGAAGGCAGCTGGCTGGCGGTCTGCAGTCGGGTTGTGCTGCAAATTTATACTCATGGTCGAAAACATTTGCCAACCTGCATGTATAATGAGTGAGCGCATCGGCAATCCAGAACTGAAAGCGGCAATTAAATGCGCTCACGAGTATAAACGGTGCGCAGTATAAATAAGGATGGGAGGCTTGAAGGGCTTGTGAGGGACAGAACAGGAATTTTGCTGATACTGGCGGGAGCGCTTTTGATTTTCTGGAATCTATGCTGTCCCTTTGGGGGAACTGCAGCGGAAGGGCAGGAAGTCTGTACAGGAGGGATTGCAAGCATGAAGCCTTCAGGATGCCTTCAGCTTACCGGGAGCTCGTCCATGGAGAAATATG
This sequence comes from Lachnospiraceae bacterium UBA7188, assembly GCA_002490995.1. GTDB lineage: Bacteria > Bacillota > Clostridia > Lachnospirales > Lachnospiraceae > Acetatifactor. The sequence continues at coordinate 5,346 of DKVC01000285.1, forward strand.
CCGGCGCCCTGGCCGAGAGCTTCATGGAAATGTATCCGGACACGGCCGTGACCCTCCAGTTTACAGGATCCAGCGCGGGCATTGCGGCTGTCACTGGCGGCAGTGCCGATATCGGGCTGTCCTCCAGATATTTAAAAGAGGAAGAAAAAGCGGCCGGAGCAGTGGAAAATATTGTGGGATACGATGGCATTGCCATATGTGCCAATCCCGCTAACGGAATCAGCGGGCTTACCGGTGAACAGCTTTCTCAGCTTTACACCGGGAAAATCAGGAACTGGTCCGAGCTTGGGGGCAGTGATCTGCCCGTCGTGCTGATAGGAAGGGAAGCCGGCTCGGGAACCAGGAATGCCTTTGAGGAATGGCTGGGGCTGACAGACAGGTGTACATATGCAGGAGAACTGGACAGCACGGGGGCGGTTATGGCAAGGATTGCGGTCACCCCCGGCGCGGTGGGATATGCCTCACTGGAAGCGGCGGACAGGATGGGCAGCCGGGCAAAGGCGGAAAGCGCAGGCGCATACGGCATGGCAGAGAGCAGAGCCGAAACGGATCTTGTGATTCTTTCCCTGGACGGCGCAGAGCCTTCCATGGCGAATATCAGAAACGGCAGCTATCCTTTGTACAGACCGTTTATAATGGTTACAGGGGGAGAAGCGGAAAAGGAAAATGAGCTGGTACGCGTGTGGCTCGCCTATGTGGGAAGCGAGGAGGGCATAAGGATTGCGGAGAGCATGAAGATTGTTGTGAATCACAGCCGGGCCCGATAATACAGGGGGAACGCAGGAAGGAGGGACGGCATTGGATTTTGAAAAGAGAAGAAAGGCGGCGGAAGCAGCGGCACGGATTTTTTTCTTCATCTGTGCTGCCCTTACCGTTTTGGCAGTGGCGGCTGTCATATTTTATATGATATGTATGGGATTGCCGGCGCTTGGACAGTTAGGGCTGAAAGAAATCTTCTTTGGCACCCGCTGGAAACCCACTGCAGCGGAGCCGGAGTTCGGCATCTTTTATATCATACTCACATCTCTGCTGGGCACTGTGCTTGCCGCAGCCGTGGGGGTTCCGCTGGGAATTCTCACGGCTGTATATCTGGCGGAACTGGCGGACGAAAAACGGGCAGGCCTGGTCAGGGCTGCGGTAGAGGTGCTTGCAGGGATTCCTTCCGTAATATATGGCCTGTTGGGAATCTATATCTTAAATCCCGTGATTTATCGGCTGGAGAGGAAGCTGTTTGCCGGATCGGAGAGCCATTCCTTTACGGGCGGGGCAAATCTGATTTCCGCCGTCATTGTGCTGGCGGTTATGATGCTGCCCACGGTGATACATATCAGCGAGACTTCCATACGGGCGGTCCGCCCCGGCATTCGGGAGGCTTCCCTGGCGTTGGGGGCGGATCGGGTACAGACGATTTTTCGCTCCGTTCTGCCCGCCGCCCGGCCCGGAATCCTGGCTGCGGTGATTCTGGGGGTCGGCAGGGCGGCGGGAGAGGCCATGGCTATTACGCTGGTGTCAGGGGGAAGCGTCAACGCACCTTTTCCTTTTTATTCCGTGCGATTCCTCACTACAGCTGTTGTCAGCGAGATGGGATATGCCCAGGGGCTTCACAGACAGATGCTGTTTACCATCGCTCTGGTTCTGTTGGGGTTTATCCTGCTGGTGAACGGGACGGCGAAGCTGATTCTGGGAAAGGGGGCGGAAAAGTATGGAACGGATAGGACAGAAGGGGCAGGCTAAGGGGATACCGGGCCGGAGAGAAATGCATCCGGGCACCCTGTTCCTGCTGGCGGCAGTGTACGGGGCAGCTTCTTTTTCGGTGGTTTTGCTGCTGGGAATCGCGGGATATGTGTTTTTCAGGGGCTTCCGGGAGCTGAGTATCCGCTTCTTTGTCTCGGTTACCAGCTCCCTGAAGGGAACCGTGGGAATTGCGGGAAATATGGTGAATACGCTGTATATGATTGTCCTGACGCTTGCCATGGCAGTTCCGGCGGGCGTGGGAGCGGCGGTTTATCTGAACGAATATGCCGGAAAGGGCAGGGTGGTGTATGCCGTCTCCTTTGCCGTGGATATTCTGGCAGGGATTCCCTCCATTGTTTTCGGGCTTTTCGGAATGGTGTTTTTCGGATTTGTGTGCGGGCTCGGGTACTCGTTGCTCACCGGGGCGCTGACCCTTGTCCTGATGGTGCTTCCCCTGATTGTGGAAAATACACAGGCAGCGCTGCAGGCAGTTCCCCGGGGCTACAGGCAGGGGGCGCTGGGGATGGGGGCGGGGAAATGGGAGCTGATCCGTACCATTCTCCTTCCCACGGCAAAAAGCGGAATTTTGTCGGGGATTATACTGGCCGTGGGGCGGATTGCGGGAGAGTCGGCAGCGCTGCTGTTCACGGCGGGGAGTGCCAGGCTGCTGCCCGGATTCAGGGGAGGCTTCCTGGAAAATATAACTGTGCTGCGGAATAAAATTCTGGAACCGGGCGGAACGCTGGCTGTCGAACTGTACCTGCAAATGCAGAATGGGGAGTACGGGGCGGCATTTGGTATCGGCTGTGTACTGATTTTGCTTACTTTTCTGATGAATCTCCTGCTGAAACTGATTTCCCGGACCCGGGGAGGACAGGATGAGGTTTTTTATGGAAACTAAAATGGCGGGAAGAAAAGCAGCAAAAATATCAGCCGAACATCTGAACCTGTGGTACGGCGATAAGCAGGCGCTGAAGGAAATCGGCATGGAGATCAGGAAAAATACGGTGACGGCTCTCATCGGCCCCAGCGGCTGCGGGAAATCCACTTTTCTGCGATGCCTTAACCGCATGAATGACCTGTTTGAAAATGTGCGTGTGGAAGGCAGGGTATTGCTGGACGGAGAAGACATATATGGAAGAAAAACAGACGTTACGATGCTGCGCAGGCGCGTGGGGATGGTTTTCCAGTCGCCAAATCCCTTTCCCATGACGATTTATGACAATATCGCCTTCGGCCCCAGGCTGCACGGAAAGAAGAACCGGCAGCAGCTGCAGCAGATTGTGGAAGAGGCCCTGCGCGGCGCAGCCATATTTGATGAAGTAAAGGACATTCTGAAAAAGCCTGCCCTGGGTCTCTCCGGAGGGCAGCAGCAAAGGCTCTGCATTGCCAGGGCGCTGGCGGCAGAGCCTGAAGTACTTCTTATGGATGAACCTACATCTGCGCTGGATCCGGTCTCTACTCTGAAGATAGAAGGCCTGATCCGAAAGCTGAGAGAAAAATACACCATTGTCATTGTAACCCACAACATGCAGCAGGCGGCCAGAATCGCCGATACGGCAGCCTTTTTCCTGTCGGGAGCGCTGGTGGAATACGGCAGTGCGGATGATGTCTTCTGCCGCCCCAAAGATAAGCGGACGGAACAGTATATTATGGGTCTGTAGTTCCGTTTCCGTCGCTGTCCGGATCGGCATCTTCCTCATCCGCCTTCTTTTCCGGCAGGGTCATCAGCACCTTGACGATGCGGTTCTGTTCAATTCCCTGGACCTTCAGCCGGACGCCGTTTTCTAGGGTGACTTCCTCATTATCCTCCGGCAGACGGTCCAGATTTTCGATGATAATGCCGCCTATGGAATCGTAGTCTTCGCTTTCCAGTTCGGTGTCCAGCTCATCGTTGATATCGTCCAGCTTCATGCTGCCTTCTACCAGATAGGTGTTCTCATCCACCTTCTGGATGTATTCCTCTTCGTCGGCATCGTATTCGTCACGAATCTCGCCTACGATTTCCTCCAGCAGGTCCTCCAGAGTGATCATACCCACTGTGGCACCGTACTCATTGAGCACAAAGGTGACACTGGTAGCCCGTTCCCTGAGCTCGTAGAGCAGATCGGAGACTTTCTTGAATTCATATGTAAAATGGGCTTCCCGCAGGATGGATTTCACCTGGAAATGCTCCGGGTCCTCCGTGAGGATAAAGTCCTTGATATTGATCAGACCGACGATATTGTCCTTATCGTCCTCATATACGGGAAAGCGGGTGTACATGGATTCCTTGAATGCAGCCATGACTTCACTGAAAGTGGCGTTGATGTCCACAGTCACCATATTGATCCTGGGAACCATGATATCCTTTGCCAGTGCATCAGAAAAATCGAACACATTGTAGATCATTTCCCGCTCTTCGGTTTCGATGACGCCGTCCGCATGGCTCACTTCCACGTAGGTGCGCAGTTCCGCTTCCGTCATGGTGGTGATCTTTTTACTGGGGTCAATGTGCAGCAGGCGAAGGATGCCGTTTGACATTTTATCCACCACAAAGATAACAGGCGTCATGACCTGCATCAGCCCGTAGATAACACCGCTGTAAGCCAGTGTGATTTTTTCCGAGGAAAGCATGGCCCAGGTCTTGGGGATGATTTCTCCGCAGAGAAGGATCACCATGGTCAGGACACCGGTACCTATAGCCACCGGAATTCCGAACTGCAGAGCAATCGTAGTGGTCAGGGCAGAGGTGGACAGGTTCACGATGTTATTGCCGATAAGGACGGTGCTTAACATCTTGCTGTAATTCTTCAGGATCCGGTTCACCCTGGCGGCGCGTTTGTTCCCCTCTTCTTCCAGGGTCTGCATCCGCACGCGGTTGACGGTACTGAAGGCTGTCTCTGCCGAAGAGAAATAGCCTGACAGGATAACGAGAATAATGAGAACGATAAATTGTAAACCTTCTGGGACTTCCAAAAAAATTTCACTCCTTTTCTTCTACATGGATTTGGAAAATAGTAATTACAGATAAATATACAGAATCGCAATGTAGTTGTCAAGTTTTTGTTTCATTACGCATATGATTTTATAAAAAGTTTATAGACTCCGGGAGGACCGGGGGCGGAACAGGAGGAGAATATGGAGCAGAATCCGAAGACGGAGGGGATTCCTGTGGGGTTTCTGGTGAAGAGCCTTCTTTTTTCGTACATACTGACGGCGGCGCTGCTGGCTCTGCTGGCGTTTCTGCTGTATAAACTGGGACTGAATGAGAAGACAGTTTCCATTGCCATTACCGCGATTTACGTGGCGGGTACTTTTTTCGGGGGCTTTGTCATGGGAAAGAAGATGGGAAGCCGCAGATTCCTGTGGGGCCTGCTGATGGGGACGGTGTATTTCCTGGTATTGGCGGTAGTGTCCCTGTGTGTGGGAAAGGGAAACATTCAGATGGGCAGTTCCTTTTTTACCACTCTGGCACTGTGTGCGGGAGGCGGGATGCTGGGAGGTATGGTGAGCTGAAACCCTGTCCGGAAATCATACTCGTGAGTGCATTCATTTGCCGCTTTTATGTCCGGAATCACGGAAGCGATCACTCGTTATACATTTACATAAGCAAATGTTTTTGAACACGGGTATATTCTGCAGCCGGTTCGTATGCCGGGGTTTCAGGGCAGCCGGAGCACAAAAAGACGCATGTATAAGGAAAAAGGAGAAGCATTCAAAAAAAGAGTTGAAATACGGGAGAAAAGAGATTATAATTTGTTAAAAGGCAGAAATTTTCCCGGAAGCTGTTTGGAACCTGGAAGCATGGAAGCTGTATTATGTTCTGTGACAGGAGAACGGCTGTCCGGGGTTTTTTGATTTCATCAGGAATTTTCCATACAATCAGGAGGAGCGGAATGGATCAGCAGAAGTTTGTTTGGAGCGACAGATACAATATCGGCGTTGAAGTGATTGACAGGGAGCACAGGAAGCTGTTCAGCATTATGAACAAGCTGTTCACCTATAAGGGTGAAAATGACGAGAAGAGCCGGTGGGCATACCAGGAAGGGATTAAATTCTTCAAGGGACATGCCATGAAGCATTTTGCGGAAGAGGAAATGTATATGGCGTCTATCGGCTATGAGGGATATGAGGCCCACAGGCGTCTGCACGATATTTTCCGCAAGAAGACACTTCCGGAGATTGAAAAGGAGCTGATTCAGACCAGGTATTCTCCTGAGGCGGTGGAGCATTTCCTGGGGGTATGCGGAGGATGGCTCATCGGGCATACCATGACAGAGGACAGAGCTATTATAGGGGGCGCTTCCAGCAGGTGGGTTGACCTTCTGCCGGAGGAGGAACAGACACTTATGCAGAAGACGATTCTGCAGCTTATGAAAGATGTATTCCAGCTGGATGCCCGGGTACTCAGTGAGAGCTACAGCGGGGAGAAATTCGGAAACGGAATATATTACCGGCTGTTATACGGATCCGACAAGGGTGAGAAATGGGAATTCTTTCTGGTATTCGAGGAGAGGCTGCTGGTGGAAACGGTGGGCAGCATTGTGGGCGGCGATGCTGATAAAGTCAACGTGTTGATGATGAATGCCACCAGATACATATCGAGGCAGTTTGTGGAGCGCATTCTGGAACATTTCCCTACGGAAGGGCAGCTGGAGCTGAAAGAGGAGAATCTTCTTAATTATAAGAAATTCGACAGGATGCTTGAGAGACAGAATCTCCAGAGCAGCCTGCTGTTTGATACGGGGAAGGGGTATTTTGCTTACTGCATGCTGGCACCCCACCTGCTGGGAGACACGGCGTCTTCACCGTCTATCCGCGCGGAAAACGCAATGGCGGAAATTTTGAAATATCTGGAAGAGAATAAGGAAGAAAACGAAAACGACAGGAAAAAGAAGATACTGGTTGTGGACGATTCCAATGTGATACTGAAGGCAATGACTGACCTGCTTGAGCCGGATTATGAGGTTCAGACGGCAAAATCAGGGATTGCCGCAATACGTTCCATGACGCTGGATAAACCGGATCTGGTTTTGCTGGATTACGAGATGCCGGTCTGTACCGGGCAGCAGGTGCTGGAGATGATAAGGGCGGAGGAGGCCTTTGTGGACACGCCGGTTATCTTCCTTACCGGTACGGTGGACAGGGAGCGAATCCAGAAGATTCTGCCCCTGAAACCGGCCGGATATCTGTTAAAAACGATACAGCCCCAGGAAATCCGGGCGGCCATTGAGGAATTTTTCAGGAAGAGGGGCTAGAACAATGTCTGCAATGTCTTCATCTTCAGTAGAGGAAATACTCCGCACCGCAAGGGAGGCGGGAGCCAGCGATGTCCATATCGCCGTGGGATTGCCGCCGAAGATGCGAATTAACGGCATACTTGTCACCATGAGCCACTCCAGAATTACACCGTCGGATACACTGGACATTCTTCTCAGGGTGATGCCCCAGGCTCAGCGGGGAGGATTTGAGGAGCGGGGAGAAGCAGATTTCTCCTTTGCCGTTGCCGGGTGCGGGAGATGCCGTGCCCATGCTTATAAGCAGAAGGGAAGTGTGGCATTTGCGCTTCACCTGGTGGATGCAAAAGTGCTTTCGCCGCAGGAGCTGGGCATGCCGGAATCTGTCGTCCGGCTTCAGGAAAAAGAAAGCGGCCTGGTGCTGGTGACAGGTCCTTCCGGAAGCGGCAGATCGGCTACACTGGCTTCCATGGTGGATCAGATCAACGAGAACAGAGATGCCCTGATCATCACGCTGGAGGACCCTGTAGAGTACATGCATCCTCATAAGCGTTCCATGGTGAATCAGCGGGAGATCGGGCTGGACAGCAGGAGCTATGCGGATGCACTGAGGGCGGTTTTAAGAGAGGACCCCGATGTAATCCTGGTGGGAGAACTGAGGGATCCGGAGAGCGTCAGTGCTGCCCTAACAGCAGCGGAAACCGGTCATCTGGTACTCTCGGCGCTGCATGCGTCCGGTGTGGTGAATGCCTTGGACGGGATAACGGATTTATTTCCGCTTCAGAGGCAGGAAGGAATACGGGGGAGACTGGCAGATGTCCTGGAAGCGGTGGTATCTCAGCGCCTGATTCCTTCGGGAGACGGCGGAAGGGTGGCTGCTTTCGAGGTATTGCTGGCGAATCCTGCCGTGCGCCGCATCATACGGGAGGGCAGCCTGAACCGTTTGCCGGAGATAATGCAGGACAGTGTGGGACAGGGAATGCTCACGATGGAGGAAGCTGTCCGCAGGCTGCATTCCGCGGGTAAAATCGACAGTACTGCGGCATCCCGGTACCTGGGCACTGTTAATGCGTAACTGGTGGGCGCTTTCGCGGTTCAGGAGAAGAGAGCGGCAAAGGAATGCGCTCATGAGTATGCTTCGATCCGGTAAAATCAAATATATCTTGTATCAGTCAGATCGTGGTCCGGGACAGGCTTTCTGCTTTGTCAGAGCCTTTCCGGAACCGATTCAGTAAATCTGTTTTCAATATGTACCATGACGGCATGTTATATCTACATGATTGCCCATTCTATTTCTAATATAAATATCATGTAATTTTATTCGATATGTCTTGTTTCAGGCAGAATCTGCGTTACCAAGGAAGTGTCTACAAATAACTGATACGAGTTTAAAGCCGTTTT
>DKVC01000285.1:13977-15096 GCA_002490995.1 Lachnospiraceae bacterium UBA7188
GTGTCTACAAATAACTGATACGAGTTTAAAGCCGTTTTCCTTGTATTTCCGGGCTTTTTTCTAAAGAAGTTGTATCAGTTATTTTCCGACAATTCCAAAAGAAGAACAAAAATGATACAGACAGGAGGTATTTATGTACAGTACGATTTTATCCGGGGCGCTCCAGGGTGTCTCGGCATACCTGGTTTCGGTGGAGGTGGATATTGCCAACGGGCTTCCGGCCTTTTGGATGGTAGGTTCTCTGAGCACGGAGGTCAGGGAGTCCAGGGAGAGGGTGACGGTGGCTCTGAAAAATGTGGGCCTGAATCTGCCGCCAAAGCGTATCACCGTCAATTTATCACCGGCTGACCGGAAAAAGGAAGGAACCGCCTTCGACCTGCCCATTGCGGTGGGTGTCCTGGAGTCCATGGGCATGATTCCCAGGGGAAGCGCGGAGGGCATCCTGTTCCTGGGGGAGCTGGGGCTGGACGGCGAAGTGAAAAAGGCAAGAGGGGTGCTGCCAGTGATACAGGCGGCAGAGGCAGGGGGCATCACGCAGTGCATTGTCCCGAAAGCCAATGCAAAGGAAGCGGCAGTGGTGCCGGGAGTGACGGTACGGGAGGCAGGGAATATTCTGGATATCCTGCATTACCTGATGGCGGAGGGAAAAGAACGTCAGGATATCCTGAATATCATTTCCGTGGATACGGACGGACTGTTCCGGGAGGCGGCTCATGGGCCTTCCGGAAACCGCAGCCGTTGCGATTTCAGCGAAGTAACCGGACAGGAGAGCGCCAGGAGGGCGGCGGAAATTGCGGCGGCAGGCTTCCACAACCTCCTGATGGTGGGACCTCCGGGGGCGGGGAAATCCATGATTGCCAAACGGATTCCGGGGATACTGCCGCCTCTGACGCTGGAGGAAAGCCTGGAGGTGACTTCCGTGGTCAGCGTGGCAGGGCTGATGGAAGAAGGGGAGGCTCTGGTGACGGAGAGGCCTTTCAGAAGTCCTCATCACACCATTTCCCAGGCCGCACTGATCGGGGGGAGCGCCGTTCCAAAGCCAGGCATGATCTCTCTTGCCCACAGAGGTGTCTTAGTTTCCGGCAGATACGGACACGGAAAGCCGAGAAAGCCCGTAAA
>DKVC01000091.1 GCA_002490995.1 Lachnospiraceae bacterium UBA7188
GCATGAGCCAGATTTTACAAGGATCTGGCTCTTTTTTCTGCAAATAATTTTGAAATTTTTCTTAAAAAACGAGGCTGGAGCACTATATTAGTGCAACAGCCCCAATTTCTTTCTGTGCATGTGTCCGTTTACTCTTATCAGTATATTTCGTTTGATTTTACATACCTCGTTTTATCTACAGACTACCCTTCCCTACACCAACACCGCGTCCTCTGTTTTCAAAATATAGTTTGATTGTTCCATTTTCTCTCCATCATAAAGCCGATTTTTAGTGCCAGAAAACTTCGTACATCATGGCACCATTAAGTTCTCTAGCACAAAATAGATACACCACACGGCATGACAAAATCTGATATCTTCATAATATAAATTCAGCATGCATTTTAACTTACTCTCCACCGGTGTGGGACGGAGTATGTGGGACTGGCTGATTAGCCACATGACACCCTGCGACACCCTTTCCCGCCACAGCATGCCCCGGGTAAACACCCGGCTGCCGTAATTCCATACAACTGAAGTATCATTATCATCCGGTAATCCATCAGGGAAAGGCCGCTCATACTTTTCCTTCTTCTATTACGATTCCTCGATTCACCTGCCGACTGTCCTTTCCCTGCACCAATCGTCCTGATTGCAGGCAAGTATTTCATCGCGAAGCTCATTCCCCTGATTATCCAGATAATCCTTCCTCTGGATGCACCGGACACTCTGTGCCCCCAAAGATACCCATCCATGCTATCAAAGCATTTCAGGGTATCACCATACTGATATGGACTTGTCAAGGTGCATGTTCCTCCTTATAAATCTACTGATTTACAAGAAGTTATCTCCAACTGCCGATTAGCAGCCTGCCAAAGGACATCCCATTATACTCTACACTGATATCCTTTGGCAGACTCCAAACATCTGCCATAGCTATGTCAACGTATCAATTCTCTCCGCCATACTCTCCAAAACATGAATCATGAATGCTGCCTGCCTTTCTGTACTGTTCATAAAGATTTCCTGTGCTCTGGCAGCACATCTTTCCTGTACAGATTTGCCCTCATTTTTCAGAACCATTTCCACCCCCAGTACATCCATTATCTTATAATAGGCATCTATTCCCGGCCTTCTGACACCGGATTCTATCTTTTCAAGATGAGAGCGGCTTATCCCTGTCATTTCAGACATTTGTTCTCTGGATATATTCCTTGCTATGCGCAATTCTCTAATGGTTTCCCCTATATTGACGCAATCAGCACGCATCCTTTCTCCTCCGTCTGTACCTTGATTATAGTCCCGTCCTCTTCATTCGGGAACGGACTGAGAGTGCAAACTTTTTCCGGACTTTGCCAATTCAGATTTTCCCTGTAAATCCTCTATTTTTCGCTTCCTCTATCCCTCTGATTTCGACAATGTTCTTTGTCCGATTGTCGGATTTTCATTTATCCTGCGACCGTTTTATGCAAAAAAATCCTTTCCGGCAAAAATAGATCAAGCTGCTTTTGCCGGAAAGGAATTATCATTGTTCCTATTTTCTCTATTGGCATCTTTCATCAATGCCAACTGTTCATACACTTTTATCTCACTTCTGCCGCTGCATACATCCCTCTGGATTTTCCGTCCACAATCTTGTCTTCCATAATATGAAAACTCCCCCGTTGCCGGATATCCTCAGAAGAGCTTCCTATCTGAACCTCAAATTCTCCCTTTTCCACCTTCCACTGCATATGGGAATCCAAAAAGGCAGTCTGGCTGCACTGCAGACGGAAACAGACCGTTTTCGTCTCCCCCGGTTCCAGCGTAATCCGCTTAAATCCCGCCAATTCCTTGACCGGACGTGTCATACTGGCATAGACATCCCGCAAATACAGCTGAACAATCTCGTCCCCTTTTCGCTTTCCTGTGTTCTCTATTTTCACGGAGATTTCCACGGTATCCTCTGGATTTACAGTATCCTGTGCCACATGCAGGTTCGTGTAGGAAAACTCTGTGTAAGACAAACCATGCCCAAAGAAATATCTGGGGGTATGGGGCATATCAACATACTCTGCAAAACCTATGCTCCCGCCCTGGTGCCATGCGGAGCCGTTCTGATGATTATAATAAATGGGAATCTGTCCCGCATTCCTTGCCACACAGACCGGCAGCTTTCCACCTGGATTGTATTCCCCTGTCAATACCTGTACGATTGCTTCCGCTCCCATTTCCGAAGGATTCCAGGCTTCCAGAATCGCATCCAGACAGGTGTCGGCCACATCACTTGATATGGGTCTTCCGTTCAGATGGATTCCCACCATGGGCTTTCCAAGTTTCGCCGCCCTCTTAATGAATTCCTCCTGACATTCTGGCAGATTAATATCCGTGGCATCCACGCCCTCTCCCATGGAAGCCACCGAGCAGGAGCCATGCTTTCCGCCAAGGGTCATCAGGATAATATCAGCTTCTTCTGCCAGTTTCAGGGCCTCCTCCATATGGGATAAGTCATTTCCTGCAATGGCATACCCATAGGCATACCCAATCTCCACACCCTTAAGCCTTTCCCGGAGTTTCTCCAGAATGCTGGGACAGTCTGGTTTCTGATAGCGCAGGATTTCATCGAATTCTTCCGTTTCATCACTTTGAATCTGGGTACCCGGCACTGTCACCAATTCTTTCCCCTTAACACTGCCTGATTCCAGCCCTGCAATGGAGTTTGCCACTGCATGAACGGCCTCTGCCATGCTCAAATGAGTATACCCGCCAAACAGGCTTCTGGCATTGGCCCCATGGCAGCCAATTACTGCAACTTTTTTCATGCCCTGTTTCAGGGGAAGCACACCGTTGTTCTTTAGCAGTACCATGGATTCCAGCGCCGACTGTAACGAAATCCTTGCATCATCCTTCCCGGCAAAACTTTTCTTCAACTCCTCCCCTCCCAGAGCATAGGGATGCTCAAAAAGTCCCATGCGGAATTTTGCTTCCAGGATGCGCAGCACTGCCCTGTCAAGGACTCCTATGTCTGCCCTGCCTGTGCGGAACCATTCCTGCAGTTCCCCGTTAAATCCCTGACAGTTCTGCATCTCCACATCCATACCGGCTTCCATGCACAGCAGTCCCGCCTCCGTCACGCTTTCACACATCTTCTGTGTGTTATGCACATTCCCCACGGCTCCATAGTCTGATGCGCAGATGCCGTCAAATCCCATTCTCTCTCTCAGAAGTCCAGTTAAAATCTTTTCTGATGCGGATACCGGTTCCCCATTGACAGAGCAGTAACAGGGCATGATACCTCTAAGCCCTGCTTCGCTGATGGCCGCTTGAAAAGGCTTTGCATACACCTCCTCCAGAAGACGGTCCGGTATGTCACAGTTCGCCCCATGGATCCCTCCCTGAGAATTGTGGAACCCCAGAAAATGCTTTGCCACAGATTCTGCCTTTCTTCCGGCCACAGTCTGGTTCTGAATGCCTCTTACATAAGCAGCTCCCAGCGCTGCCGCCAGAGTTGGATCCTCCCCATAAGTCTCTCCCTGTCGTCCCATTCTGGAATCCCTTGAGATATCCAGCACCGGAGCCAGTATCTGGGTGATGCCGCTGGAAAGCTCCTGCCTGCCCACAACCTCCCCGACCTTTTCCTCCAGCTCAGGATCCCAGGACGAACCCCTTGAAATTCCTGACGGAAAGCTCATGGAATCCTGAATGAAGGGGCCGCATAGCCCTTCCATATGAAAAACAGCGGGAATCCCATGTTCACTTTTCTCTATAACCCTTTTCTGAATCCTGCGCTGCCAGGCTGCCGCCTCGTCCAGACTCTTTATCATCCTCACGTCCAATGTACTCACCTGGCCGATGCCATGTTCCATATCCTTTTCCACAACATCCCAGTTGTCGCCGTAGGGAAACAAGCAGTTGACCTGTCCCATCTTTTCCTCCAGACTCATTCTGCCAAGCAGATCTTCGGCCCGTTCCTTTGGTGACAGCGATGCATTTTTATACTTCTCCATATTTTTATTCACCTCTCTAAAAAATCCATGTATAACTATTCATAATCCTCTATCTTCCACTCATCCATCCAGTCCAGGTAAGCCATGTCTCCATCAAACCGAAACGGCAGCCATACATAGTCGGCTATAAATGTATTCCTCTCTGCGTCAGAACCGAACTTTTTGAGGAATTCTGCCGCCCCGTCATATCCCGGCATAAACATCCGCTCATATTCCGCCGCATACTCTTCATATTTGAATTCCATATGGTCAGGCACCCAGCGGTCTGCCACGGCAATATACAAATCCTTCTTACCCTCCACCTTAAATACGGAAGAAATCTGTGAATGATAAGATGTATTGCTTTCATCCTCCGTATGGGGATTTCCCAGAACGGTGTAAGGCCCATGCCAGGTATCCGCTATTGCGACTTCGGAGGGATTCGGTAAATATCCTGTAGTTCCGGATGTTACCAGATAGTGTTTTCCCATACGCATAAAATGCGCTGTAGCCTCCCTGACATATGGGGGAGAAATATGAGGAAAATGCGTGCTGTAGTATCCGGTCACATCCGTATAATCCGGTGTCAGGTCTGCGCATATGGTCTCGCTGTGTACCCTCTCAAAATAATAGTATGCCTTTCCATCCGGCGCCACTGCAAGGTCGAAGTCCCCGGCGCTCATATTCAAAGGCTTTAATCCTTCCCTCACCTTTGTATAAGGGCCTAATATATCGTCCGCTGTCATTACCGTCTCCGTCTGGGAGCCGTCCCGGTTCATGATTTTCAGCCAGCATACATACTTCTTCGTATCCCTGTTGTAGATAATATGGGGACGGTCCATCATGGAAGCCGGATGCAGAGAAGACTCCGGCTTGTCTGGCTCCGGCGGAATGATGAGCCCCCTATCCTCCCAGTTATATAAATCCCTGGAAGTGTAGCATCTTACTCCCCAATGCCAGATTCCATTTTTTCCGGTTGTCTTTTCCTTATTTTCTCCATACCAATAATATGTCCCGTTCTGGTAAAACACGGAGCCTCCATGGGCCTGAATTCGTTTCCCGCCTGTGTCTAACCAAGGACGACCTGGCAAAATAGAATGGTATATGCCCATCTCTTCAATCCATCCTTCCTGTAGTGATTCTATTCTACTATTACCCTGGCTCTGGCAATGTTCTTCACCTGTGTAAATATATCTTCTGCATTTCCATACCTGTTCACCTTCGCCCGCACTGAGACGAAATAGGTTCCCGGCTTTTCAAAGGTATATGTAGTATAAGACACCGCACCACGAATCTCACCATCTGCGGTTCGTTCAAAATCTCCCTGAACCGGATATACGTTCTCTGCCGGGAAAGTCCATTTATCCTCAAAATCATAGTCTATTGCAGTTACTTCACCGGCACCTTCCGGCACTTCCACCTTTGTGGTAAACTTCACTGTCTCTCCTGCCTTTATATGACCGCACCTGCCCTCATTGACAAGCAGGGTCACTTTGGGCTGTATTCCTTTTCGATCCCTTATACTTTCAGCCGGAATAATCTGCCCTTCCTGGTACTGGTACACAGTCGTAGAAAGAGGTTCTTTCCCTCGTTCTACCCAGTCAGATAAATCCAACAACGCCTGCCGCAATGCCCCCATATAGTTAGTGACCATATTGTTCTCCATAATGGACTCATCCCCATGCATACAGTTCTCCATATAATACAGGCGGAAATCTTCATCGCTTCCCTTACTTTCCCTTACCTTCCCCCTGTACCAATCCGCACACCAGGGGCAGGTGGATTCATCCATCAATGCCTGAATCACGATTACTTTTCCCTGTATATTACCGTTCTGCACGGTTCCGGTTCCCGTCATGCCATACCCCATCACATTTTTCCGCTGGGGCAAAACAAGGTTCCCCTTCTCGTCCCGGAACTGATCCCATGCATGAAAGCCCAAATCCTCCGGCACCTGATGGCGGTAATAGGACTGGATTGCGATAAAGTCAGAATTGTCCAGAAACACCCGGTCTCCTGGCTTTACCCTGGAGAGCACTCCCGGCAAGTCGTCCATTCCATAACACATGCCAATGACAAGCGCATTGCCCTCAATCCCTCCTAAAAGCAGCTGCTTTCCCACTGCTTCCCCAGTCTCGAAGCTGATATTCACACCCTGCAGGTACAAATCCTCACCTGTTGGAACTTCCTCCAGTTCAATCCAGGCATCATGGCCGTCCGTCAGCATTTTCTTCCACGCATCGTCCACGCCGTTGCGCCCATCGGCTTCTTTTGCACCGTCTTCCGCTTCCAAATCCGAACCGGGTACATGCACACGCTTTACAATCCCATGAAACTGCAGCCGATCCCGCACCGCACTGCTGCCCTTATCCGCTCCCAGATATCCCGGCACCTCCCAGAAATCCTTGAAATATCCGGGGTCTGCCATTTTTACCCCGGGAGCCAGCACCGGGAGCGAACCTGGATCGATTCTTCCGCCTGCCTCCACAAACCATATTTTAGGGGAAAATCCCATTGCTGTGATTTCCTTCAATATGGCGGCTTCATCTTGCTCTAATCCCTCGTACATATCACCACTTCCGCCTGCGTCCAGTGCATCCACAATTTTCCCGAACACACGGCGCAAGGCCCTCTGTCCCTGCGCATGCATGGTAATCGTATTGGGCAGAGAAACCGGTGATCCGATTACATAAGGCACGGCGCCGTCCCAGGCATTGGTGTTCTCAATGCAGGCCATGGTCTTGTAACCGCCGCCGCTCCCCCCATACACATAGCCAAAAGGCCTGCCGCATCCATAGATTTCTGCTGCTTTCTCCCGGGAATACTCTGCTGCCGCTGCGCTGGATTTATAGACAATAGCGCTGTCCTGATTACGGCCGAACATCTGGGCAGAACCCATGTTGCTTTCCACATAATAAGCCCCATTTGCAAGCGCAAAGGCTATCTTATCATTCTCCCCCTCTTTCTGCAGGGATGCATTTTCCTCGTCCGGTCCGGGAAAGGGCGAGAGATATTGAAAAAAGCGTCCCGTATAATTCTCTTTTTCCGGATAGCAAAAGCTGAATTTAACTCCTGTATTCCGAAATCCTCCGTGTATGTATCGAAACGGCAGCTTTCTTCCATTGCTTAATACTCTCTCCCTCCATTCATCTACATCCACATATGGTTCCTGATATACAGAATCCCTTTTCGCATCATATATATTTTTTTCCATCATAGCCCGATTTCCTTTCTATCTTATTTCTGCCTTTCTAATTTGCTGCAGAGCGGCATTCAATTCTTTTATCTGCTCTGCGGTAATCGCACCTTTTGCCTGCTTCAAGATGCTTTCCAACGTCATGCCCGCCATCATTTTCTGCAGATTCCTGTTCCCCTGAGTGCTTTTTGCCACATCTCCACGGGAAGAGCGTGCCTTTTCCATCATCTTTCCCACGATAACTCCCGCTTCCGGATGGGCCTGCAATACTCCCATGGTATCTTTGACGGAATAGTAACCGGGTTTAAAATCCTCCTTATCAAACCAATTGATAATACCGCCTTCCTGAGCAAACTGATACTCCGGATTCGGCCTGTCAACCTTGCGCACCCGGATGCTGTCACTCAGACTGCCGCTCTTTGCCTCAATCAAATGCTCCCCTGTTATCGGTACCTTAAATCCAAAGGCTCTTTTCCCCTCCTTTTTCTCCAGCAGTTTCCCGTCCACATACAATTCCACATATGGCTGGTTTGTATATACTTTTATATCCGTCACCGTTTCGCTCCTGTCCACATACCTGCTGCCGCACAAATGTATAAAAGGCTCGCTGCTCCATGCCGCCTTATACAAATAAAAGGCGTCTTTTTTCAATTTCCGGTCAATGGTCACAAGCCCTTTCTGGTTCAGACCGTGGGCTCCGCCCTCATCCCGTCCGTCTGCTGCAAAGTCAAACATATTCCACACATGGGTTGCCCAGAGATAAGGGCGATTCTCAATACAGTCCAGAAGATGCTCATGGTATATACACTGATAACTCTCCGAATAATCGCCCCGTTCCGGCGCAGCCGACTGATATTTGGGGTTGGCATCTGCACCATACTCCGAAAAACCGATGGAACGGTTGGGAAACCTATCATGGTATTCGTCAAAGAAGCTGTCATTCTGGGACAATTCTCCCAGATACCATCCAAAATACAGGTTATAGCTGCCGATATCTGCTATGTCTATCAGCGGACTGTCTGTCTCAAGCATGAACACATGTGCCATGGTGGTTTGACGGGTTTCGTCCATCTGATGGCAGAGTTCATTCAGCAGTCTGTGATTTTCCATTAAATCCCCGGTCACATTTCCGGAAGCGGTAATCTCATTGGAAAGTCCCCAGCAGACAATGGAAGGATGATTAAAGCATTGGGTAATGAGCTCCCGCATCTGGTCTAAAGTATTCTGCCTTCCGTTTTCCATATGCTGTGTGATATAAGGAATCTCTGCCCACACTACCATCCCCGCTTCGTCCGCCAGATCATAAAAATACTGGTCATGCTGGTAATGCGCAAGGCGGATGGTATTGGCACCCATCTCTTTGATAATTTCCATGTCCTCCCGGTGCATTTCCCTGGTCAGGGCATTCCCTACTTCTGCGCGATCCTGGTGGCGGCTCACGCCCCGCAGCGGATAAGGCCTGCCGTTCAGGATAAATCCTTTTTCCTTGTCAAAGGAAAAACTACGGCATCCGAACCTGGTCTGGATACAATCTTTTATTTCGCCAACTGCGAATAACTCTGCCTTTGCAGTATAAAGAAAAGGATCCTGGACACCGTTCCACAGATGAACATCCCGCATCAAGAATACTGCTTCTGCCTTTCCTTCCATCACCTCTGCGTCCATCGCCATTTCCCCTTCAATGGAAAAATGTACCCTTTCTGCCTTTCCGCAAACCCATGTCACTACGTGAACTTCAGCATCTTTGCCTTTTATCACAGGTGTCACCTTAATGCCTGGCGTCCCGTCCTTTTCCAGTTCAAAATGACTCCCCGGTACACAGATCAGATTCACATCCCGATACAATCCTCCATAAAATGTAAAGTCCGCCTTCTGGGGATACACCCGGTCATTTGCGGAATTGTCCACAGCGACATATATCTGGTTTTCTTCTTCCATCACATCTGTGATGTCCACCCGGAACGTGGAATAACCGCCATCGTGGGTTTTCAGAAGCTTACCATTTACCTCTACAGAAGCTGTCATTGCCGCACCGTTAAATTCCAGAAAAGCCCTGTCTCCCGTCTTCCAGAAATGTGGTCTGTGGAAACCTTTTCGATACAGGCAGGTACCACGATAATAATCGTTTCCACCATCTTGTCCGTCTATATTGTTCCATGTATGAGGCAATGTCACCTTTTCCCATTCCATGGTCTGTGCAGCCGCCATATCAGCTGCCTTGACAAAATACCACCCATTATTAAAATTTTCTGTCGTTCTCATCCGATTTACCCTTTCTGGCTCAGCCACATAACCCAATGCTTACACCCTTCTATACCACCATATATTTCTATAATTCCATTTTACCGAAAGGGCATAATTTGCCTATCAACAGATTAGCGAACAGGGGTAAAAATTAGGCTAATCATCACAAATAGCCTAATTTTTACCCCTGTTCACCAGATTTTTTCACTATACAATTTATACTCACGCTCTAAAACATTATATCAGAACATTTCCTGCCTCATCCCATATTTCAGGACTCTTTCATCCCGGATTTGCCCCTTCCAGTCCCTTCCGTAAGCGAAATCATATGTGTTTCCCTCACTATCCACATAGCTCTCCATATCCAAAGGTACATCCTCCAGCTGCTTTTCCATGGCATCCATAGAAGACGGCATCTGGAAAGGCAGCAGCCCGGACGGCTCCTCCCTGCCGCTCAGCAAAGTAAGCACTGCATTCCATGAAATATGGAAGCTCATCAGGACAGCATCCGCATAAGGCTCGAATTCTGACACAACCATGGGGCCTTCCGCATCCACACATGCAATCACAGGCTTTCCGCCCATAGCCTTTTTTGTCTCTATCAGTACATCCAGATCTTTCTCACAATAAGCCGTGGCAGTCTTGCCGTAATAGCTGCGGTTTATGAAATCCTCTCTTGGATCTCCACCCGCTAAGCTTACCCTTCTGGCTCCTTTTGCAGTATAAGGCCTGTACTGTCTGGTAATGGGCACATATCCGCTGCCCCCGCTCTCTTTATCTTCCCTGCTATAGCCGGTATCCATCCCCGAACTATTGCTCTTTGGCATTCTCATACAGCATATGGCTGCATCTGCCTCTTCCGGTTTCTCCACTATCTGAAAATATCTCTCCACAGTGCTTTTAGGGACAGGATTCTCCCACTTTTCCGGTACCTGCCGCATCATCCAGTCGATGCCTCCCGGTGTATACTGCTTTGGAATGTATACTTTTTTTCTTCCGTCAAGGGGCAGACAGTTATCCTTATTTTTCAGCAGGACTGCGGATTTTACCTGAGCTTCAAATCCTTTTTGGCAGGCATATACGTTTCCGCAAATCTCATTGGCTTCCTCTGTTTCCACATAAGGATTTTCAAACAGTCCAAGCCTGAACAGGTTTTTCAGAATGCGGACTGCAGAAGTTTCAAAACGCTGCCGCATCCATTCTGCGCCATGCTCCTTTACTCCCAGCTCATAGGCTTTCATCACCGGTTCCTTCACCATTAAGCCGCCAAACTGGTCTGCGCCTTCCATCAGAATTTTATAGCAGCGTTCTGCCTGAGCCACCAGTTCTACTCCCCAGCACTTTCCGCCAATCAGCATATCCATTGGCCCCATATTCTCAGTAATGCCCCAATCTGTGCATACCAGTTCATCATAGCCGTATTTTTCCCGTAATAATGTCGTTATCAGATATTTATTGTAACTGCACCCTACATTTTCTCCATTCTCCCTGTCCTGTCCTACAGGTATCGTATAATAGGGCATAACGGAAGCCGCTTTTAAAGTCTTTCCTTTCAGGGCAAATGCTCCCTTCGTAAAAGGAATCAGATGCTCCTCAAAATTGCCGCCGGGATAGACAGAATATTTTCCACAGGGAAAATGTGCATCCCTTCCGGCTTCCACAGCGCCACCGCCAGGCCAGTGCTTTGCCATGGCCGCCACGCTTCCCGTCCCCCAGCCGTCCTTTCCCTGCAGACCATCACAAAACCCTTGTGCCATATCTGCCGCAAGGGCACTGCTTTCTCCAAAGGTTCCGGAAAATCTCACCCATCTGGGTTCCGTAGCCAGATCGATCTGCGGAGACAGGGCCGTGGTGATTCCCATGGCTCTATACTCAGACGCAACCGCTTCGCCATATTCCGCTGCCAATTCAGGAGAAAAGGTTGCTGCTATGCCGATATTTTCCGGCCAATGGGATATTTTCCCTCCTGCGGCGGAATTAAACTCATCTGTAGCGGTAGTCCCATGCCTGGGGTCGGAACTGATGCTGACAGGAATACCAAAGGAACTCTTCTCCGCCATTTCCTGCATCTGGTTTACCCATCTGGCCGCACTTTCCGCATCCGGCACCTTTGAAAGGAGGAAATAGCGCATACCATATTCTGTTACATAGCGCTTCTGCTGGTCTGTACAGGCATATACCGGCAGGCTGCTGTCCTTATATTCTTTTCCCTCATAGGTCGCCCCTCCCAGATATGCGGTATGATAGCCCGGCAGCATCTGTTGGCCGCTGTGGAGCATCAGTCCGGCAATCTCTTGGACAGAAAGCCTTGAAGCCAAATCCCTCGCCCTCTCCTCCGGAGACAGCCTCCAGTCCTCGTAAGGGTATAATCTGCCGTCTCCTGTCAAGTCCTTGAAAAAAAGCCCGTCTTTTTCAAGGATTCCTTTTCCGCTTTCTTCACTATATGTAAGGACAGGTCCATTCCTATTTCCCGTCTTCCTGATTCCCATAAAATCCTCCTTACCGCCCTATTGGCCGTCACTGCTTAAAGCCTACTTATCCGTCATTCCAGATATGCTTCCAGGTTTCTGAAATCCTCCGGATTCTCACAGTGGATTCCTCCGCTCTCCATCAGCTTCTTATTGCTTAAAATGGATATAAACACATACTGGGACAAGGCCGATTTCAAATCTATCTTATCCTCCGGTGACTCAAAGAAAACATCGCCCTTGCAAGTCTTGATTCCCTTTATAAACTCCATAATATCAACACCCTTTTTCAGCTTCATTCTCTTCATTCCTTTCTGTCTTCCCCATTGCCTGGCCTGCAGCCATCTGCTCCCTGTAAGCGGCAGGAGTCACTCCTACCTTTTCCCGAAATACCTTGGTGAAATAGTTCCTGGACCCAAAGTACATCTGGTCGCTGATTTCCTGTACACTCTTCTGCGTGGTCAACAGCCAGATTTTTGCCAGTTCAACCCTGCTGTCCTTGATATAATCCAAGAGACGTACCCCCATCTCCTTATTAAACTTTTTTGTGAGATAATATTCCGTATATCCAACCTCTTTTGCAATGTCAGACAATTCCAGCGGCTTCAAAAGATTGCTCTGTATATATTCACAGCACTCCTGCACGACCCGGGATACCTCCAGATGATTCCTGCACTGGTGCACCCGGGACGCAAATTCCTCCATCATTTTTTCCCTTATATTCACCAGTTCCGTCACTGTCTTTGCCTGCTCTGTCTTTGTTATATATTTGATTTCCAAATCTTTTGCAATCTTGGGAGATAAGCCTCCTTCCATGGCAGCCCTGGAACAGAGCGCAGCAAAAATCACCATGGTATTTTTATTTTCTCTCTGGGACAGTTCAAGCCGATAGTCATCCGGACGGGAAAACTTTCCCCTCTCCTGCATCAATCGCGTACAATCCGGATTTCCTTCCCGTATCATCTGCAGAATCGTCTCTTCCGTCATACGCTGCCGTTCCATATTTACCCTGCCAACTGAAGCATATGTCAATTCACTTTCCAAATCCTTCTGAATGGAATGCTGGAACTGGAAGTCATGTGCCATGGCGATTTCCCCGGTTACAGTATAATGCAGCATAGCCGCATACTGGTGCATCATGTCCACTGGCACAATGGGCACTTTCTGCATTATCTGAATCATGTTCTTGCGTACCTGATGGGAAAAATTCAGGCTTCTCAGGGAATCCTCAATCCCCCGGACAGAAGACTCGCTGCTGAATACAGGACCTATAACCATAACCAGATTGGGGCGGCCATCTTCATCGTAAAGGTAATCCGCCACCCAGAGCATGCCTATGGTATCACTTAAAAATACCGGCTTTGACGTATCGACCTCTGGAGAAAACATGTATTCCAGGCATCCGCTTGTGGAAAAGAACATGAAAAACTCCTGTTGGTTCGGGCATGTGGTATAAAACATTTTTCTGCTGGCATAACTAAAACACCAGGATCCCATTTTACATGCACTGTAAATCATCCCTGAAAATATATTGCTGTTTTTTAATTTTTCTCCATAACTTGCCATGATGCAGCTCCTTTATGATAAGTCATTTTCAGCCGGCTGTCTTATGATTCCACTTATTCTTTTACCTGTAGTTTAACCGCTGTATCCTCCATGCCCTCGCTGGAAAAAATCACTTTCACATCCCCGTCTGTTTTACCGCTTCGGATCACAGCCTGCAGCCTGCCAAGGTAAGTAGTATGATTTGTCTGGTTGAATTTTTCCTCATTCAGGTGGTTTGCGCTTCCAAACCCCTGTATGGTACCGGCACCTTCTATTTTAATTTCCACTTTCCGTTCTGGCAAGAGTTTTAATGTCCCTTCAGAATCCGTAATCGATACCGTAATAAAGCAAAAATCTTCTTCTCCTGCCTGCAGTACAGTTTTATCCGGTTCAGCGGTAATTCTGGTATCCCGGTCTGCGGTTCTTACGATAGTCCGATAAAGCTCATTTCCACTCTCATCATATCCTATGCCCATCAATTCTCCCGGCTGATAGTGACAAGAAACCTTTGCATAATAATCTTTCACCTTACTTCTGCCCGCGCTTACTCCGTTGACAAAGATTTCCACCTCAGCCGCATCCGTGTAAGCATCTACCCAAGTGGGGTTTCCTTCGCATCCCTCATAAGTCCATCCATCCACGGTATCCGTCCAACGGTATCCGTTCACATCCGGCGCAAGCCCGTCATGGATGGGCGGCTGAGACGCCAGGTACAGCCCTCGCTTATTTTCATCCCAGGCAAATTCATATTTATGGACAGAAGGCAATATGGTGCCAATGAGGTCAATGGTGCCTCCGTAATTAATCAGCCATGGATAATCCTTGCCGGAAAGAGGATTCTTTTTTTCCTGCTTTTTTCCATAGGAAATATTGCAGCAATTAGCCTCTCCCAGATGCTCCTGCAACGTCCAGATAAAGTCCCCTATCAGGAATGGATGCCCTTTTGCATAGCGCATGGTATCCACAATCAGCTCTCCCCTGGTTTCCGTGCCCAACAGAACACGTTCCGGGTGAAGTTCATGGAGAGTATCATATTTATCCTCATAATAATTGTATCCCGCAATGTCCAGATAAGGATAAAGGTTTTTCGTGGCATCCTCATCCATCTGCACGAAAGTGGGGGGATATGGCAAGTCTTTCTCATTTTCCGGAATATTGGCCGCCGCACCCATGAATATTTTCATATAGTGCTTCCAGTCCTTCTCCTTATTTTCCGGGCTCTCCGCCATCCATTCGTCCTCATCACGGGTCAGGTACGGCATGCCGTCAAGATATTCCCGCAGCCAGTGGACGCTGGGACAGAGGGTAACAGGCCTTGTGATATCAATGCTGTGAATCACATCCACGATTTCCTTTCCCACCCGAACCCCTTTCATGCTGCCTGCTTCCGGAATCTCGTTTCCGATGGAATATATCACCACACAAGGGTGATTGTAAGCATCCTGCACCATAGCCTTCGTGTCTTCCCTGAAAGTATCTAAAAACAGACTGCAATGGGGATTTCCTCCCTTCGGACGGTACCAGTAGTCAAACGCCTCATCCATGACATACAATCCCACCTCATCACATGCTTTCATCAAACTCCGGGACATAGGATGATGCGCCGAACGAAGAGCATTGAATCCGGATTTTTTTAAAATGCATGCCTTATGCATTTCCGTGACATCATTGTTAATCACACCTATGACACCATTGTCATTATGGATGCAGCCCCCTCTTAAAAAAGTAGGAATGCCATTAATCAACAGACCCTTCTCAGGATTTACCTCAATGGTGCGGATGCCAAAACTTTCCGTTACTTTATCATATTCCTTCTCTCCCTGGGTCAGGGTAACCACCGCCTGATAAAGCTCAGGCGTCTCAGCGCTCCAAAGCTTTGCATCCGGAACCGTGAGCTGCATGCTCACTTTTCTGTTTCCTGTTTCCGTTTTCCCGCCTTCTGCTTCCCCTCTGCCGAAAGCAACTGTCTCACCATTCTTCCGGATATCCACAGATACGCATCCTGCCCCGCAGACTTCAACATCCAGCTGTATGCTCGCCGGATGAATGCCAAGGGTGGTTACCTTTACCCCATATAGTGCAATATGATTCTCTTCCCCTATATAGAGGTTTACAGGACGGTAAATCCCCCCGCCTGTATACCAGCGCCCATGCCCTTCCTTCGGCACATTGGCTTCCACACGGATTTCATTTTCCCCGCCGAATTTCACATGGGGATTCAGCAAGATCTGAAATGGGGTAAAGCCATATGGCTTTTCATATACGGCCTTCCCATTCACATACACCGTGGCCATACAGTAGACCGCCTCAAATTCCAGAATCAATGTCTTCTCACTGTATTCCTCCGGCACATAAAATGTTTTGGTATATATATATTTCCCGCCTTCAAATCCTGCCAGCAAAAAATAATTCCGCATCCCAGGATTCCGATCCGTATTGATCATGGCATCATGGGGAAGAGTCACTGTCTCAAAGCGATTTGTTCCTTCCTGTGTAAATACCCAATCATGGTTAAAACCAATCTTTTTCATGGCGCTTTATCCCTCCCTGTACTATTCGTAATCTTCAAGTCTCCACTCATCCTGCCATTTTATGAATACCTTCTCCCCGTCAAATTCCAAAGGCAGCCATACATAATCAGCAATGGATGTATTCGCACTTGCCAGCATAGGACTGTCCATCAAGGCCTTTTTCTCTTCCGGCCCCACCTGATACCGCTCCGGTTCATAATGTGCGGCAATGGCACGCTCTATCATGTCCGCCTTTGCTGCGTCAACCGGATATCCGGGAACCCAGCGGTCTGCAATGGAGATATATAAATCCTTTTTGCCCGGCACCTTAAATATCTGGGAAATCTGGCTGTTATAGGAAGAATTCGTCCCATCCTCCGGATGGGGATTACCTATGCTCACAAACCCGGATATCCAACTGTCAGACACAGCAGCATCGCTTTTATTGGGAATATACCCGCTCATCCCGCTGGTCAACATGTATTTCTTTCCACTCCGTTCAAAGAGCGCTACTGCCTCTCGACAGAAAGGAGCATGCAGTCCGGTATATTGTCTGGAAACCTCCCGCACCACTCGCAGAAAGTCTTCTGACAATTCCAATCCGATAATCCCTTCATGGTCAGCATCCATAAAAAGATATGCTTTTCCGCTTTCTTCCTCTTTTATGACATCAAAATCACCCACCCTTTTCTCAAAGGGACGATAATTCTCCACCACTACTTCATACGGCCCCAGGAAAGTATCTGCCTGTAGAATCACAAAACAGGCTTCCTCTCCGGAAAGCTTAATCCAGCAGACATATTTCTTTGTGTTTTCGCACTTCAGAATATGGGGACGATCCACCCGCATTGTCGGATGCAGGTTGGACTGAAGATTCATCAGGTTCGGCTGAATAATCAATCCCTTATCCTCCCAATTATACAAGTCCTTGGATGCATAGGCGCGGATTCCCCAGGTCCAGATACTGCACTTGCCATCTGTGCGGTCCTTGTTCTCGCCATACCAGTAATAAGTCCCATCCTCATAAAATAACGCGCCACCATGAGCCTGAATCCTCTTGCCCGATTTGTCCCTCCACGGCCTGCCCGGATAAATAGCTGTCTGTTCTCCCACTGATATCTGCTCTGCCGCTTCTTTTGTCAGAGGCTGGTTTATCAGCTGTTCCGCCATCTCTTCTGCTGTTTCTTCCCTGTCCAGCTCTATTTTCCCCAGTTCGGTATTGATTGCTGCAAGTACCTTCTCAGGGATAGCTCCCTTTGCGTACTCGGCTAATTTCCGAAGCGTCATCCCGGCAACGGCAGGCTGCCCTTCCACTTTTGCTCTCATCCCAGGTAAAAATCTATCAATTACAGCTGCAGCCTGATCTTTCTCCAGAATCCGGCTGATTCGCATATCTATGTTGTAAACCATTTTGTCACCATCCCGTCTGAATTTATACTGCTTAACAGTTAAAATTTCCAAGTAACCCGACTACATAACGCCAGCCATGTACGTTTAACCAATGCAGTACGGTATGGCGGTATGTAGTATAAAAGGGCCGCCACATTAAGCGGTATGCACAGGATGCGGCATTGCCGCCGCATCCTGCGCTGTTTCTCTTAATGCGGCAGCCCCGCAGCCTAATCTTTTTTTCTATCAGAACCGTGCATTCCTATCTTTAGTTTACTGTGCCTCTATTCTTCCTTCCAGAACAGCATCAATGGAAAGAGGTGTGGCTGCACCATTGAATTCCACTTCTGTATCGGCTTTATAAGCCAGTGTCATTCCCAGCCCCTCAGCAGTTGCGGACGCATAATCAGGCTCACTGATCAGCTCTCCCGCCTTTTCAAAATGAAAGGTATATTTGAAGCTTGCTTCGTCCAGACTACAGGTTCCCTGATCAGCTTCCAGCTCAGCTCCTACCTGGGCAACCTCCACAATCAACTTACAGGTATCATCGCTGTAGATATCGACTCTTAAGTTCACGCCCATGGGCAGTCCTACCTGGGCATCCTCCACGGTAAGCGTATTCACTACTTCCGCAGCCTGAGCAGACGTTTCACCGCCCATCACATAGGTGCCCGAAAGTTCAGAGTCGATAGAGAGAGGTGTCTGGGCTCCGTTGAATTCCACTTCCACGTCAGCCTTATATGCGGCTGCCACATCCAGACTGGTTTCCGTTGCGGACGCATAATCCGGTGTGCCGGTTATCTCTCCCGCCTTCTCAAAGTTGAAAGTATACTGGAAAGTCTCAGACACACTGTATGTACCCTTATCTGCCTCCAGCTCAGCGCCTACCTGCGCCACTTCCACGATCAGTTTACAGGTATTGTCGCCATAGCAGTCCAGCCTCAGGTTCACTCCCATAGGAAGGCCTACCTGGGCATCTTCCGCAGTGAGGGACAGAACTACAGTTCCTGAGAGGTCACCGCTCTCCTCAAAAGTATCCCTCAGGGCAAGCTCTTCTCCGCCCGCTTTTGCAAGAACAGCATTCTTTCCATCTGCCTCCACAGTCAGGGTGGCCTCCGTACCGTCGGAATAGGTCAGCGCATATACGCCTGCTTCTTTCATCTCCCAGCTGCCATCCAGGAATGCATCCCCTGTCACATCCGTAAATGTCCTGTTATGGCTTAAGACAAAGTTGCTGCCCATACTGCTGCCCGCATAAAATACAAACAACTCAATTGCAATTTCATCCGTATCGGGGTTGTAGGCATATTCCGCATCATGGGTCAGCGTCCTGTGATTTGCCATACCGCCAAGGGACATGTCGCACAGCTGGTCATTGTCAAATGCAATTTTCACCACATCTCCCGTTTTGTAAGAGGTCAATTCTACAACCTGAGAGGCTGTCGCTTTCGTATTATCCTCTTCTGTAGTGAAATCCCCGTCTGTGCCGCCGTCCGCATAATACTCCATATCCTCATCCAATACCCGATAAGTTCCTGCTTCCATTACACCGCCGTCAAAATACTTCGCATAATAAGTGCCATCCTCATTCAGACGGACAAAACTCAAAAGCCCTGTGGAAGTATCCTGATAATAGCCGTCCCAAATCTGCACTTCCCCGGATTCTTCAGGGGCACTTTCTGATTCACTGCCGTCTTCCACTGTTTCGCTTCCCTGGGAAGATTCCTGCTGATCCGCATTATCCCCGCATCCTCCAAGCAGCATGGCTGCACTCAAAACAACTGTCAAAAACAATGCCGATATACTCTTTCTTTTCATGTTCTTTCCTCCTTGCCCGAATTAGCGGACATACATTTTTATAATTTATCTTCCTTCTGCACATGGCAGAAAGAAGACATAAGACCATCCATACTGACATCTTAACCCTTGACTGCGCCAACTACCATATTTTCCTCCAGTCTCTTCTGGAAGAACGGGAATGTAAGCAGCACAGGCAGTGTTGCAATCACGATTACTACATATTGAATCAGATAACGGTTGTAATCCGGATTCGCATAGTTCAGAAAATCTTGATTTTTTGCTGTAAGGTCGCGAATCAGAAGCTGCAGCGGCCACCATTTTCTCTGTCTGGGCAGGTAGATGGAAGCTTCGAACCACGCATTCCATGCCATCAACGCAGAATTAATAACCGTCACCATGATAAGCCCTTTTCCCTGCGGAAGCATTACCTGAAACATCAGAGGCAAATGTCCTGCGCCATCCATCCTCGCCGCCTCCACGGTTTCCCGGGGAACTTGTAAGAAAGCATTCATACACATAATCACCGCCATGGCATTGGTACACCCGGGAATGATGATGGCTAAGGGAGACCCTACCAGCCCTAACCTGCTGTTGACGATATAGGACGGAATCAGCCCGCCGCTGAACATCATGGAAAACATCAGCATCGCCACAAAGAAAGGCTTCAGCCTGCTGTTCTGGCTGAGTACATATCCGCCCAGCACATTCAGCAATAATCCCAGTCCCGCCGTACCAACCACATAAAATACAGTAACTGCATAAGAACGAAGAATGCTGGGATCTGAAAATACCAGTTTATATCCCTCAAAATTCAATCCGCCAACTGGCAGAAGAACCAGTCCGTCCTTAGCAAACAAATCCCGTCCTTCAGAAATAGATGCCATCAATACATGCCACATAGGCACAATGCTGCAGAAAGCAATCAACAGCAAAACCAGTCCCAGAATTACATTAGCCATATGTCCGGCAAAGGAACTGCTCTCCACCATTCCTTCCCTGCCTCTTTTCACTGTTTTTTCCATTTTTTCCTGCCTTTCCTGGTATCATCAAAATAAGGAGTAACCTGCGGCACGCTTGCTTAGTTTGTTGGAGGTTACAAGCAATATCAACCCCAACACCGACTGGAACAATCCTGATGCCGTTGACAATCCATAGTTTGCGGAACCACCAAAAGACATCCTGTAGGTATATGTGGAAAGAACGTCCGCCACATCGTATGTCTGAGGCATATAGAGCAACAAGATGTTGCCTCCCACCAGTTTAAGTACAATACCCACATTCATGGTCCACATCATGACAATCAGGGGCAAAATTCCGGGAAGTGTCACATGCCAGATCCGCTGAAACCTATTTGCGCCGTCAATGGCCGCTGCCTCATGCAGTTCTCCGCTGATATTGGAAATGGATGCCACATAAACAATGGAGCCCCACCCCATGCC
Organism: Lachnospiraceae bacterium UBA7188; assembly: GCA_002490995.1. Classification (GTDB taxonomy): domain Bacteria; phylum Bacillota; class Clostridia; order Lachnospirales; family Lachnospiraceae; genus Acetatifactor. The sequence continues at coordinate 20,536 of DKVC01000091.1, forward strand.
CTGCCAGATTCCGATAAAGGTATAAATCAGCCAGAACACCGGAATATCAGGGTTTGCCAGCCAGTTCTGTTTGTCTGCCCCAAACAGGGACAAAAACATGGTAATGGCACCTTTTTCGCTCAAAAATTCAGTAGCCAGGGAGCACATGACCACCGCTGATACGAAATTCGGCAGATAGCTTGCCGACTGTGCCAGCCTGCGAAAGCGTTTATGGGGAAATGTGGTCAGTATCAGGGCAAAAATGATAGAAGCTGAAAACCCGATCGTCAAACTCAAAATCGCCATTGCCACCGTGTTTCGGAATGCCAGGGGGAAGCCACTCCCCGTGAACAATTCCACAAAATGCTCAAATCCAACCCATTTACTTCCAAACAGCCCTTTTGATATGCTGAAATCCTGAAATGCCATCAGAATGCCCGGCAAGGGCAGGTAATGGAACAGGATTTCCCAAACCAGTACCGGAAGAAATAACAGATACAGAATCCCATTCTTTCGAAAGTCCTCTTTCCAGCTGAGTTTATCAGGCTTCAATGCCTTAGTGGATATTCCTGGTTTGTTCCTTTTTATTCCCATGTTTCCACCTCTTTCTATATATGCTATTTCTCCATCAGATCTATGGCTTTTTGATAAATCTCCGTGACTGTCCCTGCCTGGTACTTATTGACATCACCTAAAAACTGCTCCCAGGACGCATCGTCCCAGATATCGTAGCCGCTGCCCTTAATCATAAACGGTACTGTCCTGATCAGGAACTGGTCATAGTTCGCACGAACTTTTGTGATGGTCTGCGCATCCTCCACATTTACTGCATTCATCACCCCATAAGACAATGACGCAGTATTCTCATAATAATCCCAACTCTCTGTGGCCTGCTTCATATAGCGGTCATATCCCCGATCCACATTTTCCACCTTCTGCAGAACCGGCTGGACACGGGCCAGTATTGCCGCATTAAAAGCAGTATCTGATGTATCCACATTGTATTTCAGGATTTCCCTGCCATCCTCCTCCACTATCGTATACATGCCTTCCGTGAGTCCCAGCCTGGTATAGAACTCATCCTGGGAAGCCTCATACTGCTCTTTGCTCAAGCCGCTCTGCAGAAGCGTCCCCTCCTCAGAAAACATGAAATCTGCAAACTTTAAGAATGTGACTACCTGCTCCTCAGACATCTTTTTCGTCAGCACCACGCCATTTCCATCCTTGCCGAACTGGTACATATGATCAGGCTCCTTGTTCTGCTGCTCAGGACCTCCATAAATATCATTGATGGGCTGACGGCAGCCGTAGACCACTGCGCCGTCCGTGTAAGCATCGTCTGCATCAATCTGTGTGCCCACTGTGGAAATTCTTCCCTGCCAGAGACCAACTTTTCCCTGAAACACCTTCGGTGCGTCTACTGCAAAAAACACATCGCTGGTGTGTTCGGAAAAGCTCTTATCCAGCCAGCCCTTCTGATACCAGGTATTCAGGCACTGCAGATATGCCCGGAAACTGTCTGTCTCTATACCGTTGACACAGGTTCCATTATCGTTATACCAATAAGGAGCACCACCGCCAAAGCCTGTGAAGAGATCCCCCGTCTGCATATATCCATAATAGTAAGGGCTGTAGCAGTAGCCATCGGAAATCCCCTGCTCTTCCATAGCCTTTTCAAAGATTTCAAACATCCATTCCCAGTCACTGATATAAAGAGGCTCATCTGTGCCATTGGGAAACACTACGTCATCTTCCCAGCTCTCAAAATCATTCTCATCTGTGAATCCGTATGTAAATGCCGCGCCTGTCTGGGGATTGGCGCCATATTTGGCAATCCAGTCACGGCGGTAGCAGAATCCCTGAAACATAGGCTGTATACCATCTGAAAAACCACGCAGCATCAAGATCTTTTTTTCTCCGTCCACGATACTGTAAATGGAACTTTCACAATCCGGATTTGCTTCCAGGAATGCCATATAGTTAGGCATGTTTGCCGGTACCAGTTCTGTCAGATCCCAGATAATATCGTCTTCATACAGTTCCGGGGCTGTAGAAGAAGCCATCGACATATCCATGACATCACAGTAGTCTCCTGTCCCCAACAGATTGGAGAAATTATCCGCCTCCGATCCGGGCGGCGCAATGTAAAACTCAAAATGAAGTTTTTTATCATTGAAAGTGTAGTTTTCCTCAATGTACTTTACAACTGGATTATCTTCATATTGCTCATATAATGAGCTATCCTCTCCCCGTGGCGACCAGTATGTAATATTCACTGTATCCCCACTGCCGGAATCGTTACCACATGCAGCCAATGAAACCATACATCCAGCTGCAGCTACAGATGTTATCAGCTTCCGGAACACTCTGCTTTCCCTTCTCATTCACTCTTCCTCCATAGATTTTTCATAATGTATTGCTGTTAATCCTTATATCATCATTATAGGAAAAATAAAAAATCTGGCTATAAACAAAATAGCGAACAGGGGAAAAATTTAGATATACTTTCCTATATCGTCTAAAAATTACCCCTGTTCGCTAATTTGTCTGTATGGAACATACCTGTATTAACCGTTCTTAAGACACATGAAACACCATGCTATTCAATTCCAATTCCTCTACCTGCTTAAAAACCAGTTCAATCTCCGCCTGAAGACTGTCTATCCGGCTGCAGTCCAGCAAAAATACTGTCTTCCCGTTCTCCGTTATTTCTCCTCCGCCTACATATACATCGTTTAAACAGATATCTATTCCTGCTCTGCCCCTGCTCCGGATTTCCACGCTTTGAGGCAATGTCTTCAGAGACAGATAACGGAAAACAGCCCTGTCCCCATCCTTTGTCACCTTCAGGTATTCTTCCCCGCTATGCGCGTCATAATCGATATAGCATTTTCCAAAGCATCCGCATGCCTGGAAGCCATACATTCTTTCCTCCGGTTCGAATGGAGCGCCGGGGCCCTGAGATGTCATGAGGACTTCCGGAATCCGTCCGTCCGGCAGAATCTCTATTTTTTCCGCACATACTCTGCGGTTTATTTTCGTATTACGGCTGCTGCGATGATAAAAGACATACCACTGCCCCTGAAAGCATTCAATAGTACCGTGATTATTCCATGTAGATGGGTCACAGCCACTATTGTCTATTATCACGCCCCCGTAGGAAAATGGTCCTAACGGCGATTTTGCCGTGGCATATCCCAGGGAAGTAGGCTTTCCGTGTTCAATATCCGCAAATACCGCATAATAAGTATTTCCTATCTTCCGCATGGAAAATCCCTCGTGAAAATAATGCTCCTGCTCCGTGACCAACCCGTGAACCACCCTATCACTGTCAAAGGATCTGCAGTCATCATTCAGCATAACTCCATTTGCGGAAAACTGCCCCCAGAAATAATAAGCTTTACCATCCTCATCCAGAAAGACAGCCGGATCGATTCCTTTGCAGGGCAGCCTGACAAATGAGCCAAACGTCCCATCCGGGCTCTCCGAGACCGCTACCCCCTCACTTCCGTCCACCATACAGAAATAGAGATAATATTTTCCGTCCTTCTCCATGCAGTCCGGCGCATACAGAAGGGCCTCCAATTCCTTTTCCGCAGCGGTTCCAAAATAATCAAGCTCCGGATTCTTTTCCATCTCTTCCATCATTTTCCGGATGAAGGGAGTCGGCTCTCCCTGGGACTCTTCCACCCCGGCGTCCTTGTCAAACCACGGAACATCCGTCCCCTTCATGACTTTCCCTGAAATCTTCCAGTTTTCCATATCTGCAGTGGAAGCCACTCTGTAAAAGTTGCTACAATACTCCTTCTTACAAGCATCATAGCTTCCGTACAGATACAGCCTTCCGTCCGACATCACATGTGCCTCCACATCCGGCATATGATGCTTGGGCGGAAGCAATGGGTTATGTGTGTTGTGATAAATCTGAGCCTTTTCAATTGTTTTCATATTCATACGCTTACTCCTGCCTGCTTTATCAAATGTCAATCCGATAAATACTACCGGCCGCCATACTCAGGACCGCCGCTGCATCTACATATCCATACCCTACATCTGCACTTTACCTCCGTTCAAACGCACCTGATTTCCATCAGGATAAACAAATGTCGCCTCCATCCCTTCCGGCAGTTCTACCAAATAATGCCATACTCCGTCCGCCTTCTCATACCGGAAGGAAATATCCCCTTTCGGTGTAGCTGCCTTTCCCTGCAAGTCCTCCAGATCCATGGTATTTGGCTGTATCCGCACATGCTCCCAGCCAATCCCCTCCGGAACCACCCCTGCCATGGTGCGAACCATCTCATACATTGGTAATGCACTCCACGCATGACACTCACTGCGGGATCCTCTGGGAGTCTCCGGGCAAGTAGTGCAATCCAGCTCCAGCAGAGAAATCCAGTCATTCAGACAATCCCGCATTGCCCCATACATTTCCGCTTTCTCCAATGCCCGGAACCACTCATATGCCGTAGAAAAGAAACATTTAAGACACGCCTTATCTTCTATTGCATTGGTAAGCACTGCCCTTGCAGCCTCTCCTTCAACTAAACCGTTCAGAACAGCCCAGCTTTGTGCATGCTGCGTAAACTGACAGCATTCCGGTCCCTCCCTGTACATTCCCTTCTCCGCATCCCAGCACAATCTCTGGATTGATTCCAGAACCTTCTCCCTGCGGCTTTTATATTCTCCTGCCAGCCCGCCACGCCCCATGGCGGCAAACAGACTGCCTGCGCAGGAAAGCGCATAGGCATACATAAGATTGATGATTGTGGACGCCCCCTGCTGCAATGCCCTGGGAATTCCGGAAAATTCTGACCAGTCCGGCTGCCAGTCCACAAATTCCCAGAATTTCAGCCGTCCCACCAGACCGTCCTCTCCTATTTTAGCGTCAAAATAATCCAATATCCGGTCAATATCTCCCTGGCAGAAACGGACAGTTTCTCTGTCACCGGTCTGCTGGTAATATTCCCACAACATATAGATATAGTGCAACGAGAAAGTGGAAAGAACCTGCAAATATGCAGAAGGGTACTTTCCGGCTGTCAATCCTTCCGGCTGCATGCCATAATGGAAATCAATCAATGCCTTCCTTGCCAGTGCATAGTCACCTGACACCGCATAGGTAAACAATGCCTCCAATCTGGTGTCCATGGCAAATTGAAGCTGCTCATAATAAGGACAATCCATATAAGTCTCCATCATGCAGTTTCCCAATGTCCGCACACAGATATCCCACAGTCTTTCCACCCAGGGAGAAGAGGAATGAATGTATGAATCAACTTCCAAAGGATAACCCGTCCTTCTAAAGTTCGGAGCCAACAATACGACTGCCTCCTCCTTCGCCCGAATATGGACACGCACAAACCGAAAGGTTCTGACCCAGAAGGGTTCATAACAGATTTCTTCTCCCGAGAGACAGACTGTATCCGTCAAACCGGAAATCTCCCCATTTTCATAGTCTGTACGCCTTAGGTCAGAACCCTGCCCTCCGAATTTCTCAAAATACGTGATTGTGACTGTTCCGCCTCTTCCGCCTCGGAATACATAACGCGGATACCCGTTTTTCACTGCGCCCGCATCCAGAATCAGCTCCACATTCTGTCCTGGCGCTACGGTAATGCTTCCTTTCTCTAAAAGGCCGACTTCATTTCCGTCTACCCTGGAAAAATCACGTTCAAAAGCATCCTCCTTCTCATAAAGCAGGGGAATCTCCCTCTCCCTGATTCGGAATTTAGGCTGTACACCCACAGAAAAAAGAATACTCGTTGGAAGAACTGTATCAGCCACTTCTGCCTTTATCCAGCCAGAGGCATCAAACCCTTTTTCTTTCCAAGGGGCAGGCATCCTTGAAAAATCAATCTCTTCCGTCACCGCCCCCAGGTAACAGGTAATATCGCTGGATTTCAAGTAAAAACTATTGTCCAGCCATACCCGCCAGTCCGCTCTGCCCGTGGTAAGCGTCCCCACTACTATATCATCTTCATTATAAACATCCCCTTCCACTGCCAGGCGATGCCCTGACTGAACCCCCATGACACCGTAAATAGCCGCCCGCTCATCCGTCTGAATCTCCGCCGTATTCGGGTCATTGTAAAGCACCTGGACGCAAAACACATTTCTGCCCGGCACAAGTAAATCCGTCAGTTCAACGGTCTCATAATACTGCCGCCATGCATCTCCCTTGCAGGGGCCGGACAGAACCGGCCTGCTGTTCACCCACAGACGGTATCTTGAACTGGCAGTGATATCTACTGTCAAATGCACCTTATCCGGCAAATCCATTTCACAGCGAAAATAGGCAAATCTTCCCGTCATATCGCCGTGGTAAATTTTCCTCCTTCGGATTTCTTCCATGGGCACCTTCAGCCATCTTGCTTCATTCCACATATTTTCCTCTCCTTCCGTACTGCCAGTATCCTAGTTGATGCCAGCCTGAAAAAAGACAGCCCTTTGAGCATTCATCCCTGTAAGCGGGCTTATCACACTGGGAGCCCACTTAATACTGCCGTCCCAAAAGGCTCCAGAATCATCTCCTTTTCAACTACAATCCCGTCAAACAGACTAAATAGCGGGCGCTTCACCTCCACTGCAGCACAGTTTTCACTGTAATTCAGCACAAAGTAATAATCGACTCCATTCTTTTCCCTGACCGCCAGTTCACAGCATTCGGGCAAAGTAAAAGTCTTCCTTTCAGGCTCTGCCGCCTGAACCTCCTCCAGTAAAGCCGCTGCCAATTCTTCTGTAAACACGGTTCCCAGTGAATAGACTGTTCCCTTTCCATAATGGCGGCGAAGCAATGCTCCTTTTCCCGCATAATAGCAGTTCTCATAAATGCCCAACACTTCAGCCGGCTCTCCGGCATCCACCAGAGGCTGTAAAATATCATTGAATACCGGAGCCTCAAAACATTTATCCTTCCACTGTATCCTGACCGGACTGTCACTGGGACAGGTACGGGTGAACTCCGGAATGTCCACGCCCGAAAGTGTACGTAGCAGCCCTGGAAGATCCTGCATGACACAGTGGCCATCCAAATCTTTATATCCGCTGCGGCATCCCAGAATCAACGTGCCTCCCCCTGCCACATATTCCTCCAGAACCGCAGCCCGCTTTCTGGACATGATGCAGGGATGAGCATATATCAACACTTTGTAAGAAGACAGGGGCGTGCTGGCTCCCTCTTCGGAAAGATATACATAGTCCAGCGGCGTATGGGACTTCTGAGCCGCCGCAAAGATTGCAGACTGGCTGGCGGCCTCCAGATCCCGATGCCATATGTCAATGCGCAGATCCCAACAGTTATCGTAGTCCTTTACCACCGCCACATCTGCCTGATAGCGGCCTCCAGCAGCTTCCTGTATCAAATCCAGCTTTTTCCGGATATCCCGCAGCTCAGCAATGCGCCGATTTTCCCTTCCGGAATAATCCAATATGCCATGCCAGTACATTTCCGTGCCAAAGGTGCAGGTACGCCATCTGAAATAACTGACGTAATCTGCTCCATGGGCAATACTCTGCATGGTCCATAATGTCATCTGCCCCGGCTTCGGCGCAGGGGCTGCCATGCAGGTAGTCCATCCGTTAGGGCCGGACTGCTGCTCCATAATACCAAAAATGGGAGAAACAGAACGCACTTCTGACAGGTTCCGGCTGCTCTCCCGATCCCGCAATCCTGAAGGCTGCCGTCCTCCGTCTGCATTGTATGCCATATCAGGATAGGAGTCATAGGTATAGAAATCCAGACTCTCCTTAGATAGTTCATGATTGTCCAGATGGTCAAACCGGCCATTGGTAGTGATAAAATCTCCTTCCTTCAGGTACTTGCGCAGGATTTTGCTTTGCAGCAGCGCATAATCACGAGCACTATGGGAAATGAAACGCGCATAATCCAACAATGCATGAGGATTAGGATTGCCACTGCGGGTACGCTTTGGAAGCACAATCTCTTCCCAGTCTGTATAGGTCTGGTTCCAGAATATCGTACCCCACGCCCTGTTCAATTCCTCCAATGTCCCGTATTTGTCCTGAAGAAATATCCTGAATGCACAATTATCCGCTTCCGAGTAGAATTCATCCATTTCACAGTTCAGTTCATTGTCAATCTGCCAGCCAATAACAGCGGGATGCTGTCCGAAATGACATGCCAGTTTTTCCACAATCAACGCAGTCTTCTCCCGATAGACAGGGGAATTGTAATTATAATGCCGCCTTCCGCCATGCTCCAGACGCTTGCCGTCCGGGTGTGCGTTGAGCACTTCCGGATATTTCTTTGTCAGCCACGCCGGAGGGGTCGCCGTAGGCGTGCCAAAAATAACCTTCATGCCCTTTTCCCGGCACAAGTCAAGAAACCGGTCAAAAAACGCAAAAGTAAAACAGCCCTCCGCAGGTTCTGTCAAAGTCCACGCAAACTCAGCAATCCGAATCACCTCAATACCGCTTTCCAACATCCTTTCAAGATCATCTTCCCACATGGTTTCAGGCCAATGCTCCGGATAATAACATACCCCCAATGTAAATTTTGTGCCGTCCAGTATTCTGTCCATGTATTTTCCTCCTCGCCATATTATTCGTTTCTGTACCACAACACCCATATCATGGAAAAATCCTCATCCGCCGAGAAAGCAGCTGAAACTTCTCTCGTACTACAAGATATAGGAAACTCCCCTCCCGAAACGGCCATCCACCGCCGCTGCTTAAAACTGCCCTCTCTACCCATTATAAAGGAAATAGAAAATCTGGCTATCAATAAAATGGCGAACAGAGGAAAATTTTGAGTTTAGTTTTCACCCTCCCATATCCGCACGGCAAAGCAGTACACCTTTTCCTCCCCGGGCTGCAGAAATTTCAGCATGCCCTTCCTGCGCATTACATCCCGCCCATCTGGATAGCAGTTTCCGCATTCCAGCCCAAGCACATAATCACGCACCCCCATCATCTTCCACTCCACAAAACCGTCCAACTCAGCGGCATCAAAGCTGATGGTAAGCCCGACCTTACATTTCGGCTGATAAAGCACTGCTTTCCCTTCCCTGTCTGCAAACTTATGATAATAACACCTCTCCTGATATCCGGCCGTCGGCTTTTCCATATGCATCCAATTTGCAATGTCCTCTGCCGCATGTTTGTCCCTGGGCTGTACTTCCACAGAGGGAATTGTCAGGATACTGTCTTCATCCAACAGAGGATATCCCATATTCATATGATACAGGATTTCAAACGGCTCGATTCTGTCACCGGTATTTGCCACAGTATCTTCAATGATAATGCAGTTTTCTTCCGTTGATACCCGAAGCTTTCTGGATAACCTGAGCTTGCGTCCAAAAATAGTCTCGTCCTTTGTAACCGTATGAATTACCAGTTCCCCTTTTTCCTCCGTCCAGAATGCCCGTTCGCAGGGAATATTGGCAATCGAGCCATGAAGGGGCAGCACTTCCCCTTCATCCTCACAGGGGCTGCCCACCGCTTCCAGCCCGCAGGTGGTAAGAAAACCGGCAGTAAAGGAATTCAGCCAATTGCTGCCAATACTGTCATAATAGGCAGGGGCAACATAGCCACAGGGGGAGAGATAGCTTAAGTTCATCCCCTTGTACATAAGTCTGGCGATATCCCCGTTTCTGTCCGGAGATACCATAAGCAGCACGCCCTTTCCGTTATTTACTTCATACAGGCGCATCCCGTCGCCCTTTCCGCCTACAAGGCGGTGTTCTTCAATCCCATACAGTTGGGAATCATGTCCGATATATGGATTCATAGGTCTCCTTTCCTATCACATAAGCGGCCTCACCGCATCGTACAACTTACAGTAGCGCTCATATATCTGCATATATTTCTCGTGTACCTCCTGACGTGGCTTATAGGTGACCGTTTCCTCCACCATCACCTCTGCCGCTTCCTCTGGGTTGCGGAACAGTCCTGCCGCCACTCCTGTGAGCATGGCGCTCCCCACCGTGCCGGCATCCACAGTCTTTAATGCCGTGATGGGAAGGTTCAGCACATCCGCCTTCATCTGCATCCATACTGCGGAATGTGCGCCTCCTCCCGTCGCATGCAGTTTTTCAAAACGGATACCGGAGCCTGCCAACGACTGATAGTTTAAGTACATTTCATATACCACCCCTTCCATGCAGCCGCGGTAAATATCTGCTGCTGTGGATGCCGTGGTAAGCCCCAGAATCACACCCTTAGATCCAATATCCATATAGGGTGTAGCTGCACCTGCAAAGTGGGGCAGCACCAACATACCGCTGGGGCCATCCGGATTTCTCTCCTGATATTCCCGCTCCAGCAATTCATTGGCAGTTATCCCCTGCTCCCTGGCCTTTCCCTTTGCTTCTCCCGCAAAAGTCTCTACACACCACTGCATCAGCGCACCACCGGTATAAGAAAAAGCATATGCCACATAGGTTCCCGGAAACACATAAGGCACCACTGAGAAACAGCCCTCATACATTTGGTCAATATCCGGCATTTCATCATAGATTGGTGTCAGACACTGCACAGTTCCTGCGCCGTCTACCGCAGCACTTCCGTCAAAAGCTCCTGCGCCAACGGCCGCAGCCACCTGATCATGGCTTACGGAGACAATCTGTGTCTGCTTTGGCAGCCCCGTATTCACCACAGCAGCCGGTAAGACCGTTCCCGCCATGCTTCCCGCAGGAACACATACAGAAAAAAGCTCTTTCTCTATCCCCGCTGCTTCCAGTACCTGACTGCTCCAATCCAATGTATGGATGTCAAAAGCCATAGTTCTGGATGCCAGGGAATAGTCAATCTGCGCCTTCCCTGTCAGGTGGAAGACCACATAATCCTCCATTAAGAACACATGTCTTGCCGCCTTGTAGATTTCAGGCTGATGCTTTTTCATCCACATCAATTTGCTTATGCTATACATCTCATGGGGACGTAAGCCTGTGATGCGTGCAATCTGCTTTGCCCCCAGCCGCTCTGTAAGCTCCCTGCATTCCTCCACCCCTCTTGGATCCGTGTACAGCATGGCAGGATGCAGGGGATTCCCCTCCCCATCCGTCAGGACAAAAGTTTCCCCAAAGCTGGTAACTCCCAGCCCGGTAATGTCAGGAAACTCCGCTGTCATCTCCCGGATAACGGCATATACCCCATCCATTACTACAGAAACATCAATTTCGTGACTTCCCACAGACCGTATTACCGGGTAATCACGGTACGCCTTCCCCAAATAATTACCCTGCTCATCAAATACGGTGCATTTGCAGCCAGTAGTTCCGATATCAAGTCCCGCGATTTTCATCCAGACCCTCCAATCTTCTATAACAAATGCCCCAAAAGCCCATACTACCCCATGGCTTTCAGGGCATTCCACTAATTATCAATATCTACCCAATCATATCCAAGATAGGTGGTAAATGCCTCCTTCAGGATTTCCTTCATATGGCCCGATCCCACCGACGTGTGGTGCTTGAAACCGCCTCTGGCAAGGCGAATCATTTTCTCCTGCATATCCGGTATCTCACATACCCCTCCGCAACCGAAAAACGCATCCTCGATGGGATCATCTGTAAATGCCGCCTGTGCCGCTGTTAGATTATGATGACTTTTACCCCGGGGTAAAAATGTTTACCCCTTTTAC
>DKVC01000137.1:0-151 GCA_002490995.1 Lachnospiraceae bacterium UBA7188
TTGATACGCCGCAGCTCGGCATCCAGATGCAGGTGCAGCATCTGAAAGCCTACGCTTCGAAGGATGCGTTAGCGAACGACTGCATTGACCCGCGGTTCAAATATGTCACGAGGGGATGTGCAGAGTATGTGGAGTGGCTTGGGCAGAAGGA
>DKVC01000137.1:460-592 GCA_002490995.1 Lachnospiraceae bacterium UBA7188
GAATATGTGGAGTGGCTTGGGCAGAAGGAGAACCCGGCTGGGAAGGGATGGGCGGCGGGAGCCGGATATGGGGAAAAAATCCTTGCTATCCTGAAAGCCGTCATGGATGAGGGGAAAGTGCAGTTCATGGAG
>DKVC01000137.1:897-1081 GCA_002490995.1 Lachnospiraceae bacterium UBA7188
GCAGTTCATGGAGAGCCTTACCATCTCTGCGCCCTATATGGTCAGGGTAAATATCCCAGACCTGAATATCCGCAGGGGGCCTGGAACCGGGTATGCAAAGACAGGACGGTATACGGGCATAGGTAGTTTTACCATTGTCGAGGAGGCAGACGGGGAGGGTGCGTCAAAGTGGGGGCTGCTGAAA
>DKVC01000137.1:1375-5185 GCA_002490995.1 Lachnospiraceae bacterium UBA7188
TGGGGGCTGCTGAAATCCTGCCAGGATAAAAGGGATGGCTGGATTTCGCTTGACCATACAACGAGAGTGTAATATACGATTTTGGTAATGGCAATGCCCGCGGATGGCACACAGCTTTCCGCGGGCATTTTTTTGTGGGGCGGTATCGGAGAACGGGTGCCGCGCTTTAGACGGAATGATCTGCGGCATCCATTGATACAAGCAGGTCCTCCATATGTACGTCCAAAATCTGACTGAGCATATAAAGATTGTCTATTGACGGCATGGACCGGCCTTTGAGCCATCGGTATACAGACTGTGGGCATTCTAGACCAAGCATATTCTGTATTTCTTTTATGCTGTAGCCACTCTGTAGGATTCTGCCGTGTATTTTCTGGCCTGACAGGATGGCGTCAAGAGATGCAGGTGTTTTCCTGGTTACCATAGTGATTCCTCCCTTCCTTAGTGGTGAATATTAACTCTAAAACGTACATATATCAACTTATAATAAGAAAATTTGCAAAAAATTGGGAAAGGCGGACGGGAAAGGAAATCGAGGAAAAATAAGTTGAATTCCGTGGAAAACTATGTTTATATAGCAGTGTATTAAGACTCAGGAGGATGTTGGAGGAGGTGAAAATAAATGGCAGGGGATTACATATCGGCAGATGAGCGGGAGCTATGCAGGAAGGTGGCAGAGGCATTTGAAGGGGCGTTTGTGGAAGAGGATACGCTGGTGCTGGATGCAGGGCGGTTTGGCTTTGTCAAGCTGCGGTACTATAAGCTGCCTGGAGGGTTCGAGTCTGTAAAAACTTTCAGAAGCAGCGAGGCGATGTTCCGTGACCTGTGGGATGAGTGGGTATGCCAGCAGATTCTTGAATATGCCAGTGGTACCCCGCTGGTCGAGCTGGAGTACGCTGAAATTTTCCGCTGTATACCGGAGGAAATTAAAGAATCCTATGGGTTGAAGAAACAGGAATTTATGAGTAAGGCGGGATGTAGTTTTTAACCGGCTTTGTGATTTTTCCATGTAAAGATAAGGGAATGCAGGTGGGCATAGTGCTTCCACAGGCATTCCCTTATTTTTGTATAACTGTTACTTTTCCAAAACAATTTTTGCACAGCCTTCAATGCCAATGCGGCTGCGGAACAGCTCTATGCAGTCCGAAAAGCCGAGCAGATAGGCAAGTGCGCCATACCGTGCGCCGAGGGCGTTCTGTTCGCTGACATATTTGTCAATGAGCAGCCGGGTTTCCCTTGGCAGATCCATGGCATCAAGCTGGCCGGAGTAAACATCGGACATACGCTGAATCTCCTGGTACTCTTCGTCTGCGGCCTGGATGCTGTTTAAAATGGTATTCACACGCAGGTTCATCAACTGGTACATTACTGAATCCTTATCCATGGTGGTCTCCCTCCTTTCCTTAGTGGTGGATATTAACTCTGAATCCGCAGATTTGCAACTTATATTTTTGGGGGAGCATGGGTATCCAAAACCGCCGCGAAATCTCCGTATGGTAAGGAGGTGTGGCCATGACTGACAGGCAGGAAGAACAGGTACGGAGGATGAAGGCCGGCGGCTGTGGATATGTCAAGATCGCACGGGAACTTGGGCTTTCAGAAAATACAGTGAAGTCCTTCTGCAGGAGGAAAGGGCTCAACGGGGCTGCGGATACTGCGGACGGGGATAAAAGAAACTGCCTTTGCTGCGGGACACAGGTAAGGCAGAATCCGGGGCGGAAGGTGAAGAAGTTCTGTTCCGATAAATGCCGGAACGCCTGGTGGAACAGCCATCAGGACAGGGTGGAGCGCAGGGCGCATTATGGGTTTATATGCGCTTACTGCAAAAAGCCGTTTACTGCTTATGGGAACGCCGGACGGAAATACTGCTGTCATGCGTGTTATGTGGCTGACAGGTTTGGGGGTGGAGCGGATGAGTGAAGAGCAGTTCCAGAACGAGAAAATGTACCACGCCACCATGAACATAGCGAAATCCCTCATGGAGCAGGGGGCGATGACGGCAGAGGAGTACGGTCAGATTGATACAATTTTCCGGGAAAAATACCGCCCGATTTTGGTTAGTTTACAGACCGAAATGAGTGGATATAAAGCTGGTTCTATGGCATCATGTGACACTGACAAGGAGGGATGATATGCCGAGAATCAGCGTAATCGGGCAGGTTCTGCCGGAACTGAAAAAGAGGAAGAGGGTGGCGGCTTATGCCAGGGTGTCGATGGAGACGGAAATGCTCCTCCATTCCCTTTCCGCGCAGGTCAGCCATTACAACGGATTGATACAAAAAAATCCTAATTGGGAGTTTGCGGGCATATATGCGGATGAGGGCATCAGCGGAAGGGACACAAGCCACCGCGATGACTTCAACAGGCTGCTTGCGGACTGCGATGCCGGGAAGATTGACATGGTGCTGGTAAAGTCCGTCAGCCGTTTTGCAAGGGATACCGTGGACACACTGACGGTGACGAGGCACCTGAAGGAGCTTGGAATCGATGTTTATTTTGAAAGGGAAAACATCCACTCCATTTCCAACGAGGGGGAGCTGCTGCTCACCCTGCTTGCGTCCTTCGCACAGGAGGAATCGCGCAGCATTTCAGAGAATGTGAAGTGGGGCATCCGGAAACGGTTTGAACAGGGCATCCCGAACGGGCATAAAGCGCCATACGGATATGAATGGGACGGGGAAATGTTCCGCGTCATACCGGAGCAGGGCGAGGTCATAAAGGAGATTTTTGCAAAGTACCTTTCCGGCACATCTGCCTACGGGATTGCAAAGGAACTTTCGGAGAGGGGCATCACGGGGCAGAAAGGCGTGCCGATGGACGACTCCACCATCAAGTTCATCCTCACGAACCCGTCCTATACGGGCTCCATGCTCCTGCAGAAGAATTTTATTTCCGAGGGGCATACGAGGAAAAGGAATAAGGGCGAGCTGCCCATGTACATGGTGGAGGGTATGTTCGAGCCTCTCATCCCGCAGGCAGATTTTGAAAAGGCGCAGCTCATACGGGAGCAGCGGGCGGATGCCGCCGCCAATAAAAACCCCACGCTCACGGCTTTTTCCGGACTGGTGAAATGCGGGGAATGCGGCCGTTCGGTGAGCAGGCGCACCACGAAGTACGGCAAGAAATGGAACTGCAATACCAGGGAGCGCAAAGGGAAAGATGTGTGCGGGCTCCGGCCGATCTATGAAACGGAGCTGGAGCAGGCGGCGGCCGCCGTACTGGAGCTTGCCGCCTTTGACGGGGCGGCAGTCCGGAGGGAAGTCGAGCAGATTGTAATAAATGCAGACCGCATTGAGTTCCGCATGAAAAGCGGGAAGGCAAGAGAGGTCATGCGGGCATACCAAAGAGGCCGCAGCGCATTTTCGCAGAAAATCACCTGCGGGTGCTGCGGCAGGAAACTGGAATGCGATTACTGGAAGATGGGTCCGAAAGGGCAGAAGGAAAAATATAAGGTTTGGGTGTGCCGGGGGTGTTCCTTCCGCAGGCTGCTGGATGATGAATTCCGAAAGGCAGCGGCGGAAGTCCTGGGGCGGGAGGATTACGAACCCCGCTTTGTAAAGGAGATTGCGGGAGTGACGGCATACGGGGACAGGTTTGAATTTCACTTTACGGATGGGGAGGTGGCAGAATGGCAAAGAAAGTAACAACCATACCCGCCACGCTGAACCGGTTTGACTCCAGGCCGATTGCGGCGGCGAAAAAGCGGAAGACGGCGGGGTATGCGAGGGTATCCACGGATTCCGAGGAACAGGCGACAAGCTATGAGGCGCAGGTCGATTATTACACCCGGTACATAAACGGCCGGGAGGA
>DKVC01000218.1:0-1592 GCA_002490995.1 Lachnospiraceae bacterium UBA7188
CGTCTTTCATATGATTCAAATAAAGCCATTTTTTCCTGTCCTCCTTATTTTCTGGAAACCTCTCAATTCTCTTCGCGGTTATGCTTTATTCTTTCCTGGGATCGATAATCTTCACAGCGTCTGCAACACGTCCGTACTGACCCTTTGCCTTCTCATAAGCGGTGTTGGGATCGTCGCCCTTCTTGATGAAGTCGGTCATCTTTCCAAGGCTTACGAATTCATAACCGATGATCTCGTCATTCTTGTCCAGAGCAATGCCGGTTACATAGCCTTCTGCCATTTCCAGATAACGGGGACCCTTCTTCAAAGTACCGTACATGGTACCAACCTGGCTCCTTAAGCCCTTGCCTAAATCCTCAAGCCCTGCGCCGATGGGCAGGCCTTCCTCTGAGAATGCGCTCTGGGTACGTCCGTAAACGATCTGAAGGAACAGTTCTCTCATGGCAGTGTTGATAGCGTCGCACACAAGATCAGTGTTCAGCGCTTCCATAACAGTCAGGCCGGGAAGAATCTCAGAAGCCATAGCTGCGGAATGTGTCATGCCGGAGCAGCCGATGGTCTCAACCAGCGCTTCCTGAATGATACCTTCCTTGACGTTCAGAGTCAGCTTACATGCGCCCTGCTGAGGAGCACACCAGCCAACACCATGTGTCAGGCCGGAAATATCTTCCACCTTCTTTGCCTGTACCCACTTTGCTTCTTCGGGAATCGGCGCACAACCATGGTGCACACCCTGAGCGACTGTGCACATTTCTTCAACTTCCTTTGAATAAATCATGTGAAATCTCCTTTCGATTATGTAAAGTTATTAATAAATAATCTTTCTTTCTATTTTCTCATACTTACAGCAAAAAAGCTAGTATTTTTTGTAAAAATTTGTGGATTACATTCTCTTTCCGGTAATTTCCGCAGCTTTTTTATAGATGCTGTCAGGGGGTATTACGCCTCTGACCATGGATGTGGGATATATATTCGTATTCCTGCCAATGACAGTTCCGGGATTCAGGACGCTGTTGCAGCCCACTTCCACGTTATCGCCGAGCATGGCCCCCATTTTCTTCAAGCCTGTCTCAATGGAAATCCCTTCTCCCTTAACCACTACCAGCGTCTTATCACTTTTAACGTTGGATGTGATGGAACCGGCTCCCATGTGGGACTTATAGCCCAGGATACTGTCGCCTACATAATTGTAGTGGGGCACCTGAACCCTGTTGAATAAAATTACGTTTTTCAATTCCGTAGAATTTCCTACCACAGCGCCCTTTCCTACAATAGCATTGCCCCTGACGAAAGCACAATGGCGGATTTCCGCATCCTCATCCACGATCAACGGTCCGTTCAGGCATGCTGTAGGCGCTACTTTGGCACTTTTTGCAATCCAGATATGCTCCCCGCGCTCTTCATAAAGCTCTTTCGACAGCTTCTCTCCCAGACTTATAATAAAATCATGAATTTTCGGAAGCGCTTCCCACGGATAAGTAACCTCTTTCAACAACTCAGAGGCAATCGTTTCCTTTAAATCATATAATTCTGATACTGTGATCATTTTACTCATTCTCCCACCTTTCCAAAATATGTCTTATCGGAAGCAA
>DKVC01000218.1:1896-19901 GCA_002490995.1 Lachnospiraceae bacterium UBA7188
TTATCGGAAGCAATCTCTTCGCTTCCGATAAAAGGCGCATCCCTTTGCGCCGCATTCAACTCCAGGAAGCTGCACTTGCTTCCTGGAGTATATCTTAAAATTTTCCCGTAAAAAGCACTTAGGACTTATAATTCGCCGAAGCGGCCTGAAACTGCGTGTACAGCGTCCTCTGATTATTCAGCTGCTTCACATATTGTGTCCTCCGCCCCACAAACCCGTTCAGCTTGTCCATGTACTCTTTCGAAGAAATATTGCCCTCCGCCACCATGGTCAGCCCTTTCTCCCAGCTGGCAGTCAGCGCAGGGTCCAGAAGCGCCTTGATGGAACTTCCCACCACGTCGTATATCATTTCACCCATCAGGGTAGGGGTCAGCACCTGGGTTTTTTTATTCAGGGAAAGGTACTCAATATTTACCAGTTTCTTCAGGATTTCCGCCCTGGTGGCGCTGGTGCCGATTCCGCTGCCCTTAATCTGGGCCCGCAGTTCATCGTCTTCGATAAACTGGCCGGCATTCTCCATGGTAAGGATGATGCTTCCTGAGGTATACCGCTTGGGCGGGGAAGTCTCCCCTTCTTTTACCTCATAGGAATCCACTGCCAGCTTATCTCCCTTTTTCAGGGACTCCAGCAGCTTCATAAATGCATCGTCACCTTGAATCTCTGTCTCTTCGCCGTCCTTATTCTCTGTTTTGGTTCCGGCCTGCTGCTTTCCGTTTCTGCCGTCGGCTCCCTGCAACGATTCCGGGCCTGCGCCGCCTGCCGCCTGCCTGTTTCTATTGTCAGCTCCCTGCAACGGTTCCGGGCCTGCGCCGCCTGCCGTCTGCCTGTTTCTATTGTCAGCTCCCTGCAACGGTTCCGGACCTGCGCCGCCTGCCGTCTGCCTGTTTCCGCCGGCAGCACTCTCCGGCACCCGGCTGTCCTGACCCGGAATATCCTTCTTCACCGGCATAACCTTCAGGTATCCTTCTTCCGCCAGTACCTTGAAATTAGCGAAAAACCGTTCCTCTTTTACCCGAATGCACAGCGCGTATTTGCGGTAAACCGCCGGCGGATAAAAAATGCTTAAAAATCTGCGGACAATCACTTCGTATACCTTTGCCGACAGCGGCGGAAGGTTCTTAAGGCTGTTCAGCCCCTGGCCGGTAGGAATGATGGCGTAGTGGTCCGTAATCTGCTTATCGTTCACATACCTTGTCTTCGCAATCCCTTTATGGCTTCCGTTCTTCAGAACCTCCGCAGCAAACACGGCAGCCGGCTCAAATCCCTGTAATCCGCCGATATTCTTATGGATTTCCTTTGCCACCGCCGTTGAAAGGACCCTGGCATCCGTTCTGGGATAGGTAACCATCTTTTTTTCATACAGTTCCTGCACAATCCGCAGTGTCTCATCCGGACTGATCTTGAAAAACTTCGAGCAGTCATTCTGCAGTTCCGCCAGATTATAAAGCAGCGGCGGATTTTTGTTCTCCTTTTTGCGGGATATGCTCTCCAGGACAATGTCACCCACGGGCTCCTGTTCCAGATGGGCTATCAGCTTCTCCGCATCCGCTTTGTCCTTAAATCCGTTCTCTTTATAAAGCTTCGGGGATCCATACCAGGAAGAGCCTTCAACGGCACGCCATTCCCCGGAAAACATTTTATCCCGCAGCCGAAAATTCCCCACTACTCTGTAAAAAGGAGTCTTCACAAAAGAGCGGATTTCCCTCTCCCGGTTTACGACGATTCCAAGCACGCAGGTCATGACACGTCCCACGGAAATAACCGCTTTATCACGTTTCAGATAATCTTTAACCGTATTGCCGTATTTCAGGGTGAGTACACGGGAAAAATTGATACCCATGAGATAATCTTCCTTTGCGCGCAGATAAGCAGCGTCGCTGAGGTTATCGTATTCCTTTAAATCTTTGGCCTCACGGATTCCCCTTAATATCTCTTCCTCCGTCTGGGAATCAATCCACACACGCTTCCGCTCCTTACCAGTGACACCGGACATCTGCTCCACCAGGCGGTATATGTATTCCCCTTCCCGCCCGGAGTCCGTGCATACATAAATCGTGGTTACATCAGGACGTTTCATCAGGGAACTCACAATAGTATATTGCTTTCTGGAGCTTTCAATGACTTCATATTTATAATTTTCCGGAAGGAACGGAATCGTATCGAAACTCCATCTTTTCAGCCTTTCGTCATAGGCATCCGGATAGCTCATGGTAACCAGGTGCCCTACACACCAGGTGACAATCACATCCGCCCCTTCCAGGTAGCCGTCCCTGGAAGCCGTATTCACTTTTAATGCATTTGCAAATTCCCGTGCTACGCTGGGCTTTTCTGCAATAAATAATTTCTTTCCCACACTGTCGTCCCTATTTCTGTCAATAAACTTCCCCATCTATTTCTTCGTAATATACCCATGTGCCTTCAGCAATTCCGCACAGAGAACCGCTCCGCCTGCGGCGCCTCTCACGGTATTATGAGACAATCCTACAAACTTGTAATCATAAACCGTGTCCTCCCGAAGCCGCCCCACGCTGATTCCCATGCCGTTTTCAAAATCCACATCCAGAGCTACCTGGGGCCTGTTATCCTCCTCAAGATACTGAATGAACTGCTTCGGTGCGCTGGGCAGCCCTAATCTCTGCGGCTCGCCGCTGAATTCCCTGAGTTTCTGAATCAGCTGTTCCTTCGTGGGCTTTTTGCTAAATTTCACAAATACGGCAGCGGTATGCCCATTCAGCACCGGGACACGGATACACTGGCAGGTGATCACAGGTCCTTTTGCAGGAACGATTGCGCCGTCCTCCACTTTTCCCCAGATGCGCAGCGGCTCCTTCTCGCTCTTCTCCTCTTCCCCGCCGATATAAGGGATGATGTTGCCGACCATCTCCGGCCAATCCCGGAAGGTTTTGCCCGCCCCGGAGATTGCCTGATACGTGGTAGCCACTACTTCCACCGGCTCGAACTCCATCCATGCGGTGAGCACCGGCGCATAGCTTTGAATGGAACAGTTGGGTTTTACCGCCACAAACCCCCTCTTTGTGCCGAGGCGCTTCCGCTGGGACTCAATTACCTCCATATGCTCCGGATTAATCTCCGGCACCATCATGGGAACATCCGGAGTCCATCTGTGGGCGCTGTTGTTCGAGACTACCGGTGTCTCCGTCCGTGCATAGTCCTCTTCGATTTTCCTGATTTCATCTTTCGACATGTCGACGGCGCTGAATACGAAGTCAACCTCTGCCGCAACAGCCTCCACTTCATTGACATTCATAACTCTGATGTTTTTTACGGCTTCCGGCATGGGCGTATCCATCTTCCATCTGTCGCCTACAGCCTCTTCATATGTTTTGCCCGCAGAACGGGGACTTGCCGCTATCGTCGTCACCTCAAACCAGGGATGATTCTCCAGAAGGGCAATAAAGCGCTGCCCTACCATGCCTGTTCCGCCTAAAATACCAACCTTTAATTTCTCACTCATTACATCTCCTCCATTCTGTGTCGCCCTTTGCCGGCGTTGAATAAATATAGTATGAGACAGCATATCATTCAGCATTCAGATATGCCCTCTCTATTGCAATCACCTGTCTCATCACTTCCGTTCCCGGCGCTCCAAGCGTCAGGCGCTTCTCCACACAGGTTTTCAATGATACCGCATCATAGATATCTTCCTCAAATTTGTCGCTGATCTCCCGTAATTCTTCCAATGACAGTTTTTCTATGGAAGTCCCCTTTTCCACGCAATACAATACCAGCCTGCCTACAATGCCGTGAGCATCTCTGAAAGGAACTCCCTTCCCCACAAGGTAATCTGCCGCATCCGTTGCATTTGTAAACCCGTTCATGGCGCTGGCAGCCATCCGCTCCTTATTAAAACGCATGGTGCGAAGCATTCCCGTAAACAAAATCAGGCAGTTGTGTACGGTGTCCATGGCATCAAAAGACAGCTCCTTATCCTCCTGCATATCTTTATTGTATGCCAGGGGAATCCCTTTCATGGTAGTCAGCAGCGACATCAGCGCGCCGTATACCCGTCCCGTCTTGCCCCGCACCAGCTCCGCGATATCCGGATTCTTCTTCTGAGGCATGATGCTGCTTCCGGTGGAGTAAGCGTCATCAATCTCTACAAACTGGTATTCGTTGGAATTCCAGATGATGATTTCCTCGCTGAACCGGCTAAGATGCATCATAATGGTAGACAGGGCCGACAAAAATTCAATCAGATAATCCCTGTCGGACACGGAATCCATGCTGTTCAGGGTAGGCCCCGCAAATCCCATCAAAGACGCCGTATATTCCCTGTCCAGCGGATAAGTGGTGCCTGCCAGTGCCCCGGCTCCCAGCGGACAGTAATTCATCCTCTCATAAATATCCGCCATACGCTGTCTGTCACGCTTGAACATCTCAAAATAAGCGCCGTAATGGTGTGCAAGGGTGACAGGCTGCGCTTTCTGCAAATGAGTAAATCCGGGCATATAGGTTTCCAGATTTTCTTCCATAGTCCTCAATATCACGGAAAGCAGATCCTTTAACAGGCTGTCCGTCTTCTGAACCCTCTTTCTCGTATACAGCCGCATATCAAGCGCTACCTGATCGTTACGGCTCCTGCCGGTATGCAGCTTCTTGCCCACATCCCCAACACGTCCGATCAGCTCTGTCTCCACAAAGCTGTGAATATCTTCGCAGGTTTCATCAACTGCAAGCTTTCCTGCTCTCACGTCATCCCGAATACCCGAGAGTCCCTGCAAAATGGAATCCCTCTCTGTCTCTGTCAGAATATTCTGCTTTGCCAGCATGGTCACATGCGCAATGCTGCCCTCGATATCCTCTTCAAACAGGCGTTTATCGAAACTGATGGAGGCATTGAAATCATAGGCCATTTTGTCTGTCTCCCCCACAAAACGACCGCCCCATAGCTGTGCCATATTATCCTCCGATTCTAAGGAAAGGTCAGAAAAATCTTCGTATTCCCTAAAGTTTAATATTAACCGAAGCGACATGCCGGTTTTACACCGAATGCCCGCAACGCTTTAAACAAGATATTACCATAAAAGATTTCCCAGCGCAAGTAAAGGGCTGAAGAAATTATCCCTAAAAAGCCGAACCCCTTTGCTGTTCTTTTCATACATTATTATAAAAAGGTAAAGGTTAAATGTCCGGAAGATACCGGGCTGAAACTCGTACAAACCGGATCTGTGTTCCATAAAACCGGGTACAAAGCCCAGATTATCCGGGCTCAGGACAGCATATATGCAGAATATCCTTGAATTAAAAAATATAGGTTATTCCTATCACAGCCTGCACGGGGAAACAAGGGCTCTTCAAAATATATCCTTTGGTGTCCGTGAAGGGGAATTTATCGCCATTGTAGGCCCCAGCGGCTGCGGAAAGTCCACGCTTCTCTCCATTATTGCGGGCCTTTTATCCCCCGAAGAAGGCACCATAGCTGTCAGCAATCCCGACGGCTCACTGCATTATCCTAAAATAGGGTATATGCTTCAAAGAGACCACCTTTTTGAATGGCGTACAGTCTACCGCAATGTCACTCTGGGACTGGAACTGAACCATGCCATGACGAAGGAGCATCTGGATACGGTAGAAAGACTGCTGACAGATTACGGGCTTGACAAATTCCGCGACAAGCGCCCCAGCGAACTGTCCGGCGGCATGAAACAGCGCGCCGCCCTGATTCGCACCCTGGCCCTGGAACCTCAGCTGTTATTACTGGATGAGCCTTTCAGCGCCCTGGATTACCAGACAAGGCTCTTCGTATCCGCTGATATCTGCCGCCTGATCCGTGCCGCAGGGAAGACCATGATCATAATCACCCACGATCTGTCTGAGGCTATCAGTCTTGCCGACAGGATTATTGTCCTGTCCGGGCGCCCCGCGGTTGTCAAAAATGAAGTAGCCGTCAGATTGACCCTGGCGGACAGCTCCCCTCTGGCGGCCAGAAATGCTCCCGAATTCCAACAGTATTTCAATATGCTATGGGAGGATTTGACACATGAAAACAAACCAAATCAATGAAAAGAATTTCTCACCAAACAAAAGAAATCTCTTCCGGAAAAGAAACGTCTCCCGGAAAGAACCTGCTGAATTGACGAAACAGGAAGAATTTGTCAAAAAACACCGCAGACACCATCATGAGATTGCATCCTGGAGGACAATTCTGTTTGTTCTCTTTCTGGCACTTTGGGAGATCAGCGCCGATTTAAAATGGATTGACAGCTTTTTCTTTGCCAGCCCCAGCCGGGTGGCTAAATGCTTTGTAGACCAGATGAGAAACAATTCCATGCTCGCCCATATCGGGGTGACGCTTTTTGAGACGCTCTTCAGCTTTCTTCTGGTACTCTGCGCAAGCCTGCTGGTTGCCACGCTGCTGTGGTATTCACCCAGGCTGTCAGAGATACTGGAGCCGTATCTGGTGGTATTGAACAGCCTGCCCAAATCAGCATTGGCCCCATTGTTTATCGTCTGGCTGGGCACAGGTACCAGAACCATCATTGTGGCAGGCATGTCCGTGGCTGTCTTCGGGTCCGTCATCAGCTTTTACACAGGCTTCCAGCAGGTGGATGCGGAGAAGATTACCCTGATCTACACTCTGGGCGGCAGCAGGCGGGATGCGTTCTCCAAGGTTGTCCTGCCCGGTTCCGTTCCCATTCTGCTCAGTACGGCAAAAGTGAACATCGGTCTGGCCCTGGTAGGGGTCATCATCGGAGAATTCCTGGCAGCAAGGAGAGGTCTTGGCTATCTGATCATATACGGCTCTCAGGTATTCCAGCTGGATATGGTGATTACAAGTATTATCGTACTGTGCATTATCGCGCTGGGATTCTATAAGTCCATCCAGATCATTGAGCATCAGATAAAGATACGGTTTAAAATGTAGGCGTATCGTGAAAAAGGCCAAAAAAGCATCTGCTTTACGGCCTTACATAGACCGGGAAATAATTCAAATTCCGGGACAAATTCAGATAAAATAAGTTTAACAGAAAATTTACAAGTTGTAAAAACAGATATCAGAGAAATCACAAAACCGCATAAACACTGGCTTCTTGAAAGCTTCTGACGGGACTCGAACCCGTGATCTATTGATTACGAATCAATCGCTCTACCAACTGAGCCACAGAAGCATCACCTGCATCATCAACACAGCCATACACCAACCTCACTGCATCCCCAATGCAACTGAATGCTATTATACAAGGTTTTTAAATTTTTTTCAACTACTTTTTCAATTTTTCTCAAATTTTTATTTGAATTTCTGTTCCATTTTTCTATTTCCGCAGTAAATCGCTATCTGTGAGCCCTCATCCAATTTGCAGAATTTCCTTTGTTTTCAGGAAAAAACATTCTCCCTGGTACTGTCCTGCCCTGTAGAGCTGCATCAGGATATCCATTCCCCAGGTGTTCATTTTGTGATATACCTGCCGTCCTTCCCAGGGTAAGCCTGTAACATACTCCTTCTGTAGGTCTTCCAGAGCAGAGAGCATCGCTTCATACTGCGTAGGGTTCTTTCTGAACGTCAGGCCGAACTCAAAGGAAGCATACGCATATTCCGCACTGTTGGCATCCAGCTTGCCCTGCAGCAAAGTAAACAGCTCCTCTGCCGTTTTTCCGCTTTCCAGAGCCTGAACCGTCCAATCCGCTACGGATTCCCCGTCCTCCAGCACAACAACGCGGCGGAAGGAAGCCTTGCCATACCTGTCATATTCCCTGACGTAATAAACTGATTCCTTCCCTTCGCCGCTGCCTGGCTTTTCCGACAGTATGGTTTTCTGCCCGAGCAAATGTTCCCATACCGTTTTCTGAACCCTCTCATAAGGCGTGGGAAAATCCAACTGCTCTGCAATCTGCCGAACCGTATATCCAGAATCAACCAGGTGGCGGATTGCTCCCCCACTGGCTGTTTCATACGTAAAATCGGATAGTGCCTTTTGAAAATAGCGGTTCTCTCCCATTGTAACTGATTCCTCCACAGCTGATTCTTACGGCAGCCAAGCCTATTCCTCCACAGCTAATTCTTACAGCAACCAAGCCTGTTCTCATAAAGACTGAATTTTACCGTCCAGATGTACATCCAGCTGATTAAAGGCAATCTCAATTCCGTTCTCATCCAGTTTCAGCTTGCAGTTCTCCGTGATACGCCACTTCCCCTGCCAGAAATCCTCCTGGCGGAACCAGCAGCGTACTCCAAGCTTCACACAAGAATCGGCCAGGGAGTCCACAAACACCAGATAGTCCCTGTCTTTCAAAACTGCCTCATCCCCTGCGAGCACCTGCAGCAGCACCTCCTTTGCCTTCTTCAGGTCAGCGTTATAGGAGATTCCCACCGAAATGTCCATACGGCGGGCTTCCTGGGTGGTGACATTGACCAGGCTGTTGTTGGCCAGATTCCCGTTGGGCAGAATGACCGTCTGGTTATCCGGTGTCAGAAGCTTTGTATAGAATATCTGGATTTCCGTGACGGTTCCTTCCTTGTCGGAATAGCCTTCTTTAATATAGTCCCCCACCTTGAAGGGCTTCAGCGCCAGTATCAGCACGCCGCCAGCCAGATTGGACAGGCTGCCCTGAACCGCCAGGCCGATGGCCACGCCGGCAGAACCCAGCACAGCCACCACGCTGGCCGCATCCAGTCCGAAAGAGGATGCCAGCAAAGTCACCAGTAATACGTAAAGCGTGGCCCTGACAAAAGAATCCACGAACTGAATGACACCTAACTCCGCATTGGCGCGTTTCATGGACTTTTTAATTATTTTCCGAACTAATTTAATCAGATTTACGCCAATCAGGAAAAACACTACCGCCAGCAGTATGCGCACTCCGAAATTCAGTGCCTTTTCCGGGAGCTGACTCATGAATTCTTTGATCAGGTCAGGCTGCATCCGCTCTTCCAGATCTTCGATTTCTTCTATTATATTATCGGCAGCGCCCTCAGCCGCCAGCCCCAATATTGACACGGCGTTCTATCCTTTCCCATGTTTGCATTTTGTGTTATACTCGTGAGCGCATTCCTTTGCCGTTCTTTTGTTCCGAATCGCAGAAGCGCTCACTCGTTATACATTTACGTTGACAAATGTTTTTGAGCGCGAGCATAAACTGTAGCAGATTACTGAGCCTCTTTCTTCTTTACGGAAGTAGTCTTCTTCTTTGTATTGCTCTTCGCTTTTCCGGATTTTCCTACAGGCTCATCTTCCTTTTTTGTTTTCGTTTTCTTTCCCGCTTCTGCGGCTGTTTTTTTCTTTGTCTCTTTCGCGGTTCTTTTCTTTACAGGTTCTTCGACTGTCCCAATCACTTCCTCAGATGCTTTCTCCTCAGGTACCTCTTCCGGCTTGATACCTGTTCTCTCTGTAGACGCTTCCTCTCCTGATTCGACAGCCGATTCCTCTGCAGACACCTCTTCTTCCTCGACAGCAGCCTTCTCAACAGGTACCGCTTCTGCCTCCACTGCAACCTTCTCTACAGGTGCTGCTTCTGTCCCCACAGCAGCCTTCTCAACAGGTGCCGCTTCTGCTCCGACAGCAACCTTCTCTGCAGGTGCCGCTTCTGTCCCCACAGCAGCCTTCTCTCCAGGCGTCGCTTCTGCCGACGCCTTCGCTGTCTTTTTCGAACTTTCCCGGGCAGGCTTCTTCGTTTTTGAAGTCTCCTTTACAGCAGCTTTCTTCCCGGCAGATTGTTTGCCTTCTACGATATTATCTTCCGGAGAATGGTCTTCGGCACTTTTCTCGTCCATGGATCCAATCTCCTCCATGGTATAAGGAATATATTTCAGTATGCTCAGAGACAGCGGCGCCACCTTCACCGTGACAGAATAAGGCCTGTCGTCCCATTCCACGGCTTTCGCCCGTTTCACCCTGTTATTCACGATTCCTGTTCCGCCGTACTTCGCGCTGTCGGAGTTGAAAATCTCCTTATATTTGCCGGCAAGGGGTGTCCCGGTGGTAATTTCCCTCTCCACACCGGCGAAATTTGCCACTATCAGCAGCATTTCATCCGCATTTCTTCCTTTCCGAAGATAGGTAAGATAGCAATCCTGGGCTGAGATGTGGTTCACCCACTCAAACCCTTCCGGAGCATCATCCATGGCATAAAGCGCAGGCGTCGTGCGGTATATATGATTCAAATCCTTCATCAGTACAGAGATTCCCTTATGCTCCGGCACTTCCGCAAGTTCCCATTCCACACTCCGCTCCTCGTTCCACTCATCGAATTCGCCCAGATCCTGTCCCATGAACAGCAGTTTCTTGCCCGGATGGGTCATCATATAAGAGAAAGTAAGACGGAGATTCGCAAATTTCTGCTCCCTCTCCCCCGGCATCTTCCCAATCAGGGACGCCTTGCCGTGCACCACCTCATCATGTGAAAATACCAGCACAAACTTCTCGCTGTAAGCATAGACCATGCTGAAGGTCAGTTCCCCATGGCGATGGCTCCTGAAATAAGGATCATATTTGATATAATCCAGATAATCGTTCATGAAGCCCATGTTCCACTTCAGGTCAAAGCCCAGCCCATCGTCTTCCAGGGCTCCTGTAATCTTCGGAAATGCGGTACTTTCCTCCGCAATGGTAAGGACACCGGGATTTCGTTTCTTCATGACGGAATTCAGGTGCTTGATCAGTTCGATGGCTTCCAGGTTCTCCTTGCCGCCGTACATATTGGCAACCCATTCGCCATCCTTTTTGCCGTAATCCAGATAAAGCATGCTCGCTACAGCGTCCATCCGGATACCGTCCGCATGGTATTTTTCCACCCAGAACAGGGCATTCGCAATCAGGTAATTGGACACCTGTGGTCTGCCGTAATTGTAAATCAAAGTCCCCCAATGAGGATGGCTTCCCTGTCTGGGGTCAATATGCTCGTAAAGGCAGGTGCCGTCAAAATTAGACAAACCGTAAGTATCTCTGGGAAAATGAGCCGGAACCCAGTCCAGAATCACGCCGATACCTGCTTTGTGCAGTTCATTTACAAAATACATGAAATCTTCCGGGGAGCCGTACCTGGCCGTAGGCGCATAGTACCCTATCACCTGGTACCCCCAGGAGCCGTCCAGGGGATGTTCCATCACGGGCATCAGCTCCACATGGGTATAACCCATCTCTTTTATATAAGGAATCAGCTTTGCCGCGATTTCACGGTAATTGGGATAGGTTTCCTTATCCTCCCTGATCACGGAACCAAGATACAGCTCGTATATACTGACCGGCACATTTCCTGTCTGGAAGCCGTCTCTTCCTTTCAGGAATTTCTCGTCCGTCCATTTGAAGGAATTCAGATCCGCAATGACAGAGGCTGTCTCAGGGCGAAGCTGGGCGGCATTTCCGTAAGGGTCTGCCTTCAGATAGGTAAGGCCACCCTTTACCTTCATCTCAAACTTGTAATTGTCGCCTGCTTTCGCATCCGGAATAAAGAGTTCAAAGATGCCGGAATCCCAAAGCCGCCTCATCTGGTGCACTCTTCCGTCCCAGGCGTTGAAATCCCCTACCACGCTGGCGCGCATCACATTTGGGGCCCACACAGCAAAATAAGTTCCCTTTACACCGTCAATTTCCATGGGATGAGCGCCCAGCTTTTCATAAATGGTATAGTGGATGCCGTTCTTGAATTTCTCCGTGTCCTTTTCCGTTATCTGCGGTTTTGCGCGGTATGCCTCACCCCGAACCTTTTCACTGCCGTCCTTTCCCTTCACCAGATACTGGTAAACAGGCAGTTCGCTCTCCTTTCTGGGAAGAAGCGCCGCAAAGAAGCCGTCCTCATCCGCCAGTTCCATTTCCACAGTCTCCCCGGTATCCTCGAAGACAATCTTCGCCGCTTCCGTTCCCGGAAAATATGCCTGCACAAGAGTCTGCCGTCCGGATTTATGGGGGCCCAGCAGTTCATGGGGATTGTCCGATTCCGAATAGATAATCTCCTCGATTTCGGGCCAGTTCATCAGTTCATACAGTTTTTTTGTCATAGCCTCTCTGTCCTTTCTCTCTGCATAGTATTTATCTTTTTCATAGCCTTATGGATGTCCGGCTTCCGCAGCTTTTTTATACCATTCCATCGCTTTTGGAAGGTACATTTTATTCTAAAGTATGTAAAAACAGCCCGCTCCTCAGCTTCGGCTCGAACCAGGTGGACTTGGGGGGCATCAGCTTTCCCGCATCCGCGACAGCGAACAGCTCCCCGATCGATGTGGGATACAGAGAAAATGCTACTGCCATGGAAGAACCCTGTCCCTTAAAACATTCCTGCTCCATCCGCACTCTCCGCTCCAGTTCCTCCAGGCCTCTGATGCCGCCCACAAAATCAATCCTTTTATCCGTCTTCGGATCTTTGATTCCCAGCACTGGATTCAGCAGGTAGTTCTGCAAAAGGGATACGTCAAGCCCGTCCACCGCATCTTCCGACAGAATATGCGTTCTGGCTGTCAGCCTGTACCAGGTTCCGTCCAGGAACATACCGAATCTCCCCTTTCCTTCCGGGTGATAAGGGGCTTGGACGGCTTCCTCTACTTGAAAATTCTCCGCAATTTTCTCCATGAACTCTTCTTTTGAATTTCCGTTCAAGTCACACACCACACGATTGTAGTCCATAATCAGCAGTTCCTCATCCGGAAACAGCACAGAAAGGAAATAATTGAATTCTTCCTCGCCGGTATAATCCGGATGCGTCTCTCTCCGCTTCAGCCCCACCTTTACCGCAGAGGCACAGCGATGATGGCCGTCCGCAATATAAACCGCATTCATCCCGGCAAACTGCCCATGGATGTGCGCCACCGTGTCCGCTTCCCCGATTACCCATACCCGGTGCCGGATACCGTCCTCCGATATAAAATCAGAAACCGGCGCTTTTCCTTTCTCTTTCTCTACAATACCCCGAAGCGCGTCGTTTGAACGGTATGCCAGAAAGATAGGGCCTGTCTGCATATTGCACACATCCACATGGCGGATTCTGTCCTGCTCCTTGTCCGCTCTGGTATTTTCATGCTTTTTGATCACATTATTACAGTAATCGTCAATGGCTGCGCATGCCACGATGCCGGTCTGGCTCCTGCCGTCCATGGTCAGTTCATAGAGATAATAGCAGGGCCGCTCTTCTTTTATAAATTTTCCCTCTGCAATCCAGTCGTAAAGCACTTTAGCCGCCCTCTCATAAACCTCCCCTGCACAGGTATCCACTTCCGGCCCGAAACCCGTCTCGGCGCGGTCTATTGCCAGGAAGGACTCGGGATTCCGTTTTACTTCTTCCGTGGCTTCCTGCCTGTTGTATACATCATAAGGCAATGCCGCGATTCTGCTTTCCATGCCCGGTGCCGGGCGGTATGCGGAAAACGGTCTTATTTCTGCCATCTCTATGCTCCTTTTCCAGTCATTTTGAAATATAACTATATTTTATCAAAAATATCTGTACTTAACAAGCGTCTGGTGATAAACTATAGTAGAAAATGTTGTTCTGTCCCGGATTTTATATCGGAATCCACCTTATTGTCATATCGTACGGGATTCATATCGCTATCGCCCAGAACGGAGGTACAGTGACGGTGTATTATACAATGGACCTGGAACTGGCTGAAAAGCCTTAACCGGAAATCTTTTGGAATAATCAGGAGGTAATTATCATGACAGATGAAAATCGAAAATTATTAGAGAGAATTAACAACTATGCGGAGAATGTCCTGGGCGAGATTGATCCCCAGAAAACACAGGTTTCCGTCCAGCTGGAAAAGCTGAAGCCCATAATGGAAGAGATTGCTGCCGAAAAAAACATGAGCCTGGAAGATATGTTTATTCTGTATATGGATCTCCAGAGCGAAGCTTCCTGTGTCACAAACCAGAAGCTGAAGGACAGCCTGCAGGATATCAATGACGGCTTTGACGGCAGTTCCCCTCTCCTGTTCCGCTGAAAGATATGGAAATGGAAATCCGTCAGTCTCCGGCAGAATCTACAATGCTCACCGGCGTATCCTCATCAGAGAAGGAGCGAAGCAGCAAAGTACAGCAAAGCCAGAAACACCAGATTGTACAGCGTAAAGGTCTTCAGGTAAGCCCCTTTGCCCGCTCCCTCACTGTTGCCATAGAGCCGGTAGGAAATCACACTGGCCAGAGAAGCGATCAGCGTTCCCAGGCCGCCGATATTAACCCCGTACAGCAGGGCTTTTGCATTGTCCGTGAAACCCGACAGCAGAATCGCCGCCGGCACATTGCTGATCACCTGGCTCAGCGCCACCCCGGCAGGAAGCTCCCGCCCCGCAATCAGCTCCCGAAGCAGAGATGAAACCGCCGGAATCCGGCCCACATTCCCGATGAACAGAAAAAAGCACACAAAGGTCAACAATAAAAAATAATCCACCCTGCCAAACAGTTTGCGATCCGTGCAGAACACTGCCGCCGCCAGGACTGCCAGCATCACCGGCCAGGGCAGCACCCGCAGCACACAGGCCAGGCACACCAGAAACAGAATACTGTAAACAGCCAGTTTCCTTCTGTCCGGTATCTGCACCTTCTCCAGTTGCGCCTCAGTCAGGGATTCCTTCCCTCTCAGCAGAACCGCCGCAGCCAGCAGGACAAGAGCCAGAGCTGCCAGCGGAAGCATATATCCCAGAAAAGTCCCCATGGACAACTCATACACCGTATACAGATACAGATTCTGGGGATTGCCCACAGGCGTCAGCATACTGCCCAGGTTGGCGGCTATGGTCTGCAGCACCACCACGGGAATCAGCATCTGCGATTGTCCAGCCATGGTAAGCACCATAACGGAAAATGGTACAAAGGTAATCAACGCAACATCGTTGGTGATAAACATGCTTCCAAAAAAGCACAGCGCCACCAACACAAGCCCCAAATCCTTGGTATTCCGGATGCTGCCCAGAAAGCGGCATCCAAGATATCGAAACAGCCCGATATCCTGAAGGCCGGCAATCACAAGCATCAGCCCGAATAACAGCGCCAGCACCCGGTAATCAGGATAGTCCAGATACCCTGCATCCGGCGGCACGAAAAACATGGAACCTGCCGCCAGCAATGCGGCGATACAGAGTACCGTCTCTTTCTTTATAAATGAGACAATCCGGCTAAAACACCTCTCCTTTTTCATGCGTATCCCCCTGGAATATCCTCTTGCTGAACTTCTTTTGTACTTTGGTGTCAGTCAATAATGTCACTGTCACAGCAGTGGCTTTGTTATACATTTAGGAAGCGTCAAGAAATAAATTTGCAGTAATCCCCACGCGAAGATGCATATATACTGGCGTTACGTTCCTGAAAGTGCAAATTTATTTCTGTACAATTCCTTATGATGGCAAATGTTTCTTCTCGTAATGAAGTGTCTATCCCCGGCGACTTTGCGAACCAACATTTCAGCAGGTAATCTTCGCCACTCTCACTACGAGATTCCTTCCGTAACAATAAGGCACGGTATGTATCGTCACATGGCTTCCTTCCTGGGTATACTCCACCGGCTCCCCGTTGTCCATCCAGGCAACGGATTTTATCTGATCCGGCAGTTCAAAGACATCCGAGAAATCTGCCTCTTCGTTCTGGGCAACATTTGCGTCCGCGCGCATGGGAAGCCGGAAACAGAAAAGGTAGTAAAAATTCCCTTCCTTTAACAGAAAGTCTTCCTCTTTATTTGTAATTTCGATTCCTGCGGGCCTGGGCGTGCGGATGGCTTCCTCAAAATAGCGCACCCACTCCCCCACTATGCCCAGCATGGCGGCATCTATAGGACGCAGGCCGCCGTCTCCCATTGGTCCAACGTTTAACAGCATATTGGAACCGTATTTCCGGCATTCCGCCAGCTCGCAGATCATCTGGGCAGGGGAACGGTATGCCAGATCCTCCTTCGCATAACCCCAGTGATCCGCCAGGATCTCGCACATTTCACTGGCAACATATTTGGGCACGCCTTCAAAATTCAGCGGCTGAGGCTTCCCACGCTCAAAGGTCACGCTGTCCAGTTCGATATGCCCCAGGGTTCCCCGGGCGGACAATCCGGTATTGTTGATGATCATGGCTTCGGGCTGATAGCTGCGGATCATGCCGTACAGGACATCCTCCTCCCAGTCTTCTCCTGGTTTGTCCCACATCCCATCAAACCAGATACCGCCTATCTTACTGTAGTTTTTACATAATATCTCCACGCTGGCCCGGAGGTATTTCAGGTACTCTTTAAAATCCTTCCTGTAGGAAGGCTCTCTCCAGTCAAGCAAAGTATGGTAAAAGAAAGGGATGATATCCTGCGCCCTGCAGGCATCCGTAAATTCCCGCACCAGATCACGCCCGCAGGCTCCGTGAGGCGCATCGTAATCGTTCAATCCGCAGGTGTCGTAGAGCGAAAAACCGTCATGATGCCTGGTGGTCAGAGTGATGTATCTGCAACCCGCATTCTTTGCAGTGCGCACCAGTTCTTCTGCCCAGTCCGGTTTGGGGTTGAACTCCTTTGCCAGGGCCTCATATTCCTCATCCGGAATGGAGTGGAGCAGTTTCGCCCATTCTCCCTTCCCCAGGACGCTGTACAGCCCGAAATGGACAAACATCCCGAAACCCAGTTTCTCAAAATCCTGAATGTACTTTTTTACGATCATTTTTATACCTCCTGTCAATTTTTACTCCAACCCGTTCGGCGCTGCCCGTCTGATATATTCCTTCAGGAGAAACGCACAAAAATAAGGAAATGTATAAATACCGTCGCTGAAACCGATATTCCCTCCCGTAAGCTTGATTCCGCAGGCAATATCCGGATACTTCCCGCTCCCGATCAGAGTCCGCAGAGATTTTGCCGTACCCCGGGTGGCCTTCACTTCCACCGGAACCAGGGAATCTTTTGTCCGCAGAAAAAAATCCTCCTCCAGTGTGGAGTCTTCTTTCTTATAATAATACAGACTATAACCGCATTTTACCAATGCCTCCCCCACGATATTTTCATACAGGGCTCCTTTGTATACCCCGAGGTTCTTATTTGCCCTCAAATCCTCCTGGGCCTCTTCGTCCATCATAGCCACAAACAGTCCTGAATCAAAGAAATAAATCTTATACCTGGACTCATCGTAATTGCCCCGAAGGGGAAGCTCCGGATATTGAAGACAATAACAGATATGAATAATGCCCGCATCCTGCAGCCATTCGATACAGCCCCGGTAATCCTTGAACCGAGCCCCCTTTGCCACCTTGGAAATCTGAAATTTCTTATTATCCTTTGCAAGCTGTACCGGGATCTGCTCAAACACATTGAGAATCCGTGCCTGATCCATACCATCGGCATATTTCCGGATATCTTCCCTGTAATCTGCCAGGAGCTGCCGCTGTATGGCAAGAGTTCCTTCGAAAGTTCCCTTCTCGATATACTCCCGTACAACCGCCGGCATCCCGCCCAGAATACAATAATCCAGAAACAGATTTCCATAAGTTCTCATAGCCGATTCATTGAAAGGCCTCAGTGCCACCATATGCTGCAGCATCTCTTCAGCAGCATTCTCCCCATATCCCTTTGCCCATAAAAATTCTTCAAAGTCCATTGAAAACATGTTATAGTCCGTTTTATAACCCACGCTGTTGCTCTCGATACGCCGGTAATGAATCCCCAACAGAGAACCGCTGCAGATCACATCAAATCGTCCGTCAATTCTGAAAAATTTCAGGGAAGTCGCAATCTCCGGGTATTCCTGAAGTTCGTCAAAAATGAGAAGGGTATCTCCCGCAGTAAAACGTCTGGAAGGATCCATGCGGGAAATATTGCGGATAATATCTTCAGCTTTATATCCGTCCTCTGTTATCAGCTTATATTTCGGTTCCTCCACAAAATTGATGTAGACTACATTTGGATAGTATTTCTCTGCAAACCGCAGAATAGACTCCGTTTTACCCACCTGCCTGGAACCCTTGACAATCAGCGGTTTCCGATCGGGATCCTGCTTCCAGGATATCAGATAATCGTCAATTTTCCGTCTCAGATACCTCCATGCCATGTGTATTTCCTCCCGGCTCTTCTACTATGGAAGCTAACCGCTGCAACTTCTTTAGGCA
>DKVC01000237.1 GCA_002490995.1 Lachnospiraceae bacterium UBA7188
GGTCAGCAGGGTCACCAGGTCCTGTCCCTCTTCCGCCACCAGGGCATCCGTCTCCGTGGGCTCCACCACGCTGATCATGTCTACCTCGTAGCAGAGGGTATCGTCCAGGATGGAGAGGTAGAATGTATCCCCTTCCTCCAGTTTATCCAGGTCAGTGAAGAGCGCCGCGCTGGGCAGTCCCCTGTGGGCGGAAATCACCGCATGGGTTCCCTCTCCTCCTACCGGAAGGGAACTGCCTGCCAGATGGCCTGCAGCCTTCTGGAGCACTTCGTCGCTGGTGGTATGGTAAATGGGAATCTTCACATTAATCTTCGGGATCTGTACATAGCCCATCATTCCGTCTTCCGTCAGGTTCAGACAGGAGCGATATACCTCGCTTCCCTCCTCCGGCACCTCTGCCGTGGAAAAGGAGTCCGGGAGAATGTAGGGCTGCAAATCGTCGTTGTAATTCTGCGCCTTGACCCACTCCGCCTTATAATCCACCCGGCCTGTCTCTTCCATCTCAGTGACGGCCTCTTCGTAGGTGGTAATCAACTGAGACTGCCTGTAAGTGTTCCACTGGTTGGACACAAAAGGATACAGCAGCAGGGACAGACCGGCTGTGAACATGATGCAAACTATGATTGTGGTGATATACTTTTTCATCCGGGCTCTCCTTATTGTTGTATTTTCCGGGACGGGCATAGCCGCCCCGGAATGATAGTACGTCTTTCTCTTTGGTGCTTTTCTTGAATTACAGGACTTGCCTGCTGTTCAGGATTTTCTTTTGTAATGACATCTCACAAACTTACTTCGCAGATTTTCTGCGGCTTGCGAAGAACAGGCCTGCCGCCAGAATCATGATGGCACAGCCGCCGATGGTGAAGATTGTGGTACCGATACCGCCGGTGGAAGGAAGGGAGGAGAGGTTGGTGTTCTTGATTTCTGTTCTTTCCACTGTTTTATTAATCTCTTCTATTTCATCTTCTCTACCATCATCAGCTGCCTTGTAGGTAGCTTGATAAGTATTTGTTGCCTTACCATCAATTTTAATTGTATAAGACGCCAAAGTACCATTGTCATTGTACACAGCACTGATTTCAACATCATGCTCGGTCTTATCCAACTGGAAACCTGTAGGTGCCTTGGTCTCAACTAACTTGTAGCTTCCTGCATCAAGGCCTGTAAACTGTAATCTACCATTTTTATCCGTCTTGCCCTCGGCAACTGTCGTTCCGTTGCTGTCTTTCAGAGCAAACTCAGCACCTTCGGCTACAACCGTGACCTTCGTACCAGGAACCTCTGTCGTAACAGTATTCGACTCAAGTACAATAAGATTTCCGTTCTCGTCTACCTTTACAATTTCTGAAGTTTCCTCAGTAACTCTATTGTCACCTTCCACCTGAACGCCGTTTGTCCATGCGCCGATTGCAAAGGTGTAAGTATAAGTCTTATCATCTACTTTGTTTGTAGAAGCACTATTGCTGGGATTATTACTATACACCAAAGTTGCCTTATTGGTATTAGGAACGAAGTTGACACCAGCCTTATTAGTCAATTTTGCTGTATAAGTCACTGTAACATTTTTGATATCATCACGAGTATCTTTATCAAGCACATATTCAGAATCAAATACTATCTCAATCTTTCCCGTTGTTTCAGTATTCACTGTATAGGTCTTCTTCGCATCAGAAGTAGGAGCCACTGGTACATTGTTTACATTAACAACTATCGACGTTTTATCTAATTCTAATCCCTCGCTTAATTCGTCCGTAATCTTTACTATCGCACTTTCATACTCAGAACTATAGGAGGGAATTACGGTATCAATCTGGAATGACACACTGCTTCCAACTGCTACATCATTACCCGCATCAGTGATTTTGCCATCCTCCATCTTACCATCAGAATTTACAATTTTCTTATCGATAGTCGGTTTAGTAGACTTCGCATATACTTCAGTACCATTTAAAGTCCACTTAGTATTGGAATCTAAATCACCACCTTCAATCGTATTTCCTGTACCGTCTGCATTTTGGTAATAAACACCAAGCAGCATAGGATTATAAACGTCAGCCGTTGTACCTGTCACGAGAACCAGCCAATAGCCCGCTTTAAGTGATGCAGTATAATCCACTTTGCCTTTTACTTTGGGGTCGGTGCTTTCATGAGCTGCTGATGCCACAAATCCGTTGGGCTCTTCACTTGCCTGGGCATTATTATTCGTTACTGACTCAAGTCCCAACATAGACAAGTTTTCCATCTTCGCAATTTTGATTATTTCTTCCGATGTCGGTGCAGTCGGCTCTACAATCTCTAGAGCATCTGCTGCCTTTATATATCCTTTAAATCCAGCAGTATCATAATCTGCTTTGACAATACGATATGCGGTTATCGTTGCACCTGCTTCCACATTTTTCACAACAACTTCTGCTTTGTCGCCATCTGTCGGCTTAGTTCCGACCAGCGGCTCCGCAAACGTCGTCACCGACATCCCAAGGACCATTGCCATTGCCATCACAAAGGCTAAAATCTTCTTCAACTTCTTCATTCTTTTCTTTCCTTTCTTGTTGTCTTGTTTCTGGTTTCCTGTTACATGTCTGTATATCCGTTCTATGTATCTTTCGTACTCCAGAATGCGCTGTGCCAAGCTTTTGGGGCCTCGCTTGGGCTAAGTCTTCCCGAGCCTCCATGTCTTAGGCCTTCTTCGGCCTTCCATGCGTCAGGTCTTTGGCAGCCTTACGCATCCGGTCTTCCCCGGCAGGAACGGCTGCCGAAACATCGCGCGGTTTTCAGGGCTCCCCGTGCCTGTGCCGCTTTCACAACTTTTGCTACTTTCTCAATCTTTCAGCACCTCCCCCCGATGTTTGTTTCTATATAAGATCAGGGACGCCGCCATCATCAGCAGCATACCGCCGATCGAATACCAGTAGATTCCCATACCGCCGGAGTTGGGCAGTTCGTATAGTTCCACGTTGCGTACTGTGATGCTGAGCTGGTCTTTTGGTTTCGAAACCTCTTCCAGGTCTACTATCGGCATCCTTTCCATTTCCAGTGTCTGGGCATTGCCATCTTCATCTTCGTCTCCGGCTTGCTTTAAATAATCATACTTGATTTCGACAGCCCCAATGACACTGCTATCCACTGTTCCAGAACCGGATTCATTGTCGACTTGCACTTCCCTGCCGTCAATGATCACTTTCAATGTGCCATCTATCTGTCTCGCAATCTCAATTTCAATCGGTTCGGCAAGGATACTATATCCGCTGGGAGCTTTTTCCTCATAAAGCCAGTACGTTCCTGCTTTCAAATCCGGGATTGTCAGCTCCCCATTAACTGTAGCATAATAGTATTTGGATGCTCCCGTATTTTCCTGATAATTTCCAGTTAATACCGGGTGCTCTTTCCCTTTTCCAAGATAGAGCATGAAGTAGGCTTCCTTATAAGTCACATTGCCATTTTCATTTGTGACTTTAATCGGCTGGTCATTTTCATCAACTTTCTGTAAATGCAGATCTATCTTCCGGGGCGTGTAGAGATTGGTAAACTCAAATAATCCGCAAATTCCAACCTGCGCAAGCATCCCGCTATCCACAACCATGCCCGTCTCATTTATCCCGCCATAGACTGGTTGATATGGGCCGAATAAACGTTCTGTATATTCCGGGGTAAGATTGATCTCCCTGACCATATATTCATCTTCCTGGTTCATGCCCTCGAATATTGCCGTCTGGTTGGCCTTCAAGGTAAACTCACCAGCCTGTGCACCGGTACCGGTACTATAGGTGGGAGCGGAAAGACCCTCCGGTATACTGTATACCTTGCCCTCTACAGGGAAATACACACCATATACATCCTCGCCCTGCTTATAGCCCCATCCTTGATTCACTGTCTGACTTCCGTCTGGCCTTATTACTGCCATTCGACTATTTGCCGATTGATTCTCCATGTCTGCCTGCAGCAAATCTGGATTGGCATCACCTTCTCCTTCGGGGTCGTTCCCTTCCGGAACTGCCTGTTCGGATTGAGCGGACTGCATAGTCATAAGTTGTTCAGATTGAAGCAATATTCCCTGATTCGCGTTCCCAGCTCCCGGTCTCATTAGTGTGCCTCCACTGTTTTCTATCCTGGAAAGCAACCAACCCTTGCTGTTTACCGCCTCCTTAATTGCATCCTGAACTGTATTTTCGTCCGCATCCTCATCCAACCCCAGAACCGTCTTCGTTTCCTCCAACGTCATCAGTCTTTTATACAGGATAAAATGAAATTCCTCTTCTTCCAGAGGTCCTTCCCCTAAAAACTGCAGAGTTTTCGTAACAGACAGCGTACCTTCTAAGTTATCTACAGGTTTGTTGACAAAATCAACTGCCAGTATCTGCCCGTTCCCGCCTACGGTGTGTGCCCCATTATTCTCCGGAAGAGGCAGAATCTGGGTATAGTAAGGATTCTTCATTTCAGTTACCTTAAATGAAGTTCCCGGCTGCATCCCTACAAACAGTGCCGCCTGACCAGGTTTCAACTGAAAGCACCCATTCGGCCATGTCTCCCCTGTAACAATTTCCTTTCCGTCTGCCATGACAGGCTGACTCCCCGAATCATCGTTAAGAGACTGCATGACAAATCCGTCATCCACCTCATCCTTATATACAGGAACACCAGTGGTATCGTAGAGATAATATTTCTTTCCCGCCAGCGCGTTGCCGTACTCGTCCGTCAGCAGGAAATTGAATGCGGTGTCAGGCCTGCTGTAATCCTCCATCCGCTTCGTCACTACAAAGGAGACATTGGAATTGGTGAAGCCAACCGACGTAAGCGGCGACTGGGTGGAACCTTTCTTCTCGGTCTCTCCGGCAGGCCACCAGCCTTCCGGCATACTGTCCGTATTCTCACGCACTTTGTAGTCCACGTTGGTTGGGATTTCCTCAAAGACAGCTTTCCAGCCGCCTTTCATGGTGAATTGTCCGTCCCCGTCTGTCATGCCGGATTCGGACGCTCCTGTCTCCGTATTGACAGCGGTGTATTCCTCATTCCTGTACGGTTTGCCGTCTATCTCTACCGTGAAAGAAAACTCCGGCGTCTCCGGCTTTTCATAATCCGTGGGAAAAGAAAACATCTTTTCGATTTCCAGTTTCGTGGTCTCTCCGGTTCCTTTTCCGGTATAACGGTTGACAAATACCTCTGTGCTGCCATTTGCCAGTATGGTGCTTGCGCCTGTGGAGCCGCCGGAAGGACT
Source organism: Lachnospiraceae bacterium UBA7188 (assembly GCA_002490995.1). GTDB lineage: Bacteria > Bacillota > Clostridia > Lachnospirales > Lachnospiraceae > Acetatifactor. Next base: position 5,213 of record DKVC01000237.1, read on the forward strand.
TTTCTGCACATAGCCATCCACCCTCAGACTCCGCGTCTGGTACTCGAACTCTTCATGCAGCAGCGTTTCTGTATTCTCTCCTGTCTTCACATACAGTTTATAGCCGTTTGAGACTGTCTTCTCTACTGTCTTCTTAACTTCTACTCCTTCATCGTCTGTTTCCGTAATAATTTCCGTATAGGGAAGGAGATAATCGTCATCCTCCGTCACCTCGTATACAGTACCCGTCCCCACATACTCAAACCATGCCGTCTGCCCTGCTTCCAGGGTGAAAGTGCCTGCCCTGTCCGTCTGGAAAGGGTAATCCCTCCCTGAGGATGTCTTTCTGACAATTTCCCGGCCTCCGGCATCAAGGACACGGTACTTTTCATTCTTCGCAGGCTGGCCGCCCAGCTTCAGAGTGAACTGGTAAGCGGCATGTTCCGGCGCCGCATAGGCTGCACCTGACAAGGCGTTCTCAACGGTCTTTGTCACAAAGAGATCAGGCGATTCGTTGGGCCTGTTGGTGAATGTCACCCTTGGCACTGCCGGGGTGTTCTCCCTACCCGCTGCATACACAGGTGAGATACTTCCTGCCAGACAGCAGATGATGGTCAGGAAGGATAATAGTTTTCTTATGCAGTTCTTCTGTCTCATAATTTTCATTATAGGCCCTCCCTGTCAGGAGGGCCCGTTCCTCCTTTCCATCATTGGGTGCTGGCAGTTTCCTCGCTGGATTGTGATTCCTTCTCTACCTTCTGCCATGTAGCAGTATAGACTATTTTACCATTCTCATCGGCCATATCGCCGTCTACCGTACCTTTGATTTCTGGCTCCCAACCCATGAACACATATCCAAGCCGCTTCGTCTCACTTGCACATTCAGGAGTAGGATAACCTTCCTTACAATTTCCATGGGTTTCATCGCCAAATACCCTACCGCCTAGACCATCTTTATAAACTACGGTGTATAATTTCACCCATTTAGCGGTATAAGTTATCTCACCATTTGCATTTGCATCTTTTCCACTTACTATCGATTTGACTTCTGGTGACCAACCATCGAATTCATATCCCTTGCGTGTCGGTGTACCCACAAATGCAGGAGTATTATCACCTTCCTTAAGTCCCTCATAACCCTGATTAGGAAATACATTAACATTCTCTACGCCGTCCGTATAAGTTACGGTATATGTTTTCTTTGCTACCCATACAGCATAGATGGTTTTCTTATACTCCCCATCTTGAATTGTTACTGAATTTCCAGAGTGATATACTGTCTCTTCGCCTGGTGCCTCGCTCCACCCTACGCAGTCATAGCCTTCTCTTGTCGGAATCTGCGAAGGAATTGTAAACGTACCGCTCCCAGCCTGGATTACGATCCCAGGTCCGCCTGTTCCGCCATTGCTGTCATAAACCAGCGTATACTGCATCACAGCCGGCAGGTTGATCAGCATCAGATTTTCATTCAGTTTCTTCAGCTTCCCGTTTCCCGGGTCGGGGCTTAAGCCTGCCAATGTGTAGTTCGGCGTTGCCGAAGTCTTCTCCGATACGGTCCACATAGTGCTGTCCGGCAGATTCAGCCTGACATACTGGCCCGCATACAGCTTAAACTCTCCGTTTGGTCCGGTCTCCCCTGTCCCTGCCAGACTGCCGTCCGCATTGTGGATAGAATAAGGAATTCCGTCCCTGGGCTCGGATGCCACGATATCGTTCTCGGATGCTATTGAACCGTCCGTTCCCGGATTTGTTGACAATACTTGCTTCAATGTCATCGTGAATGCCGTCTCAGAAGCCGCGTTCATGCTCTTCTCCACTTCTACGGCAGCCTCACTGTTGGAGTTTACAAAAGTATTTGGCTCCCCATCATCAAATCCCAATGAAGTAGAGTTTATATCTCCAGAGCAGTACCCGGCCAACATCCCCCATTCACTGTCAGATTCTTCCGGTACCTCGACTAAACGCAGCAGCGGTTCCTGTCCAGAAAGCGCCTCTATATCCTCCTGTTTATAGAGATTCAGGTGAATCATATTCTCCGTAAACCATACAGACGGATATCTTCCCGCACCTTTGACTAATGGAATTCTGCCATCTGCCAAGGTAGTCTGTACCCGGTCGGAAACGATTTCGTCCCCAGAATAAACCAAATAGGAGATCCCCTCAGCCGGAATCCAACCAGCGCTGTCTGTATCGTACTTCTCCACCTTCCACATCAGCACCGAGCCTTCAGGCACTTCGCTGGAAGCAGATGTCATCATCTTGTAGATATGATTGCCATCCTGTCTGACAGTGCTCACTTCATTATAGATTGCAGCAACCGGACGCTGAGCCACTGTCTTTGCGGTAGCCAATGCCTCGGAGGAAGCACTCTGGCTGATCTGCATTGCATATTCATATCCGACATTAAACCCATCCTCACCTTGGACATTCTTAATATACGGTACAACCCGATGCTGGCTTTCTTCCGCTTCTCTCAGAGTATAGGTCGCTCCCTGCGGAATGCTGCCACCTCTATTGCCTGTACTGATGCTGATGGTCTCCCATGGTTCGGCTTCAAATTCTTTTCCCGGGAATATTGTCCTATAACAGGTACTTCCATTCTCACCAATAATAACAGCATTCAGATAGTCTGTATAAGGCACATTCCCTACCTTAACCTCCAGTACAAGCTTTACCTTTTTCTCAGGCATATCCGCGGCATTCTCTTTCCATTTATTGATAAATTCATTTGCTATTGCCTTATCCGCAGCCGCAACACCATCTGCCGCAATATACTCCTTGCTGATAATCAGCTCACTGCCTGTGCCATTCACGAAGCTGGCCTCGCCTCCATCGCCGGAAAGGGTTCCCTGAGATGGTTCCTGATTTAGAGGAAATAGCTGGTTGCCATTTTCTTCCTCGGTAACGGTAAATTTATCCCCCAACATCCCGAAATCCTTGAAGACTGCCGTCTCGCCGTCTGCCAGCTTGAATTTACCATTCTCGACTCTACGTTCATCATCCGGAACACCCGGCTTGGTCACAGTATATACAGTGCCATCGGGAAGAGAAACCGGATTTCCATTCGTCCCACCTGCCATAACCGGCGTCCGCATCGCTGTAAAGTAGTAATATATCACCTCCGCAGGATTATTAGATGGCCCCATATCACCTGTCATATCCGCATCGCGGATTGCGCTTTCATCTGAATTATCTTCTGCAGAACCATCCACCTGCATCGTATTTAATCCAAGAAGACCAAGACCTCCCTGTTCCGGTAATCCGCCCCAGTCACCCGCACCCTGATCCATGCTGTCAACCACTGTCTTTGTTACCGACAATGGACGCTTCTGGTAATCATTGGTGAAGGTTGCTTTTTTCTCTGAACTATACACTGGCATCGTCACTTCCAGAGTGTCATTTTCCGGAACGTAGAGCGGTTTCCCGGTTTCCAGATCCTTCTTTATGCCGGTTGTCAGCTCTTCTATCAGGTAGGACTTTCCGGCTTCCAGGCCCTTTATCTTGACGGTGCGGAAGCCAAATGCGCAGGTGAATTCTCCGTTCTGAAGAGTACCGGATGTCACTGTCCCGGCGCTGCCTGACTCTGTTTCTTCCGTCTGTTCAGATCCTCCCGTCCCTGCTCCTTCTGTTTCGGTTCCGTTATCATCCAGCAGAACCCATTTTTTTCCGCTTACGGGAGTCTTCTCCCCCTCGGAGTCTACTTCGCTGATGCGGAATGTAAATTTCTGACTTCCACCGGGGTAATTATCGTAATCCTCCTTGGTCTGATGGGTGATCTCTTTCGTCAGCAGTAAGTCTTTCCACCTGTAATAATTGGTGATGGTTCTGCTCGCGCCTCCGGCGGGAAGGGTGCCTGTCAGCGTCATCTCCTCGCACAGCCAGTTCCAGTCCTCATCCGGCGCTATCTCGCTGATTTCATATTCCGTTCCCGCTACTCCGGGGAACAGTGCGATGATCTCTCCCTCCCTGATCGTGAACTTGCCCTCTCTGTCCGTTCTCAGGATGTCTTCGCCCTCGGTCTCCAGCTTCTTCGGGATCGCCCCGTTCAGCCTCACGCTATCCACTTTCCAGTATTCTGCGCCCGCCAGTGCTTTGCCGTTTACCTTTATCTGGAAAGTAAAGGTTTTGTCCTCTTCTGTCAGTGTCAATCCGTCCGGTACTGCTGAAAGCCGCTTCTGTACATAGAGCACTGGGCGATAGGTGTTCGTCACTGTCTTCGTATGTACATCTCCTGTCACGCTTTCAACAGTCCTCGACTCCCAGAATACATTATCTGTCTCCTTTACCTGAATGCGCCCCACATCGGCTACGTCAAAGACAGCCCTTTCATCCGCATGGAGATAGAGATAGCCGTTTCCGTCTGTGGAATAGACCTGGTCTGTCTGCTTAATCCATCCGCCTTCCGTGTCCTGCTTATACAGCATATATTCCGTATAAGCCAGATTCTCTTTGTAAAGCCTTCCTTCATACATATATTCCTCATAGAGACGGAATTCAAAGGTTTCATCCGCAAGAGCCTCAGGAATGATACCGGCTGTCCTCTTTACGATTTCCAGTGTCTCCATCTTGTTTATGCCGACTCTGACAGAGTTTCCATCTACTCTCTTCCATCCTGTCGATGCCCCTCCTGCGGATGTCGAGGAGAAGGAGGCGTTATTATAGGTATAAATATTTTCAGCATTAGTCAGTTCGGTTAACTGCGGAGCCTTCATTTTGATACGGAAAGACAGGGAATGCCCGGCCTCCAGCGTATAATCTCCCATGTCTACGGCCACGGCTTTGACCTTTGATTCCCAGCCGCCTTCACTGCTCCCATACTTCGCTTCAAATTCGGCTGCCGTATACCAATATTTATCTGATGCGCCTTCTGATTCATCTTCCGTTCCATTATTCGCAACTGGCCGGTTGAGTATCTCTCTGGGATCCGCGCCGTCTGCGGGTATCGGTGCATCTGGGTATGCGCTGTAATAAACTGCATACTGGAGCGCTTTGGTTCCTTCGCCTGTTGTTCCCACTAAATCCAGTCCGCTGGTATCGATTGAATGGAACGTACCTGACCACCCCTGCTTATCAAAAGGATAGAACGGGTCTTCCCCTCTGCGATCCGCAGCGGCCTTTTCCAGGCGGTCAAATACCACGATATTGCTGGTGCTCCCGCCTGCCGTCACGGTGATGTCGTAAGTATATAATCCATCTGCTGTCCCGCCCACCGGTACCGTGGCTGTCTGGCCAAAGGCTCCCAGACGGTCTGAATCAGCATGAACCAGCTTCTCAATCTTTGACGTGGTGGATATGGCCACATCGTCTTTCAGGGAATTCTTCGCATAAAGGACGTTGCGGTAGGTAGTATCAATGCTGTTATCATTGATATTGTCGATATTTCCTCTTCCAACCGTTATTTCCTTTCCATTTTCATCCGTGTACTTATATTCCCTGACCATGTAGTCGTATGCGGCCTCTACTTTTTTACGTGTATCATCATCCTCGTCCCCATGGGTACCGTCATCGTAGTCCACCTCCGACTTCAGTCCGCAGAGTGCATAGTGTCCGACATTGCTGCCATTTGCCAGCTCGCTGAAATCCGGCATGAACGCGGCGATATTGGAATTGATGTCCACCTTATTCATCTGATCCATATCTTTCCACTCATAGTACGCGCGGAAAGATACGCCCCATCCTTCTATCCATTTCTGTGCCGTGTATGATGTGGAGTCCGCTCCGCTGAACGCGATGTGGAACGCCACCATGGTTCGTCCGGTTCCTCTGTAATTGGGTTCAATGTCCTCAGGCCTTACGGTAACGCTGACCTGCGTCTTATCCCAACTCTTAGGCTGGGTCTGGTAGTTCGTATTGCTCAGATTGTTGACCCTGCCTGCGGTCACTGGGTAGGATGCGTCGAACTGCATGCCATAGGGCAATAAGTCGTAGAACACCACATGGTTCCTGCCGGGCGAGATCAGGGTCTGATCCTCTTTCTTCAGATAATCAAGGCTGCTCCTGTCGTAAATCTCGTAGCCATCGTAAGCCGTCAGGTAGTAATCCACCAACACCCGGTTATTATCCACATCGTTTGTGCTGGATGACTCCTTGGTTGCATACGCAGTCTCATTCAGCCATGTTGTATCGCGGAACGCATTTTTGCGCATGGGGAGTATGGAGACGCCATTGATCGTCCGCCACGGCGCATCATCGTACAAACTCTCAGTCTCGTCTTGCAGGCCTGGTTCCGTATAGTTTCCGCCAGTACCATCATCTCCCGCAACCGCTACTATCTTGCCATCTGCATCATATGCCACGCCCACAGCTCCTGCCAGGTTCTCGAAGCGCACTACCGGACTCTTCTGGTCGTTCCGGCTTTTATCCTCCTGAGCCTCCACAATCTGGTTCATCACCTGCTTGTTCTTCACATCGCCATCTTCGGAAAGGGCTTTCAGCCGCACATTCACATTGATGGTACAGACGCTCTCAAAATCGATGGAATCATGCTCTACTTTCACGCGCCAGGGATGCTGCGCTATCACGTCATCGCTGAAGCTGTAGCCGTCATGGTAGGGATACTGCATGTTCCCTTGTGTGTCCAGATATACCGTACCAATCAGTGTCCATATATCTTTCTGGCTCGAATCCACGGGATCTGCCAGCATTGCGTAGATGCGCACTTCGCTCTGCAAATTCCGCAATTGCGCAGGCAAATCACTCCACTTCACTGTTGCCAGATCAGAAGCCTGCTTTTCATCTTCCCATATGTCATATCCGTAGTCCTTCTGCTGTATGGTAACGCTGGAGAAATAATAATCATCCCCGTCCATCATGACCTGATCAGAATTCTTATCAACATACGTAGGGAACGCATACATAAAGTCATCCATCGTAGTCATGGTGTAATAAGTGCCCGGAATGTAGTCTCCCAGCGTTTTACCCGCTTCGTTTTTGGTCACATGGGTATAGGAATATCCGTGCATAGTGCCTGTAATCTTGAAAGGCATATCACCGTAATCTTCCCCTATCCGGCTGTGCTGCCTGTAGACATCCAACCATCCGGTGTACACTGTCTCATCCGTTTTCTTTTCTAACCCCAGTATTTCTCCCGTATAGGACCAGTCGTAGTCCTTATAGCTCCAGGTGGAAGGGGTGGCCGCTTTCTCGACATCGTCATCTTTTTGGTCTACAGGAACCAGCTTAATGCTGATATCATTCTGCACGACAGTACCAGGAGCGACGCTGTCCGCCGGATAAGCTGTCACCACGTAAAAACGGTTTCCCCATGCCTCCTCGTATTTTTCACCCTCAAAGGCGGTCGTTTCCGTGATGAGACTCGTTTTTTTCTGACCTATTAGCGGAGTCCAATCCTCACTGCCACCCGGCTCCTCGACAGGAACCTTGTACTGCGTGCTGTCTGAATTGTTCCGATATCCTACTACTCTTGAAGACTTCTCGTCCCCGCCTACACTGGGTGTGTCCAGGACTTCCATTATCCAGGGCTGGGTCGCAGTCCCTTTCACTTTCACATCCCAGACCACGAAACGCCAATCTGCCGTATTCAGCCTGCCGTTTAAGATAAAGTCGTTATCCAGAACCTGACCTTCGCCAATATACCTCTTCACCTGCGCCAGAGTATACAGTCCGGGCGTATAGTTTTTCCCCGTCTCGGAATAAGGAGTCTTAATTACGCTGGTAATCGACACGGAAGAGTCCACTTTACCGGTAAGGGGCGTAGTGTCTGTATACACCGCATCTCCATAGGAACGTACCGCTGTCCCGTCCGTTTCCTCCGCAGTAGGCTCTTTGGCATTTGTATCCACAGAAATCCCAGGGGTCAGAGTCCAGGGTGTCTCGTCAATAATATTCATCAGCTTCTGGTTCTTATAAAGCACCTGCCATGCGGCATTAGTACCGGAAGAAATCTTCCTGTAATTGAAGAACACCAGATAATCGCCATCGTAAAAAAAGTTGAATGGGGTACTGCGGTTTTCCTGATATCCTTCCTTTCCCTCCACCAGTTTCCCATTTTCGTCTACTTTTAAGTATCCCTTTGGCACGCCGATTTCCGTAGGTGTAACAGGGTTCCCGTTTCTATCCTTGTAAATCTCCTGGTTTATCCTAATCAGTACCGCGCCCGGCGCCAAATCCTGGCTGGCATGAAATTCCATCTGGTATTTCAGACTGAAATTGTCAGTCTGGGTCACATTATACCGATCGGGCTGATTCACATAATATGCGTCGAAGCTCCAGGAACCATCAGCAGCTTCACTGCTCTGGGCACTGATTTTGGCTCTGGAAGATCTAAATATAGTAGAACATGCTGTCAATATCGCCGCATCCAGCATCTGCTCTTCCGTCAGCAGGCCGTTAAAATCTTCCTGCCCTTCTTCGGGAACCGTAGCTGCCGGTGTCCCCGTAGGCTCCGGGCTTCCGGTTACTTCCGGG
>DKVC01000113.1 GCA_002490995.1 Lachnospiraceae bacterium UBA7188
TTTCCATGGACTGGTCTCTTTCCACGGACTGGTCTCTTTCCATGGACTGACCTCTTTCCATGGATATCTCATAGACACCCTCCCGAAATTTCCTCGTCACATGTACCTGCCCCCACTCCGCAGGCAGACAGGGATCCACCACCAGCCCCTCATAAACTGCCCGCACTCCCAGAATATACTGGCTCACAGCCACGTACATCCATGCCGCCGTCCCTGTCAGCCAGGATACATTAGCCAGTCCGAACCTGAGACTGTCCGGACCGAATATATTTGACGCATATACATACGGCTCTGCCTTATAGCGCCAGATTCCCGCCTTTGCAGCAGCCACTGCCGGAATCAGCTGGTGATAATATTCATAGGCCCTGTCCCCGTTTCCCAGAATACATTCCGCAATCACAGCCCAGGTATTGGCATGGCAGAACACGGAACCGTTTTCACCCGTTCCCGGGTTATAATTCGTGAGCGGCTCCTCCCGGCTGGGAAAATTTACGACAGGGGGATGAATCTTCTTGATTCCCAGAGGTGTGTTCAGCATCTCATAGACCGCATCCATGGCCATACGGGATTTCTCTTCACTGCCCATCCCCGACAGCACCGACCAGGTCTGGGCGTTCAGCCAGATCCGGGCTTCCTCACTCACGGCCGTTCCCACATATTCTCCGCTGTCCATAATGGCTCTGCGGAACCACCTTCCGTCCCAGCCCAGCGTATTCACCAGTTTCTTTTGCTCTTCATAAAATTTCCGGCAGAAGTGTTCCGTCTCCGCATCTCCCCTCCGGCCTGCAAGCTCTTCCATTTTGCCCAGTACTGCCCCAAGCTGCATGGCCGTCCAGATACTCTCTCCCTTACCCTCTCTGCACACCCGGAACAATGCGTCATTCCAGTCAGAGCGGAGCATCAGCGGGAACCCCCTCTCACCCAGATGTGCCGCGCTGAAGGCAATGGCTTTCTGAAGGTGCTCATACACACTTCCCTCTCCGCCGTCATAGTAAGAGAGATGCTCCTCCAGAAAATCCGTCTTTCCCTCCTCGCTGACAATATGCCAGACCGTGAGAATCGTCCACAGATGGTCATCGGAATGAATGCTTGTCACCGGCTCATATCCCTCCACCGGAAAGAAGTAATGGTTCACATGCCCGTCCTTGTATTGTTGGGTCAGAAGCAGTCTGGTCTTCTCCTTCGCCGCCTCCATGTCAAACGGTATCACTGCCAGAATATCCTGGGCTGTGTCCCGGTATCCCACGCCCCGGAAAGTTCCCGTGGCATAATAGGACAGATTCCTGGAAAACAGAAAATTGCGCTGAGCCTGATAGGGATTCCAGCAGTTGACCATCCTGGCCGTGTCGGCATCCGGCACCCTGCACTGAAAACGTCCCAGGTAGTCCTCCCACCTTTTTTCCAGGGCCTCCTTCTCTTCCTCCACAAAATGTTTTCTCCGGAATGCTGCCAGCGCTCTGGCGATATCTTCCCTGTCCGAAGCCGCTCCCAGGAAAATGTTGACCTCCGTCTCGTCCCCCGCTTTCAGTTCCAAATCCAGCTGCAGCGCAAAACAGGGGTCTCCGCCTTTCAGCACGGAATTCCCAAGCACCTCCTGCTCCAGTCCCGCAGGATTCTCCTCGCTGCGGTAAGGACCGATAAATTCGTCCCTGTCCCCCTCATAAGCCCGCACAGGCGCATCCGCCGCAAAATAAATCAGCGGTGTCTCCTCCGGTTTCGGCTGGTTCTCCACCCCATAGCGGTACACAAGCGCCTGCTCCTTCTCCATCCAGAACACCTCCAGCTGATGCTTGTTATAGCACTGCCACTGCAGCTCCCGCATGAATTCCATCATACCCAGTTCCACAAAGGGAAACAGACCGATCTTCCTGTCTCTGTCGCTGATAAATTTCAGATTCCAGATCAACCCGTTCTCCCTCTCGCCCACCAGATATGTAGCCGTCACACCCAGCCCCTCCTTTTCAGCCTCGAACCGCGTGTAACCCATCCCATGGCAGGAGCGCCAGGAATCCGGCTTCACTGCCACCGGCTGGCTGGTGGGGCACCAGACCTTCTCCCCATCCCTGATATAGGTATAAAATCCGCTCCTGTCCGTGGGAAGATGAAAGAAGCGGTAATGGTTGATACGGAATATCTGGGGAGATTTATAAAAGGCCACCCCGCCTCCCGCATGGGAAATCATTGCCGTAAATGTTCCATTAGACAGGTAATTCATCCAGGGCGTGGGCATATCATAACGCAGAAAACAGACCTCCCTGTGCGTATCATCAAAGCTGTAAAAAAGCTCCGGCGCATCATTCACATACATTCCGGGCATCCTCCTTTGCTGTCATGGGCCTTACATCCGGCTCTCTGCAGGTCATCTTTACCCCTTCACACCGCAGCCTGTCAATATGGCGCAGATACATTCCCCAACAGGGAAGCGGGTCAAATAAATGAAATTCCGGATATTGTTCTCCCATCTCCGGTACCCTTCCGGAGACTTCCTCTCTCACTCCCCCCGGCATCTCAAATTCACAGTCCTTCAGAAGCACATCTTCCATGAGCTGATTTTCAAGCCCTGAAAATACCACACATCCCCTGGCATTCCCCCACGGTTTTCCCTGATAAAATCCTCCCCCGGCGCTTACCACATGGGCCTTTATCCGTTCCATGCGCACATGGGAGATCTTTCCCGGCTGTGTCTTTCCCCTGCCAAAATACCCGCGAAGCCGCTCTCCCTGACTGAAAAATACCGGGCCTGTACAGTTTATCATCCGGATATCGTGCAAATACAGCCCCTCCACACTGCCTCCGTCCACAGGAACCACCTTGATTCCACAGCCCTTCACATCATAGAATACACAGTCCGCCACCTCTATCTCCCTGAAATCCCCTGCCGATTCCGTGCCGATCTTAAAGGCAGCCCAGCCGCTGGTCACCATGCAGCCTGTGACGGAAATCCGTTCACAGGACTTCACACCCGTGGTTTTCAGACATATGGCATCATCTCCCGTATCCAGACTGCAGTTGCTGATTCTGACCATGCTGCAGCCGTCGATATCGATCCCGTCATTGTTGCCGTTGCACCTGCTGAAAATTTTGAGCGCCTCCAGGCTCACATTTCGGCACTCCTGCAAATGAAGACACCAGGCCGCCGACTGTCTGAAGTCCAGTCCCCGGATCCGGACATGGCTGCATTGTATCAGCCTGACCAGGAACGGGCGTATCATATGATCAGGATGTTCCGGCGGAAACTCGCCGCCCCGTCCGTCGATAATTCCTTCTCCCTCCAGACCGATATCCTCTGCGCCCGCGGCATACAGCAGCGCTCTCCCTCTCCTGTGCCCCACCGCATCCGTAAAACAGGACTCATTATCCGGATAATCTTCCATATGGCTGCTGCCTCCCAGCCAGGCACCCCGGGCAAGGCACAGCGTCACATGGCTTTTTAGCCGAAGCGTGCCCGTTACATATGCGCCTGCCTCCAGAAATACCTTTCCGCCGCCCTGCCGGGAGCAGATATCAATGGCTTCCTGTATCCGCGCCGTATCCCAGGCCTTTCCCATATCCTTTGCCGCCCCGTCAATGGGACTTATCGTGATAGTCTGCATAGCTCCTCCCTTCCGTTTCCACAGCCGGCCGCTCCTGCCCTTTTACTTCGAGCTAATCTCTGCATGCCTCCACCAGCATCATCAGCGCCATGGACTGTCCGTAAGGCATGGGGCATATCTCCACTTCTCTGTATTCCTGTAAGGTTGCGAATACCGGCGTACCATAGGATACTCCCTCCACGGTTCCGTCCTCCCGTATCTTTTCCAGAACGCCTGCCACAGCCCGCTCTCCCACCGCCGCAAACCTTCCCGGCAGATACCCCTTACGCACTGCCTTCAAAATCCCATAGGCAAAGGCGCAGGAAGCCGAAGTCTCAAGATAAGATTCCGGATCGTCCAGAAGCGTGTGCCACAGCCCGCTGTCATCCTGAAAACGCTCCAGAGCCTCGGCCTGCCTGTACAGCGTACTCAGCAGGAATTCCCGCACACCCCGGTTCCCCTCCAGGCATTCCAGGTAATCCACCAGTCCTGCGGTATACCAGGAGTTTCCCCTTCCCCACAGCGCCCCGGCAAAGTGATGTCTCCCCTCAAAGGTCCAACCGTGGTAAAAAAGCCCGCTGTCCACATCCGACAGATATTTGATATGTACCATGAACTGCCTGATACTTTCCTGAATACAGCTTTCCTCTCCCAGTATCCGGCCCATCCGCGCCAGAAAAAGCACTGCCATGTACAGAGTGTCATCCCAGAGCTGTCCGGGATTCAGAATGCCGCTGACCACATGCTGCAGCCCGCCTTCCTCCGTTCTGGGCAGCCTGTTCAGAACGCCGTCCAGCCATTCCTTCAGCAGCGGCAGATACTTCTCTTCCCCTGTTTCCTCATAGAGACAGGCCATGGTAAGCATGGGACAGGTGGTATTGATATTCTGCGGGGGAAGTCCCTTCTGTATCTGCCTGTCAAACCAGTCCTGCAGATACTTCAGCACGGATTTGTCTCCGCATTCCCGATAATACTGATACATGGCAAAAAGTGCCACTCCCTGAGGCCACTCCCACGCCTCCATGGAGATGATGCTGACAGGGCAGCTTTCTTTCACCCCGCCGTCCGCCTCCATGCCCTGCATGCGGTGCAGGATAGCCTCCACGTTACCTGCCATCCTGTCCCTGTCCGGCCCGTCCAGACCTGTGGCCCGCCTGTAAGGCACCGGATAGCAGAAGCCCTCCGCCTCCATGGAATCCCACTGCGCCCGGATCCTGCCGCCGGGCAGAGAGGTGAGTCTGACTTCTTCCGATGCTTCTGCAGCGCCTGTCTCCGTTTCCCCGCTGTCCGCCGTCAGCGTAAAGACACCCCAGGTATCTCCAAGCCTCCTGGTATCCAGCCGCTTCACCGGGCCTTCATACCCCATAAGAATCACGGCCTTCCCGTCTTCAGATATCCTCACCTCAGACTCTTTCCCGTCAAACAGCCATTTTTCCACATGAAGACGGATTTTCACCTTCCCGTCGCAGATCAGAAAATCCTTCCCCTCCTGCCGAATTCGAAGTTCTCCCGTATCCCCGCCCAGTTCAAAGCAAAAGTACAGGCGCTCCGTCTCGTAGCACCCGCTTTTATCCCGATCCAGAATGTAATGAAAGCTTCCCCTGTCCGTCACCAGGCCCAGATGCCCCAAAATCTTATTTTTATCCTGCGCGGCCCGGGTAAAGCCGGAACAGAAGTCATGATCGCCCATGATACATCGCAGCCTGAAATATCTCGGCCGTTCCCTGTCCCATACCACCATCACATTTCTTCTCTGCCCCCAGCAGTCACACATCCCGAAAGAGCCCATGGAAAGGTCCGGCGTCTTCCAGGAACAGGCTGTCAGATCCGGGCTGTCCGTCTCCCGGATGATTGTCAAATCCGATTCCCTGCTGCGAAGACAATTATGACGATAGTAGGTCTGCGCCAGAAATCTTTCCCTCTCCTCAAAAAGGGGAAATAAATCCTCCGGGCATTTCGCCGGAAAGCAAAGGGATTCCAGGGAAACCGCCCCCTGGCAGAACGCTTCTTCATCCGGTAGCTTCCCGTATTTTCCTCCGGTCCCCTGCCAGATTGTCCAGGCAAGGGAGCCATTGTCCACATCCCGGTATGCCCTTGCCTGAGGAGGCGTCAGCTGGCCGATAGAGGCATTGTAATGGACAGCCAGCATTTCCCAGGCATATCGGTTCAGCTCCCCTGCAATACCGCGGCATCTCTCATCCCTGAAAAAAGCCAGCATTCTCATGATTTCGTTGATTGCCACCAGAACATAAGCCGAACTGTTATACTCGCTGAATGCCCCGTTAAACCGGGTATACTCATACAGCCTCTCCAGACGTCTCCTGCCGGTCTCCAGAAGCCGCTCATCCTCCAGAAGCTCCCCGGCTGCCGTGATTGTCATACAGCCCATAATGCTCATATTCGTGTAATCTTCTCCTACATTGCGCCGGATACTGCATTCCATGGCATTGCGGACAGTCGTAAGAAGCAGGGAATACAGCTCCCCGGGCAGCCGCTCCCGGCACAGGAGGCATACGCCGATCAAATCCTTGCCGATAAAATCGGACCAGTTATAATCCGGCGCCAGCATGTGCTCCAGGTCCTCCTCCAGATAATAGGGCCAGAGCCCAAAGGTCCTGCTTCCCTCTCTCACATCCTGCAGACCGCATATACGATACAGCGCTTTTATTGCCGTGTCGTAGTCTTTTTCCTGTCCCAGCATCAGGATGCCTGCCGCATAATCTGCAGTGTCCCTGACGACATGCGTCCTGCCGGTGCGTCTGGTATGGTATCCGCCCACCCAATGCCTGTAATCCCTTACCACCATGGCTTCTGCTTCGTCATATGCCCTGGCTGTCTCTCCAAGCAGCCTGTCAATCATTTCCTGTCGAACCATCTCTCCTCCTCCTGACACACCCGGGATATTCCGCCCTGCATCTGTCACTGAACCTGCATACTTCTCCGTATAGTCGAAAAGGGACTGCGCGAGGCAGCCCCTTCCAGTTTAATCTACTTTGCCTTGAAGGCGTCTACCTGCCCTTGCAGAGCGGTAAGAATATCCTGCAAGCCTGCGTTATTCATTTTTCCCTCATAATCATCATAATAGCTCTTCCAGTCGTCTCCCATGGCGCCGCTCTCCAGAGCCATGCGATACTCATCTGTCACCGCCTGGGTCTGCTCCAGCTGAGTGGCAATATCCGACACGTCTGCGGAGAATCCCATCAGATCGGAAACCTCGTTGTCCGAAGCATTATTGATTTCCAGCGCCAGCTCGTTATCTCCATCCTTGCAGCCCTGATTCAGATATGCATGGAAGGTGTTGCCCATAATCCATTTCATTGCCGCATAGGATGCGTCTACGCCTCCCTGCGTACCGTCATATTCCAGTGTCTTAATATGGGTGTCATCCAGTTTCTCATAGTGTGTACCCTCAATGCCGTAAACCACCAGATTATAAAGCTCTGTTCCCTCTTCGGTGGTCATCAGCTCTATGAGACGCATTGCCTTATCCGGATTCGCACACTTGGCCGTGATACCGTTGCCGCCTGCCGCCCAGGTATTGGTGATGTAGTAATTGGTGAAAATGGGGATTGCGTATACTTCAAATCCATAGGTTTCGCTGTAGTATTTTGATACGGATTCCTCATCTCCCGCCTGATTGTTCATGCAGTAAATATAAGAAATCTCATTCATCATGTTGGCGCCCTCAAAGTCCTTGGCGCTGACAGTCAGAATGTCGGGATGCACATATCCCTTTTTGTACCACTCGGCAGATATCTCATATGCCTTTAAGATATCCTCTGTCATGTAGATATTCTCTACTTTATCGCTACTCCTGGACTTAATGAATTTGCCGTATATGGTATCATATCTGTCCATAAAGCCATACTGGGTAGAGTAAGATGTTCCGAGAGAAGGCATGTATTTCTGTATGCCTTCACCCGCCTGCACGGCAGCACAGTAGGCTTCCAATGTAGCCGCCACAGTCTCCACATCCCGGTCCCTGCTCTGAAATACTTCTCTCATGGCATCTATATCACCGTATTTATCCATATAGTCCTTAGGCGTTATGAAATACATCATATTGGCCGCCCTCTGGTAATTCGGTACGATATAAGTATGCCCGTCGATACTGCCCAGCTCCCACAGCCAGTCCGGAAGCTCCGCCTTCAGCGCGGCATTGGACGCCAGATAATCGTCCAGGGCCAGGAAAGAGCCTTTCCCCACCTCTTCCGCGAAATCAAGCCCAACCGTGTTGAGGATATCAATCTGCTGGTTGGCAGACTGAGCCAGGATTACGGAATTCTTGTACTCTCCTCCGGTATAGCAGTTGAAATGAACCGTTACATTTTCCATTTCCGGATAGGTTTTCAGCAATTCATTGAAGGCATCTTCTACCAGCTCTGTATCCTTCTGGACGCCGTTGCCCCGATACCACCATTCCAGGACCACAGGTTCTCCGCTCTCCTGATTCTCATTTGACGCGGATTCCTGAGCGGAGGATTCCGCCGTGGAAGATTCCTGTGCGGAGGATTGAGCGGAATCCTGGACCGCGCTGTCCTGCACGCTGCTCCCTTCCTGTCCTCCGGTGTCGCCGCAGGCGCAAAGCCCTGCAATCATTGCCACAGATAAACCAAGTGCTGCCAACTGTTTTACTTTTTTCATAACGCTTCTCCTTCTTTCATTGAATCATTTATATACAGTAATGAGCATTCCCCTTTGTCAAGCCTGTTTAACCCTTTACACCTCCCAGTGTCATTCCCTTGGAAAAATATTTCTGGAAAAACGGGAAGATACACAACACGGGACCCGCAGCTACCATTGCCATGGCGTATCGGAAGCTTTCCGAGGGGAAGACCTCTCCTCCCATCAGCTGTCCCGTCTCTGCCAGCTGTTTCAGATATTCCGCTTCCTTCAAAATCTTCTGCAGCAGATACTGCAGGGAATACAGCTCCGGTTTCGTGATATACAGAAGCGCTGTATTCCAGTCATTCCATTTATTGACCAGGAACAGGAAACCTATACTGGCCAGCACCGGTTTGCACAGCGGCATCACGATTTTGAAACAGATATAAAGCTCTCCCGCGCCGTCAATTTTCGCGGCCTCTATCAGCTCCACCGGCAGGCTCTTGTAGTTGGTCCTGATAATAATCAGGTTATATGCCGATACCAGGCCCGGCAGGATATAGACCCACATGGTATTGTTCAGGTGGAGATACTTTACAATCAGCAGGTAGGAAGGCACCATGCCTCCGCTGAACAGCATGGTAAACAGTACAAAAAAGGATACCGGTCTGTTAAATCGGTAATTGGGCCTGGACAGCGGATATGCCATGACCCCCATCACAAGCACTGCCAGGAAAGTAGACGCTGCCGTGAAAATAATGGTGGTGCGGTAGGAATTCAGGATCTGGGTAGGATCGCTGAATACCATCCTGTAGGCGCTCAGTGAGAACTGCCTGGGAATCAGGTGGTACCCGTCCCGTACCAGAGACACCTCGTCCGTAAACGAAATGGACAGCACCATCAGAAACGGGACAATATACATAACCACCATAAGCAGGAATAAAATATGTAGTACAATTTGTCCGGTGGGGATTTTTTTCTTTCTTCTCATGCCGAATCTCCTTTGCCCGCCTGCGGGACTTCTCAGAATAAACTGTTGTCGGGGCTGATTTTCCGGACCAGGGCATTGGTTCCTGTCACCAGCAGCAGGCCTGTGACGGACTGGAACAGACCCACCGCTGTGGATTTCTCCAATGCTCCGTTCTGCAGCGCCCGGAATGTATATGTATTGATAATGTCCGTGGTGGAATACAACAGCCCCACATCCTTGGGAACCTGGTAAAACAGACCGAAGTCTCCCGAAAACAGATGCCCGATGGCCAGAATGGTCGTAATCACCATCACCGGAACCAGGTGAGGTATGACCACATGCCAGGTCTGCTGCCACTTGTTGGCGCCGTCCAGCGCCGCCGCTTCCAGCAGGGACTCATCCATTCCCATCAGCGACGCATAATAGATGATGCTGTTCATGCCCACAGTCTGCCATACATGGGTGACTGTCAGAATTACCGGCCAGTAACCCGGCTTCATATACCATTGAACGGGGCTTCCTCCCAGTGCCCTGATGAGCTGGTTTGCAATTCCGTAAGAAGGATTTAAAATGATAAATACAATGAATGCCACGATAACCGCCGACATGAACCTGGGCAGGATCACCACTGTATTGTAAAATTTTAATGCCTTCCTGGATCTCAGGTTGTAGAACATCAGTGCCAGCCCCACGCCGGCTGCCAAATCCACAATCAGGAATGTGATGCTGTACAGAACCGTGTTTCCAATGACTCTTGCCGCATCCTGGGAAGTAAAGAAAAAAGTAAAGTTCTTCAGGCCGCACCATGGGCTGTCCAGAATCCCCAGGTTGGGATTGTAATCTTTAAATGCGATAATGATACCTGCCATCGGAAGGTAATTAAAGACCAGGAACAGCAGTATCCCCGGAAGAACCATCAGGTTCAGATGGAAATTCTCTCTGCGCGCCACTTCGCTGGAGGCTGTCCTTTTTTGTTTTATCCTGGTTTTCATCTGTCTCTCTCCTTATTCCCGCTCGCCTTTTATGCTGATATTATAAGCCCTTTGGAGCATTTTCTTCCAGTGACGTTTTGTTACTTACCGCTCTCTTTCGTATCGTAAAAAAAGCCTTCGGTACCCTTTTGTGCTTTTCGTAACGCTTTGTAACCAGGCAGGTTGAAAGCACGCCGCAGGTATGGTAAACTTCCAATCAGCAGATATCTGCCAAATCCGCAGACCAGCTTTCAGCGCACAGCTGATAAATATCAGATAATCTGGCAAAAATTAATACTGAAAATGGACAGATAAAGGGGGATTCCGTATAAGTGCCGTCGCACAGCGGCTTAATCAGGAGGTGTATATATGTATCCATTAATTATCATAGACGACGAGGAGATTACAAGAATCGCCGTCAGCGGATATATTCAGAAAAAGCATCCGCAGTTCCAGGTAAGCGGCATTTTTTCAAATGGGGCGGACGCGCTGCGGTTTATGCGTGAAAATCCGGTGAGTGTAGTTATCACGGACATCCGTATGCCCCGTATGGACGGTCTGGAACTGGCCCGGCATATCTATGAAAACCATCCGGGTGTCCTTACCATTATCATAAGCGGCTACAGTGAATTTGAATATGCCCAAAAGGCCATGCGGTACGGCGTTGTGAATTATCTTCTGAAACCTCTGGATTTTGAAGAGCTTTCCCGGAACCTGAACGACGCGCAGAAGCACCTGGATTCCCTGAAGCTGGAAACAGATGTAAATGAGGAAGAAATTCAGCTGTTTTTTATCGATTTGATCAGCGGAATGTTAAATGATACGAAAGAAGCTGCCAGGCGGTTCGAACAGCTCTCCCTGGAAGGGGTGATATCCGATTATAAAGGCTGCCTTACCACGCTCACACTGGAGAAAAACGATACACTGACCCAGTGGAAATACGGCCGTGAAAAGCTGGCAGTCTCCCTTCTGAACGGACTGCGCATGCTCCTTCCGGGCTATAGCGTCTACCATTTGTTCCGAAGCGGAATGCGCTATTATTTCATAGTGTTGTCAACGCAGGAGCTTCCCGCATTCAATCCGGAAGAACTGAGCAGCGCACTCTTTCACCTGCTGCATTTCGACTGTAATCTGCAAATCCAGCCTTCCTTTGAAAACCTGGAGACGCTGTCGGCTCCTTCCGCGCCTCTGGATGTCACCAGGCGCAATATCCGGCCGGAAAATGCAGGCAGAGATGACGATATCGTAATTCAGAAAGCCATGTCCTATATCCAGGCGCATTTTCAGGACGATCTGACAAGAGAGGACGTGGCGGATGCCGTTTTCCTTTCCTCTGCTTATTTCAGCCGTTTCTTCAAGCAGAAAACCGGCCTGAGCTTTATCGATTATCTCACTACCGTAAGAATGCAGAAGGCTGTGGAATTGTTGGGAACACGCATGAAAGTAGGAGAAATTGCCCGAAAGGTCGGATACCAGAGCCGCAACCGTTTTTTCATCAATTTCCGTCTCTATACCGGTTATAATCCCACGGAATATCGAAGACAGATCCTGCGGATGGAGGATGAGCATGAAGATACAGAAGAATAAACCGTCCCGGTGCCATCTGACAGCTTTTTTAAAGCAGCTGACGGCAAGCCGGCTGTTCATACAGAATTTTCTGTTCATTATGGGGAGCATGACTTTCATGTTCCTTTGCTTTGCACTGTTTATCTACAGGCAATCTGCCAATATACTGAAAAACGAATTTACCGCTTCCAGCCGCTACCGTCTGGAGGTGACCGCCCAGGCCATTGATAATCATCTGATGGATATGCGGTACATTGCTGCCACCCTGGCCACCAATAAAATGGTACAGGCATTTTTCGCCTATCCCGAACCCGGGCTGATTTATGATGAATTCTACGGAAGAGTACAGGAAAACCTGAGGGCATATGTCAACGGATATTCTTCCATCGACTCCATCTATCTGTACTCCGGGGCATCGGACACTATCCTCACTGCAAACGAACGGACCAGCCTCTCCTACTTCAGCGATATGAACTGGAAAGCCCATTTCAGCGATGCGCCGGAAGATTTTACCTTTTTCTTCCGGGCAAAAAACGATGCCTATCCCTATGTGCTCTGTATCATGAAACAGTTGTTGATAAACGGCCATGATGCTGCCATTGTCATCAATCTGAATCTGGGAAATCTCTCACACCTGACGGAAGTCAGGAGTGATCCCTATCAGGAAATCTTCCTTGTATCAGATGATGGCAATATACTGTTCCGCCATCATCAGCGGGAAATTGTGGAACCCCTGGAAACCATCCCCGAGCTCTCCGCGTTTTCCTCAAATGCGAATACCTTTTCCACACTTATAGACGACGGCACAAACCCTTTTACCTATGCACAGGTGCATTCCGAAGATTATGCCTGGAGTTATATTACCATTACGCATCTTCAGGAATATACTTCCATGCTTTCCGCCAACAGAGCAATGTTCTCCGCACTGTTTTTCGCTCTGTTCTGCGCGATTCTGCTGATCGCTTTCCTGTTCGGCATGCGTTCGGTAAAGCCTATCCGTAACCTCCTTGCACTGTTAAAAAATCCCCAGGACACCCTGTCCCGGGAACTTTATAACGACAAAGAAATCTGCTATATTGCCGACCAGATTACCAGCTACATCCAACAGAATCAGATGCTGTCGGACGAGCTGACTGCCAGGCTCAATCTCCTCAACGAGACCAGGCTGCTGGCACTGCAGTCCCAGATCAATCCTCATTTTCTGTTCAATACCCTGAATACAATCCATATACAGGAAAGCGAGGCGCTGGGATATGATCATAAGATTCCCAGAATCACCCTTACTCTAAGCCGGCTTCTGCGCTATGCCATCGAATCCACAGACCTGGTGTCTCTGGAAACGGAACTGAATTTTACCAAAATGTATGTGTCTATCCTGCAGGAGCGTTACGGAAATAATCTGAATGTCATATATGATATCCGTCAGGAAACACTGAATGCACGAGTACCAAAGCTGTTCATACAGCCGGTTATCGAAAACGCCATTTTCCACGGTCTGGCAGAAAGCATGGACGAGCACAGTACCCTGAGCCTTTCCTGCTGTCGGGAAGATGCATTGTGTGTCGTCAGGGTATCAGACAATGGCGCAGGCATGTCTACCGAAACGCTGGAACACCTTCGCTCTGCACTGACCAATATCTCCTCCGTGAAAGGGAGTATCGGACTGAAAAATACCGTGGCCAGGATGCATCTGCTGTATGGCGAGGATTTCTCCCTCTCCATTGACAGCACTCCGGGAAAAGGCTCAACTTTTACGCTCCGTTTTCCTTTTATCTGTTATGGTAAATAAGGAAGGATCAGCGTTTTCCCATGTACCAGGCATCCGAGTCCTCTCCCGGCATTTCTTCATAACGAACCATCTTTCTCAGGGGCGGCTCCAGAAGAATGGAGAGCAGCAGTGCCGCCGGCCCGGGGATGACGGCCACAAGCAGCGGCTCCCAGGCCAGCAGAAGGGCAGCTCCCAGAAGCAGAAAAACCGAAAGCAGTGTAATCGGAAAATATCTCAATATCAGATACAGAGCTGCCTCCGCCAGCCTCAGCACGCTTTCCTCAAACCGTGACAGCAATGGATATATCCAGCAGAGCATCCCCACCAGAATCAAAAGTTTCAGAACCGAAAATACCAGAAACACTTTATCCTGTACCTCTCCCCCCGCCAGCAGCACAAAGAACAGCGGTGCATCTCCTGCAAGCATCAGCGCTGCAGGAACCATCCAGATAATCTGTATCAGAATCCCCTTCTTCAGATTTAGCCGAAAGCTTTTCCAGAACTCCCGGAGAGGATAACTTCGCTGATAACGAACAGCCTTCACCACCGCATGATACAGCGCCGAGCTGGCTGCCCCAATCGTCAATACCGGAATACAGCATAACGCCCAGATGAGACTGAGCAATATTAAGTCAAGTATCCTGTTAATCAGGCAAAACACCGCATTTTCAGGGTTAAAAACAGCTTCCAGCATAAGAATTTCCTCCTTTTCCGTGATCAAATACGGCTTTATCTTATCACAGAAAAAAATGAAATTCCATACCCGGAAGCCATTGCCTCACAATAGAATACATTTATTATGAAAAAGGACCTGCATTATTTACACCTTAAACCGATACCCAACCCCCCATATTGTCTCAATATACTGGGGCTTCGCCGTATCCTTCTCTATCTTCTCCCGAATCTTCTTGATATGCACCGTCACCGTAGCGATATCGCCGATAGAATCCATATCCCAGATTTCACGGAACAGTTCTTCCTTGGTGTATACATGATTTGGATTCTCCGCCAGGAAGGTGAGCAGGTCAAATTCCTTGGTGGTAAACGTTCTCTCTTCTCCGTTTATATAGACACGGCGTGCCGTCTTATCAATGCGGATGCCCCGGATTTCCACAATGTCGTTCTGGGGCTTCTGGTTCGTACCCACCAGGCGCTCATACCTTGCCATATGCGCCTTCACCCTGGCAACCAGCTCACTGGGGCTGAAGGGCTTCGTCATATAGTCGTCCGCTCCCAGGCCAAGCCCGCGGATTTTGTCGATATCATCCTTCTTCGCCGAAACCATCAAAATTGGGATATTTTTCTCTTCCCTGATTTTTCGGCATACTTCAAAGCCGTCCATGCCCGGCAGCATCAGATCCAGAATGACCAGATTATAATCTCCGTTCAACGCCATAGTCAGCCCCTCGTCCCCGGCATTACAGATATCCACCTGAAAATCACTCAGTTCCAGATAATCCTTCTCCAGATCGGCGATTGCCACTTCATCCTCAATAATCAAGATTCTGCTCATTTCCTTACCCTGCCTTTCTTCACCCTGTTATCTTCCATACCGTCTTTTATCCCTCTTCCTGAAGTTCAATATACTTTCTCAATACGAAATGCATACAGGTGCCCTCACCCTCTTTGCTGGTGGCCCAGATATAGCCGCCGTGGTCCTCGATAATTTTCTTCACAATGGAAAGCCCGATTCCGCTGCCGCCCTGGGCGGAGTTGCGGGATGCATCCGTTCGGTAAAAACGTTCAAATATTTTGGGCAGATCCTTCTGGGCAATTCCTTTGCCGTTATCCTCTATCTCAATGCGTATGGATTCCGTCTCGTCCAGAATCCGGATATCAATGACGCCGTGGGGTTTATCCATATATTTTACACTGTTGCTGATAATATTATTAATTACCTTCTTCATCTGTTCCGGATCGGCAATGACAATCGTGTCGGCTCCTGCCAGATTGGCGTAATTCAGCTGGATGTTTTTCTGCTCCAGATCCAGCCCCACCTCCTCGATACAGTCCCCAAAATAGTCTGACACATTAATCCGGTGGAAATTATACGGTATTCTGTTGTTGTCAATGCCGGAGTAATAGGTCAGCTCATTGATCAGGCGTTCCATATCGTTGGCCTTGTTGTATATGGTCTTGATATATTTATCCATTTTCTCCGGGGTATCGGCCACACCGTCCATGATGCCTTCCACATAACCCTTGATGGCCGTAATGGGTGTCTTCAGATCGTGAGATATATTGCTGACCAGCTCCCTGTTCTGCTTCTCGCTCTCCCGGTTCTCCTCCGCATTCTCCTTCAGCCGAAGCCGCATATCCTCGTAATTGCGGTACAGATCGCCGATTTCCCCCCTGGCATCCGTCTGCAGGACATAATCGAAATTGCCTTCTTTAATCTTACGCATGGCCACATTCAGCTCATTTACCGGGTCAAACACGCCCTTATGAATCCACCTGGTCAGCATCAGCCCCGTGAAAATCAGAATCAGGAATATCGCCACAAACATATCCACCAGGAGCTTTCTGGAAATCAGG
The DNA here is from genome assembly GCA_002490995.1 of Lachnospiraceae bacterium UBA7188. Taxonomy (GTDB): domain Bacteria; phylum Bacillota; class Clostridia; order Lachnospirales; family Lachnospiraceae; genus Acetatifactor. The sequence goes on from DKVC01000113.1 coordinate 15,988, forward strand.
GAATTCACCTTTGTAACCACAAAAGCGCTCCCTCTGTCGCCGTCCGGAAAAAGGAAATCCGCCTTTTTCACGAATTTATCCATGTCGTCAAAGTAGATTCCGGCATCTTCCGAGCCGTCCTGTTCCCCGTAGGCAGGAAGCCTTGGAAATATAAGCTCTGCAGCCTCCTGGTTCCCGGCATAGTACATCTCATCCTCTTTACGCACAATGATATATGTGGTCTTCCTGACAATCTGGGAATTCAGCATCTCCAGATATTTCCTGTCAGCCAGCCTGGACGGATCCTCGGCAATCTGCCGCTTCAGATTCAGGAACACCCCGTCAGTGGCGTCCACCACCTCCCGCATGTTCTCCGTCATAGCCGTATAATCCAGCTCCTCCACGGGAAATCCGTCCTGGATGTTCATCAGATACAGCCCTATCCCGCAGAACGCCAGCGCTGTCAGCACCAGCGGCAGGGCAATGATCGTCACAAAAGTGACACGCAGTCTTGTTCTGAATTTCATGGCCCCACTCCTTTCCTGCCTGCTTACCAGCTATACTCGTGAGCGCATTCATTTGCCGTCCTTTTGCCCCCCATTACACCAGCGTTCACCCGTTATACCTGTAGGCTGGCAAATGTTTTTAACCGTGAGTATAAAATACTTCACTCTGTTGTAGCAGCGAATAAAGCAATTATAACATATCCGCCTCCTGAATGTGTAAAATAACGAAAAAATATCATTAAAAAACTCTAAAAAACATCGTTCCAAACTTTCCTTAAGGAAAAATTAACCTTCCGGCTATTTACTTTTCCTCCCTTTAGTTGTAGGATAAAGGGGCAGGTTTTTTATGAGCGAAGAAAGGATTTTACCATGAAAAAATTAAATGTTGCAGTATTTTTTGGAGGCTGTTCTCCCGAATATAGCGTATCCCTGTCCTCCGCTTCAGGCGTCATCCTGAATCTCGACAGCGAAAAGTACAATCCGGTCCTGATCGGCATTACACAGAAGGGCGCCTGGTATCATTATGCCGGACCGGTGGACAAGCTGATGAATGACAGCTGGTGCAATCCCCAGGACTGCACTCCGGCCGTATTTTCTCCCAATCGGGGCGAGAACACACTGCTTTTGCTGAAAGAGGACGGCATCAGCCGGATTCCCATTGACATTGCCTTCCCAGTACTCCACGGCGGCAACGGCGAGGACGGCACCCTTCAGGGACTGCTGGAGCTCATCGGCATCCCCATCGCAGGATGCGGCACTCTGGCTTCCGCTTTGGGCATGGACAAGGACAGAGCCCACAGACTGGTGAGCCTGGAGGGCATCCGCGTTCCGAAGCACCTGGTTCTGGAAAAGGGCACCGACCTTACCCACGCAAAGGCTTTCGCGGAAGAGCTGAGCTACCCCGTTTATGTGAAGCCGGTAAAAGCAGGCTCTTCCTACGGTGTCACCAAGGTCTCCGGACAGGAGCATCTGCAGGAAGCCATCTCCCTTGCCTTCCGGTATGACAGCCAGGTGCTTCTGGAGGAAAATATCGACGGCTTCGAAGTGGGCTGTGCCGTGCTTGGCAACGCGGAACCCATCACGGGCGAGGTAGACGAAATCGAGCTTTCCGGCGGTTTCTTCGACTTCACGGAAAAGTATACCCTGAAAACCTCCGCCATCCATGTGCCCGCCAGGATTGACAGCGCAAAAGCGGACGAAATCAAGCAGACTGCAAAGACCATCTATAAGGCTTTGGGCTGCCGCGGATTCGCCCGGGTGGACATGTTCCTCACCCCTGCCGGAGAGGTTGTATTCAATGAAGCCAATACCATTCCCGGCTTCACCGAGCACAGCCGTTATCCCGGTATGATGAAGGCTGCCGGATATACGTTCCGGGAAGTTCTGGACAGAATACTGGAACTGGCTCTGGAGGAACGCTGAAAAGAGACGGACAGACAATGAGTGTGACGAAAACATCAAAAGACGACATTTACAGCGGAGATCTGATTTTGGTAAACGCAATGCACGGCATTGTCTCCGAAGTGACTTCTCCCCTGGTTCCGGTTCATCCGTCCGCACCTTCCATATTAATGTGTTCCCACGCCGCCGATGCCCTGAACCGTCTGATGCGTGAAATTGACGGATGGACATCCATTGTCCCTGTCAGCGGCTGGCGCTCCCGGGAAGAACAGCAGAAAATATGGGATGATTCGCTGGAAGAAAACGGAATTGCATTTACCCGAAAATACGTAGCCGTTCCAGGCCACAGCGAACACCAGACCGGGCTCGCCATTGACCTGGGGCTGCGCCAGGAACCGCTGGACTTTATCTGCCCCGCCTTTCCGGATTCCGGCATCTGCCGGATTTTCCGGGAAAAAGCTGCGGGGCATGGTTTTATCCTCCGCTATCCTGCCGGAAAAGAGAAAATTACCGGAATTGCCCATGAACCCTGGCATTTTCGCTATGTGGGAATCCCCCATGCGGAAATCATGGCCCGGGAAGGACTGGTTCTGGAAGAATATATTGATTTCATAAGACAGACGGATTTATTTTAACCACATGGAGGGATGCCGATGAATAACAGGCGAAATTACGGCGGACTTGATATCTTTCGTTTTTGTGCCGCCCTGCTTGTAATTGCAATCCATACCTCGCCCCTCACCTCCATAAGTGAGGGCGCTGATTTTTTCCTTACCAGAGTCCTGGCCCGGATTGCCGTACCGTTTTTTCTGATGGTGACCGGGCAGTTTGTGGCGGCAGGTTTCCTGAACCCTTCCGTCAGGACCACGGCAAGGCTTCATAAATTTCTCCAGAAAACCATGCTGCTCTACGTTTTCTGTATCCTTCTGTATCTGCCTGTGGGGATTTATGCAGGGCATTATACGGAAATGACAGTAGGTTCGGCTCTGCGTATGGTTATATTCGACGGGACGTTTTATCATCTATGGTATTTCCCCGCCTGCATCCTGGGAATTTTCCTGGTAGAGCTGATGAGCCGCTTTTTGGGCCTGCGCGGCATGACGGTTGTGTCCGCTGTTTTGTATATCATCGGATTGTTCGGAGACAGCTACTATGGGCTGGCGCAGAAGGTTCCCGCTCTTGAAACCGCATATGAAGCTCTTTTTCAGGTTTTCTCCTACACCCGCAACGGACTGTTCATGGCACCTGTTTTTCTTGTGATGGGCATGTGGATGGCTGCAGGAGCAGAAGGGAACGGGAAATCGGGGCTTTCCGGCTCCCCGGCCTTCTGTCTGGGGGGACTGGCGGTTTCTTTTGCCGCAATGACGGGGGAAGCGTTTACATTGCGGCATTTCGAACTCCAGCGCCATGACAGCATGTATTTTGCACTGATTCCTGTCATGTTTTTCCTGTACAAATGCCTGCTGTACCCGCAGACGCCATCCAAAAAGGAATTCCGCACCGCGGCTTCCTGGATTTATATTCTGCATCCGGCAGTTATCGTGGCAGTAAGGGGAATTGCCAAACCGTTACAGATGACAGGCATTCTGGTGGATAACAGTCTCATACATTATATTGCGGTTGCCCTGTTGTCGGCGGCTGCCGGATTTTTCATAAGTTATGTCTCCGGAAAAGCAAAGCAGCCCCATCTGCTCTCCCGCATTGCCGGAAACAGGACTGCCCGGAAAGCCCTTCAGCCGGAGGAAGAGCTGCCTTATGATGCAGATGAATATGATAGAGAATATCAGGAGGTTTCGGATATGCAGGCGGACGAATATCAGAATGATTACGAAAGCCGGGACCGGGAAGCGCAGGATTCCCGGGACGGATATACGGAAGAGAATGAGGCCGATGAACTCTGGTCTTCCAACGAATCGGAAGAGTTCCAGGGCGGATCCTGGTCTCCCGATGAATCGGAAGAATTCCAGAGCAGATCCTGGTCTCCCGATGAATCAAAAGAGCTCCAGGGCGGATCCTGGTCTCCCGATGAATCGGAAGAGTTCCAGGGCGAATCCTGGTCTCCCGATGGGACGGAGGATTCCCACACGGAAGAATCGTCGGAGGATTCTCCCGGCATTCCTGCGGAAGAAGCAGATGCCCGGATGAATGAATCCGCAGATGCCGCCCGCGAGGCAGAAGAACCGGACGACGTTTCTCTTTGGAATACAAAAGAATTGCAGGATATGCCGAAAGTCCGTTCAAAAACAGTTGCCTCGGCGCGCTGCCAATATGCTTCCGATACGGACAATGCCCAGCCGGAGGAAAGTGAGCGCTATGCCAACCGGATTCTGGACGGTGCGGATATGTTTGCCGAGACAAGAGAATTCGTCTCCCTGCGGGAACGGGATGCCGTCGATTCCGCAAATGGACGGCAGGAAATCGACGCGGATGATTATATTATTAAAATCATGTCCGGCTCCAAAACGCCCGGCAAACAGGCTGCCGCACTTAAGCCCGGCTCTCCTGAACCGGAAACCGATATGCATCTCCCGGAAAAAGATGACACTTTTATGGAAAATTATGTGGAAAATATGCCGGAAAAAGAAACTTCGCTGCCTTCCGCAAGCGCCTGCTCCCGTGCCTGGATCGAACTGGATGCAGAGGCCCTGAGGCAGAATGTGGAGCTTTTCCGCGCACGCATCCCGCAGCATTGCCGCCTGATGCCTGCCGTAAAGGCGGATGCCTACGGGCATGGGCTGGTTCCAATCGCCCGGCTCCTGGACGGTATGGGCGTGGATGCCTACAGCGTTGCCTGTATCTCGGAAGGTATTGAGCTGAGAAACGCAGGAATAAAGGGGAAAATCCTCATCCTGGGCTACACCTCCCCGGAAGATTTTCCGCTGCTGCGCCGCTACCGGCTGACTCAGACCGTGGTAGACTATCCTTACGCCAAAGAGCTGAACCGGTACGGCGAAAAGCTGCATGTCCATATCGGCATCGACACTGGAATGCACCGCATCGGTATACGCTGTGAAGACCTGGAAGCGATTGCCGCCGTTTATCAGATGGAAAATCTGGTAGTGGACGGACTCTTTACGCATTTATGTGTCAGCGACTCGCCGCATCCTCAGCACAGAGCCTTCACCACCAGCCAGCTGAGAGCGTTTTACCAGGTAATCGAAATCCTGAAAGAGGACGGGTATCCCTGCCCGGCGCTGCATATTCTGGCAAGCTATGGTATCCTGAACCTGCTGCCTGACAGGAGAGACCCCGACTGGCAGAAGAAACGTCCTGCAGGCAGCCGGGCCGGTCTGGATCCTGACAGGCTCGCCGCGGATTTTGTCCGCCCCGGCATCGCGCTTTACGGCGTGCTGAGCACAACGGCCGACCAGAATGTGTGGAAGCAGTCCCTGAAGCCTGTCCTGTCCCTGAAAGCAAGAATTACTTCCATCCGCCCCCTGCATGCAGGAGAATCCGTAAGCTATGGGATTACCTATACGGCTGCCCTGGATATGCAGATTGCCGCCATAGCCATCGGCTACGCGGACGGACTGCCCAGAGAGCTGTCCAACGGGAGAGGCTATGTCCTAATCAACGGGCGACGGGCTCCCATTATCGGAAGAATCTGCATGGATCAGTGCATCGTGGATGTCAGCAGAATTCCGAACGTCAAACGAGGCGACACTGCTGTCATTATCGGCCGTTCCGGAGAAGAGGAAATTACTGCGGCGCAGCTTGCGGAAACCTGCGGCACGATTACCCATGAGATTCTGACCGGGCTGGCGGCACGGTTGGGACGGGTGGTCAAAGAACCGGGCTGATACATATGCCGCAGACGAACAATTCCCAGGCAGATACATATGCCACAGCCGAACAATTCTCAGGCAGAAAAAGAAGTGCAGCCATGTTCAGATAAGAACCGGCAATTTAAGCTTGAAGAATATAAGTTCCAAAGTGTCAATCCGAAAGTTCCAAAGTCTCAATTTGACACTTTGGAATGTACTTACAGGTTTGCAAGCGACGCAGTACGTCCCGTCTAACAGAAAATAAATAATATATAAACTCTGTAAAAATCTCTGTTTTCTGTTGACAAGCCGTTAAAAATCTATATAATAAAAACAGTAATCATTACTATTTTTAAAGGAGTGCCAGATGACTGCACGCAAGTACAGCAGGCAGCGGGAGTTGATTAAAGAATTCCTGATGACCAGAAAGGATCACCCCACTGCAGATGTGATTTACCAGAATGTCCGCAATGAGAATCCGAATATCAGTCTGGGTACCGTGTACCGTAACTTAACGCTCCTGTCCGAAGACGGTGAAATCAACCGGCTGAATGTTGGAGACGGCACAGATCATTTTGATGCCGATACTTCTCCTCATTACCATTTCGTCTGTACGGAATGCGGCAGCGTGATTGACCTGGAAATGGACAGTATCGAATCCATCACTTCGACGGCCGCCGCCAACTTTGACGGACGGATCGAGGGGCACATGACTTATTTTTACGGCACCTGTCAGCACTGCACCAGATTCCATGAGCATTCCTGATTCGGTATTCCAAAAAATTTTAATAAAAAAAGGAGATTTGTATTATGAAGTATGTATGTCAAGTATGCGGTTATGTTCATGAAGGGGACAACCCCCCGGCTGAATGCCCCATCTGCCACGCACCTGCTGAGAAGTTCACTGTTCAGGCCGGCGAGAAGACCTGGGCTGCAGAGCATGTTGTAGGCGTTGCTCAGGGCGTTCCCGAGGATATCATCAAGGATCTGCGCGCCAACTTCGAGGGCGAGTGCTCTGAAGTAGGTATGTACCTGGCTATGGCAAGAGTTGCCCACAGAGAAGGCTATCCTGAAATCGGCCTGTACTGGGAGAAGGCTGCTTACGAAGAGGCTGAGCATGCCGCAAAATTCGCAGAGCTGCTGGGTGAAGTTGTTACCGACTCCACCAAGAAGAACCTGGAGATGAGAGTTGATGCCGAGAACGGCGCTACTGCTGGTAAGTTCGACTTGGCTAAGAGAGCTAAGGCTGCTAACCTGGATGCGATTCATGATACCGTACATGAGATGGCAAGGGATGAGGCAAGACACGGAAAAGCTTTTGAAGGGTTATTAAAGAGGTACTTTGGTTAATTGGAAAACCGCATAAAATAAGGCTTTTCAAGAGGATAGACAAGTTGCTGTCTGTCCTCTTTTTTTGCCATTCCCACCTCTTTCTCACTATTATGTGGCACGATTGTGGCATGAAAATTTCCCTGAATTGGGAGAATCATTGTCGCCATGGAAGCCCCCAGGGCCTTTGCGTCCGGCACATAGGGCTGCCCCTTACCCGTCCCCGCCTGCTTTCCGGCGGCTGCCGCTTTTTTCAAACTCAATAACCAGGTCCGTGATGGTCCCCATCGCATCCAGGTCAGGGCGTTCCCTGAAATGCACCATCATGCTCGGGTCGAACGGCGGCTTGTCCTCGTAGCGCGGGAAGCCCAGGAAGTACTGCAGGCAGGGTGTCTCCTGGATGGACTTCACACAGCTGTTTGACGGTAGCTTTGGAGACGCCGCTGACCTTTCATGTCCTCCCCTCGGCGATGGGAAGAAATATTCCCGCTCCGGATATAATACCCTCCACCTTCACGTCATACTGCCTCAGGATAGGGGCAATCGTTGGATGGATGGCCACATACCGCTGCTGTTCGCCTTTCGTCTGCCTGATGCTGATGATGCCCTCATCCAGATCGACGTCGCCCTGCAAGGAGCCTTGCCTCGTTTGTCCGTATCCCCGTGCTGTACAGTGCCCTGAAAGTCGCAGGAGCCGTAAGCTTCTTTAACTTATCGCATTTTCTCTTGTGCCCAGGCCCGGGGCTTATTGAATCACACGCATTGAAAAAATTCTTCAGTTCTTCATGCGTGAAAGCGTGCGGCACATACGATGACCGGTTCTTTTTAGGCCTTGCGGGCTCATGGACTTCCGCAAGGCCTCTTGCACGCAGATATTTAACAAAGGCTGCAATACGCATTGCCTCGTTGGCAGGACAGGTTGGTTTCGGTAGCCCTTTTTGGGCACCATGAATCAATCATTTCCTGTGTAATGCATTCGTTTTCCAGAACCACCGTTCAAAGCCTGGAAATACTCTTCTGCGGCATGGTACATGGCCTCTTTCTTTTCGCTGTATTTCGCTGTTGAGACCTCCATGATGTTCTCGGCAATATCTTCAATGCTTTCCCCTGAATACGGCTCCTCAATATCGCTATCCAGCGCAATCAGTTCCCCCTCTTCCAACGATTGGATGATAAAGGAGAATGTGTCGCGCATATAAACTGAACCTGTGGAAATATTGTCTTCAAAATGCGGACAATCCGCCTCTGCCATGTGGGGTGAAGGCTCAAATCAAGTTCGTCAACAATGACCACTCCCGGAGTGAGGCGCAATACATCCGCACCCAGATATGGATTCAAGATACACATCCTCGTTGCAATGTCCGTAACTATTTTAATGACATTCCGATATCCATCGCTTAATGCTGAAAATTCAATGACCGTCCCATCCTCCTGCCGAATTCCTATCTCACCTATCCTGGAGGAATAAATGATCTGCTCCCCATCTTTCAGCTCTTCTGCCAAACTTTCCTTCAATGCGCCCATGATAATCTCATAAGCATCAAAAGGCTTTCCCCCATTCTCTTCTACAGCTAGATTTGACAGAAGTCTAATGTAGTCAAAACCTGTCTGGCTGCTTCTCTTCCTGTCCAGACAACGGCGGTAAGCGTCTGTTCTATTCGGCATTTTGCTCATCTCTTCCACTCTGTTTTCATTCCATAACCGGGCCGAGCTGAGATACAATACCAATGGAAGCTGCAGCTTTTCATCTGACCCATCCGCCGCCTTAATCAATTCTTCCCAGGAATTCACTATCTGCTGCATAGGATTCTTCCCGGCAAATTTCGTTCTGCTTCCTTCCTTTTCCAGTATTCTTTGGAAAGGAATCTCCTTATCATCCCATTTCATCACACATTTAATCGAACACGGAAACTGCGGCACCCCTTGCGGAGTTACCATCTGCTTAGAAAACTTATTGTTTTTTTCTGTGAACATCCGCATCTGAAATATTTTGGACGAAACGGCTCGGAACATACTCTTTAAATGCCGCCAGGTATGCCCCCAACATAACAGATACCGCTTCAAGTACGGTGGTCTTGCCAGAGGCATTTTTTCCAATAAATACATTCATCCCCGGATTCAGACGAAATGTATGATTCTCAAACTTTCTATAGTTGGAAAGTGATATGCTGTCTATAACAAAATCTTTCATAATAATCTCCGCTCTACAGCTTTTTACAAGCCGCTTTGACGTTCCTTCTATTCCCTGTATTTATTATAATCTGAAATATCCCTGACAGATAACCCTATTCAGTCAAAATATAGAGCATACGTTTTCAATCTCATCCCATCTTTTCCATTAGTTGCTTATAGAGCAACTCGCTAATATGCCTTCCTGTCTTTTTCATAACATCAATACACGCCAACACAGAATCAGTTTTTCTATCTTACCTTATCCCAAAATTTTCATACAACGCATCGAGGTATTCCAAACACATTCTCTCCTCAGGACAGGCAAGAAACAGTTTCCTTCCCGTTATCCTGCTGGTTCCCATATGTATATCCCAATACTGCAAAATATCCATTCCTATCAGAATATTCCCTTTCCTGTTATAGTTGACATATATCACATCATTTGCTATCGGCATACCTGCAATTTGAAAATTCTGAATAGTGTGTTGGAATTTCATGGCAGGACACAGCATTTTTTCCTGATATGTATCAGGTTTTCTATGCTTCTCTCCTCCAGTCTCAACTCCATAGCTGATTTCATAATGTACATTCTCTTCAATATCCATAGCTTTCAGCGAATCGCAAAATCCTTTCAGCGCCTGAAATCTTGCCAATGGAATTGTGCTCATGGAACAGCCTGTATCTATTTTTACAAGTACATTGCTAAAGGGTGCCTGAATATTGTCCAACTTAAAGGAAGCAGTTGTCATAAAGGAACCGCCGATTCCTACCTGGGTCGGGCTCATCTCTATCGCAATATATTTATTCATCATATACTACCCCGTCTTCCAGTTCTGCACTGTCAAAGAAAACCGGGGTAATCGCTTTTTCCTGTTGGAACCACTTTGTATATTCTTCCGTATTTCCACTGCCAAAGTAAACCAATGTCCCCTCTACATCATTATCAGCCAATAATTCTGTATCCAACAGAATCATACAAGTATCCAGAATACCTCTTAATTGTGAAACCCGAACCCTCATATCCTTGTGCAAATCATCTATTGTGTACTTCTGTTTTGTGAGAATCATGCTGATTCACCTTCCTTCTGATAGCCTTAATCATTCATCCTTTTCTATATTTTTCAGTATATCATTTTCCATCCGTTTTTACCACCTGTATATCCTAAATTTTTAATAAAACTACGTGTCCTTCTCCTTTTTGCCCGAACCTTCTTTCTATAAACAGAGCCAGGCTGAATACTCAACCTGGCTTACATTTTAACCTCCGCGACATTTTTCGGCAGTTCCACAACTTGTTTTGCAACACCATCAACCATTCGTTTCTTCCTTATGGCTATATAATACTTTTCTGTTGTAGACTCCAAATCTCCAATATATGCCGCTATTTCTTTGGTTCTCGCTCCCCTGTCATACATTTTCGTTGCAAAGGTGCGTCTGAAAATATGCAGTCCCCCTTTCACTTCTGTTAAACCAGCATTTCGGAATATGGTCGCCATCTGATGTTCAAGATTGGTTGCCGTATTTCCCCGTCCGCTTTTCGTCCTGACAATTAACTCATTATCATCGGAATACGCATCTCTGCTTCTTAAAATCTTCAGCAACTTTAAGGCATCTTCCGTTAAGACGATGATACGGGCTTTCTCATTTTTTGTGGTTCCCTCCACCATAACATATTTGGTATCCCCTTCCTCTTCCGCCCTGTTTTTCGCCATCGACCTGCTTTTGTCAATTGTCAGCAGCCCATGTTCAAAATCAACATCTCCCCATCTGAGAGCCAGCATTTCTCCGCATCGCATGCCAGTATGAAGCAGAAGCACTCCATAAATTCCTGCCGGATACTGAAACTTGCCTGTTTTTGTATTAAGCGATAAGGCTGTCCTGACAAAAATTTCCTCCTCCGTTTCCGTAAGAACAGACACATCTGCTTCATCTGCTGTCCTTTGCCTCATTTTCTGCACTCTCTTGTCTAATCCCGCTTTAACAGGTGCTATTGGATTTGATACTGGTTCTCCCCTGGCTATTGCCCAATTGTACGCTGCATTTATAACGTCAATAACCTTTTCGATAGAAGATGCAGATAATTGTCCTTCGCGAATCCGGCTATTAACATGTTGATATCCATACCTGCAAATATCCGGTCGAACTTCTTCTGCAATCACCAATAAGTCCCCCTCTTACTGTAACATCATTCTTTCCTTAAAATAATATCTCATACTTCGCATACTAAAAAT
>DKVC01000078.1 GCA_002490995.1 Lachnospiraceae bacterium UBA7188
GCTCCCGGCAGCCCTGTTCGCCATCATCGGCATAATTTCTAAGGAAAGAACCGGAGGTGGGTTGAATAAGAGGGCAATCTTTTTTGCCCCCTTATTCAGCACACTTTTGGTTTTTCCGAATTGAACAAAGTCGCGTCCGGTATGGGGATTCAATACTTCCCATTCCCATCTGTCAACCGGTTATGCGAGGTGTCTGTCAGCAGGAATCTTTGAGCGCCTCCTCGTTTCATGGTATACTTCCCCCTTACCCCCAGATTTTGTACTGCCTTTTCAGTTGTTTTGTGATTAGGCACTACTTTTTGGGGAAATCCATCTGGCACATGGTTTATAGGACATAACCCCACCACAGCATGGGCATATGGTGACATCTTTCTTATAAAGTATCCGGATTGCCTGTACCTTTTCATCTTTCTTAAAACGACGCAGGAACTCGCGGCATCCGATCAGGTTTCTGCATATGGGGATCAGCCTACGCTTGTTTTGGTTGCTGAGAAGCCCATAATAGCGTATCCTGACAAACTTTTTGGGTGGGATATGCATCAGGAAACGGCGGACGAACTCTATCCCATCCAGGGTCAGTTCCTTCCAATTGCCACCATTTTTATAATCTTTTACCCGGAATGTCACGCTTTTTTTATCCATGCGCAGGATACGGCTGTTGCTGATCGCTATCCGGTGGGTATAACGTCCGAGATAATTCATTACTGTCTCGGCACCGGCAAAAGACTCACGGATGTCGGTGACCCAGTTTTTTCCATAGCATGTGTCCAGTAACTCCTGGTATCCGTGCCGGTTGCGGTAGTTTGCGGCTTCCCCCTCATAGCAGAGCTTGCCTGCTTCATGCAGGGCTTTCAGCCCGGAAAGGAATTTCCCCTTGAAAAGCCTGGCGATTGCCTTCCCCGGAAGGAAGAATCCTCCTTTCTTCTGATGCCAGTTCCGGTCCTTATCAAGCCCTCCGCCAGTACAGAGTACATGGATGTGCGGATGGTAGGAGAGGTTGGATGACCATGTATGCATGATGCTGATGAAACCCGGTGTCCCTCCCAGGTGTGCGGGGTCTTTGGAAAGCTCCATAATCGTCTCCGCTGCCGCATGGAAAAACAGGGAATACAGTTCTTTCGGGTTGCAGTAAATCAGGGGATTCAGTTCACTGGGGCAGGTAAATACAATGTGGTAGTAGTCAATGTCCAGCACATGTTCATTCTGGGCGTCGATCCAAAGCTCATTAGACAATGCCTGGCACATCGGGCAGGATCTGTCACGGCAGGAATTATTATGGAACTGCACATGACCGCATTCCTCACACATGGAGACATTCACCCCGTATGACCCTGTCTTACAGTTCAGAATATGGTGCACAGCCTTTGCCTGGTTTGCGGTTGGCGTGTAAGATCCCAAATATTCCGGGTAGAACTGCAGGAGGACATCCTGCATGGTAGGGTTATTATTTATCACGGCAACCCTCCCCCTTCTTTTCCCAAAAGGTATCAAAGGGACTCCGGATGCCCATGAGTGCTTTTGATGTCATCTGCAGGTACACATCTGTTGAATTCGGGCTCCGATGGCCTAACAATTGCTGAATAAACGTGTGGCTGACCCCGTCTTCCAAAGCGTGGCAGGCAAAGCAGTGCCGCATGGTATGCGGCGTCACGCCGTCCGGCAGCCCCAACGCCCGTGCATGCTTTTTGATAAACATTTCCACTGTGCTTGTTGTAAGCGGTTCGTCCCTTACCGTGCTTGGAAACAGCCATCCCATTGGCCGGTTATACCGATACCAGTATTCTGTCAGGATTTCCAGGTTCCTGTCACTTAAAATAGTGTAACGGTCCTGCCTGTTCTTCGACAGCGGAACATGGATCATCTTCTGTGATCTGCGGATATCTTCGTAGCGGAGATGGCACACTTCGCTTACCCTCAGCCCGGAAGAGTACATGGTCGCAGTGATGGCCTTATGCTTATAGTTGTCCATGGAGTCTATTAGCATAGCCACCTGTTCCCTTGTGAGGATTACTGGGAGCTGCCGGTCACGCTTCATTTTCGGAATTTTCTTTGAATCCCACACATAACCGAGCGTATATTCAAAGAAAAATCGGATTGCCGCAGTGTAAACATTGATGGTAGAAGCCTTTTTTGCCTCATAGTCCTTCATATAGAAAATGAACTTCCGTATATCGGCATAGGTGATAGACATCGCTTCCTTGCTGGTAAAATCCAGAAATCGCTTTACAAACCGGTAGTAGTCATCACATGTATTTTTAGTAAAGTTTTTCAGCCGCAGATCCTCCTGCAGCTTGAGAAGATATTTTTCATTCATTAAAGCACCCTCCAAATGTCAGAATCTCGTAAAACATGATTGACCAGCTATCTATGGAGGTGCATGGGCATTATAAAACTGCTTGCCTACAGAGCAGATACATGGTATGATCCTATTCATGGCAGTAGTAATGATGATCCTGTGTATATAAGGCTTGTTTGATTGTGGTAAATTAACAATACCTTATTTAGGGCTCATTTACTACTGCCTTTTAAAAAAAGAAAAAGCTACACACAGCCTTGGCAGGCCATCGCGC
>DKVC01000256.1 GCA_002490995.1 Lachnospiraceae bacterium UBA7188
CCTTACCGCCTTTTTCTGTTCCTCGATCTTGGCCAGGTCCAGGTCGGTGATCTTGCGCTTGACGGTCTTAATGGCCGCCACCTGGTCTACGGACTGGATGTGCATATTTACAATCAGGCTGCTCTCCATATCCAGAAAGTCAGCCAGCATCCGGTCATTCAGCTCCGGTGCAAGAATCTGTAAAAAGGAGGCGGCCCCGAATTTCGCTCCCATACGGAAAAAACGCCCGTCCTTAAACTCAAAGGAAGTGGGCGCGATAAAGTCCCTGGTAGAGAGTCCGCTGGGAACCAGCCAGTCCCAGGAGAACTGAAAGCGGCTCTGATCGTCCATATGGAAAATGGAGTGCATCAGCCGCAGCCGTTCCAGCCCGTTCAGGGAGACAGCGGAGACGCCCAGCCGCTTGAAGTTATTGAGGATGTCATTTTCAATGCGTTCCAGCCGGGGCTTTGCTGCCTTTACGCTGTCTGCTTCAATGCCGAACGTAAGAAACTTGGTCTTGATGAGGCCGTTGTTCCCCTTGGCAAGCTGGCTCTGGAGCATTTCGGCATACTCGGCCCGGATGCTGTCAAAGGCATCATTTTTTAACGGGATAAAAATGCTCTGTTCAAAGCTCTCCATGCTGGCAGCCAGATTCAAAAAAGAGAACTGGAACCGTATGGAACTGTCAAAGTAATTGAGAAAATCACACCATGCGTCAAAGATGGCGCTCTTATCCTCATTCTGGGATAACTGGTAGTTGATGTCCTGGAACTGGACAGTCTTGGTGTAAAAGCTGCCGGTCACGCGGCACACGCCGTCCGGCCACATCCGCTCATAAGGGATGGACTGCTGGGCCGATTTCTTATTCTTATCCGTCTGCTTTGCCCGTTCGATGGCGGCAGCGATCTCCTTGCGCTCGGCGCGGGTCAGCTTTCGTTTTTGTGTTGCTTGTTTTGTGGACAATATGTTGTACCTCCTTATTCAAGTGGTATTGCCGCTCCAATACGGCATAATAGTTGTCAGTCTGATAAGGTCTGTGCCGGGGCCGGACAAACCGAACCTGCACATAGTTATGGATGATCTTTTCCAAAGGCTGGCCGTTCTTTTCATACATAGCCAGCATAAAAAAGGGGAGCATGACCAGCACCATACAGAGCGCGGCCGCGCTGGTACTGGCATACCGTTTCAGCAGGAAAAAGAGCGGTACGCCCACCAGAGAGCCGCAGCCGAAGCATACAAGCTGTCGGGCGGTCAGGTTGAACATCACTTTTGTCTTTAACCGGCTCAAGTCCTTGGGGACGTTTACATAGGCCATGGAGATTACACCTCCTTAATCGTATTCGTTGTTAATAGAATCAAATGGATAACTGTCTCCTTTAGTGGGCGTTCCAGATGCCTTTCGCAAGGCTCCCCGTCTTGAACAGGGTAAAGCAGAGCAGCACGGTATAGCCCATACAAGTCCAGATCGCCGTGCTGATGTCGCTGGCCACGGAGATATTCTGCACCAGCACCGCATAGATGCCCACGCAGATAATGATCAGAAATGCCTGGAATCCCAGGGCGAACAGGGAGCGGAGATAATTCTGTCCCATCTGTCCCCATTCCCGGTTGAGCATGGTTGCCATGGGGATCGGGGCGATGGAAGTCACCAGATAGATTTCCACCATACGGCCATATACGATGATAAAAATGCAGATGGTCAACGCCCACATGGTAATGCCGACAAAAAGGCTCTGGAACCACAGGCCGAACAGCGGCCCTAAATCCATCGCCATCAGCCGCGTCTCCATATCGTTTACCACACTGGAAATATCAATCGAAGTGTCGGAGATAATGACGCCTGCCGCGTTATTGACTACGCTCTGGGCCACATCAAACACGCCCATGACGATATTCCAGGTGTTGGTGACAATGAGGATTGCCGACGCGGTTTTGAAAATCCATTTCAGGAACATCCAGGTATCCAGGTCGTGGAGGTTGTTCTTATCAATGATGAGCTGGATCAGCTCCAGTGTCATAACAAAAGCCAGAATCGCCCCGGCAATGGGGACGATGACGGTCTCTGAAAGGTTACGCACCATATTGAACACGCCGCCATTCCATGCCTGCGGGGTCGTGCCTACCTGTCCGGCGATCTCCCCGACTCTCTGGTTTACCTGGTCAAACATCCCGGAAAGGTTGTTGATGATACCGCTGACTAAAAGCTCTTTTAGCCATTCCGTAAGGAAATCCTTCAAGAAATCCAACGTTCTGCCTCCTTTCCAGCCCCTCCCGCCCGGAAGCGGGAAGGGCCGAAGATGTGTTTTGGTTTACAGGGTATAAATTCTCTGGTGATTAGCCGAACAGTCCGGAGAGCATGGGAACCAGGGTGATGCCGATCAGGGCAACTCCGCCGCCTGCCATCAACTGTTTCATACCCTGTGATTTTGCACCAGGGTTGTCGTTGCCGTAGCCTTCCAGAAGGTTGATCACACCCCAGATGCCAAGGCCGGCCCCAAGTGCTACTACGAGTGTCTGCAATACTCCAACTGCGCTGTTAAAAAATGCCATAAATGTTACCTCCAAAAGTTTATTTTTATGGAAGGCACGCTTTTCCGTATTCATGGCCTGCTGTTTTTAGCCGGGGTCAGCCTCCCCGCCGGATGTGTCTATCTCAAATGCCTCAAACTTTTCTCCCGGCTTCAGTTTGAGTTTGGTGGAAAGAAAACGCTCTATGTTGAAGGCGTTCTTCTTATCAAAATCAGACAGGTATTTATAGTTGGGATGTTTGGTAATGTCGTATTTATCCGACAAAAATGGCCTTACACCACGGAGCTGTAAGATACATTTGCTGCCATCTAAGACAGCCAGCTCATCTATGGACGCCAGTTCCTTTCCCAGCTTCTGAAAATTCTGCCCGTGGCTTTCCTGCGTACCTTTGGTAACGCTGGTGTTGTACATATCTATGGTCTCTTTTCCCAGGGCGGTACTCAGCTCCTTTAATGTCGTAGGTTCCGAGCCGCCCAGGAAGATACGGGCATCCATGTTGCCGATAATGGTGTCGCAGTTATCTTTGTAAAGTGCCTTTAGCTGGCTCTGTGCCTGTAAGACCAGACAGCAGGAAATCTCACGGGAACGGATCGTTGCCACCAGCTTCTCCAGCTTGGGTATCTGGCCGATATTGGCCGCCTCGTCAATGAGACAGCGCACATGGACTGGCAGCCTGCCTCCATACACATCATCCGCTTTTTCACAAAGGAGATTGAAAAGCTGGGTGTAGCACATGGAAATTAAAAAGTTAAAGGTATCGTCCGTGTCGCTCATAATGATGAACAGGGCCGTTTTCTGGTCTCCCAGGGTATCAAGCTCCAGCTCATCATAAGCGGTCAGCTCCCGAAGCTCTTTAATGTCGAAGGGGGCCAGCCTTGCACCGCAGCTCACCAGTATAGATTTTGCTGTTTTGCCAGCCGCCAGGCGGTACTTTGCATACTGGCGCACCGCGAAGTGGTTCGGCTCCCGCTCCGCCAGTTCCTCAAACATCAGGTCAACCGGGTTCTTAAATTCCTCGTCATCCTCCCGGACTTCCATGGCGTTGATAAACTCAATCAGGGTGGAGAAGTTCTGTTCCTCCACCGGGGCCTCATAGTGGATATAGCCGATCAGGGCGCAGTAGAGAAGGGTCTCCGCTTTCGTCCAAAATTCGTCCCCGCCTTTCTGTTCGCCCTTGGTGTTGGCGATCAGCGTTGTCACCAGCTTCAAAATGTCCTTTTCGCTGTGGATATAGGCGAAAGGGTTATAGTGCATACTTTTGTTGAAATTGATGGTGTTCAGTATCTTGATCTGATACCCATTGCGCTGCAATAATTTCCCACATTCGCAAACAATACTTCCTTTCGGATCAGTGACCACAAATGAGGTCGGGTAATCCTTAGACGTACATTGCATCAGGTTCGGCTTCAGCCAGAAGCGGGTCTTGCCGCTGCCGGAGCCACCGATAATCAACACATTTTTGTTGCGGGCGTATTTAGGCTGCTTGGGCCGGTTGCTCATCATCAGCCGTTCCGTCTGCGTCAGGATAATGTTGTTCTCAAATACCGGATCGACAAAAGGCTGGATGTCTGCGGAATTTCCCCACCGGGCAGAGCCGTATTCCACATCTTTGCGGTATTTCTTGGCGTTCTTGCCCCTGACGTAAACAGCCAACCGCAGAGCCGCGCCGCATAAAAGACCGATTGCCAAATCCTGCAAATGAAAGCTGGGATAAGGGGAAACAAAAGCGGCAGCGAAGCCATCCCCGATATGCCGCAGCTTTTCGGAGAGGTCGGCACCAACGGCCAGCCGGTACGCCTGCCCGATCTTGGAGGCATACAGCCCGATCAGCAGATAGGGAAGGTTGGGGATCAGGAGCTTTTTGATATTGATCTGCTTCATCGTTCCAGCTCCTTCCTCTTTGTCCTGGCCACGACTGCATTTTTCACCAGTGCCTTGAACTTATCCAGCCTGCCGAGTACGGATTCCCGCCGCTGGGCCTTTTTCAGCTTGGTGACAGTGAACTTCTGGAACGCGGCGTTCATGTTCGCCTCGTTGGGGGCCTTGAAAAATATCTGGTAATGGTTCTTGTCCGTCTTATAAACGGTGTAGCGCACCCCATGATTCCGGGCAATACGGTCAAATTCCCGCAGGCTTTTGTCCTGCACGTCAATCTGGCGCATATCGCCGTAGTCTTTTTGAAGATCATCAATGCTGACCTTGCCGAAAGGTTTTACATCCCGGCTGGCCTGCAGCTTCTTTTCTTTGCGGTGGGCAAGGTATTTACACAGGGCCGCTTTTAAGACGCGCCCGGTGAATTTACTGGTATTGATTCCAAGGGTAAGCGTCCTGTTTTCAACTTCTTCCTGCATCTCTTATCACACTCCTTTCTGTCAGCAGGGGCGGCGGTTCTAAGGCGGAACCACCAGCCGCCGCAGGAAATATTTCTCTGTCATCCGCGCCTCCTTACCGCAGGCTGTTCCGGCTGTCATAAGAGAGCCTGCCGCGGTTTACTCCGGCATGGCTCAAAATCCTGATATGTCCTTTCTCCTGGCTGGCCAGGACGTTTGCATATCCGGCCTCCGTAAGATAGGCGCGTGTCCGTTCTCCCTTCCAGCCGATAACGGATTCATTTGACAGCACATCAAAAATGACCATGTGGCGGGTATCTTCGGCAAAACGGTTTAAGTCCAGGTATTCATGGCCGCTGTATTCCTGCGCCCCTTCCTGAATCCTTGTTTCTTCCATAAGCTCCCCGATGGTCTTGGCTTTCGGCGTTTTAATTCCCTTCATAGCTGCCTCCTTTCTCCCGGCCCTGGCCTTTTACCGTGAGCAGGCCATCCAGGGTAGTAGCGGTGATCCGCAGCCGCTCGGCAACGGCAATGTCGTTCTTCATGGATTCGTCTACGGTATCGCCGCAGACCACCAGCACATGGGAACGCCGCAGGAAGTCGCGGGCGATGTCGATCCCATCCTTATGCTCCTGGGGGATTTCATCCTTCAGGAACAGGGGAAGGAACAAAAGCGGGCAGACCGGGGAATATCCGGCATCATACAGCATCCGGCAGTAGCGGGCTGCGGTTTCCGTGTTCTCAAATTCGTTATCACTCCAGGGGGCGGTAATGTAAGCTAATGGGCGTCTCATAATCTCTCCTTTCAGCACTCATATCTTGCTTTTTGCGGTCAAAAAAAGCAGCTCCTTATGGGCTGCCATACATATCGTGGTTCACCAGGGAGCTGTAATAGTTCCCGATGGTGGTAGGGGCATTAAACAGGGCTGTGAGCAGGTATTGCTTGATATTGCGGATTTTGGTCGTGTTCTCCTTCATGCAGTCCATGACAAAACGGATATGTTCTCCGTTCAGTTTCAGGAGCCGGGATTTTACTACCTCATGGGGAAAATCGCTGCCCGCTACCCGTGTGTATCTGCGTCTGGCGCAGACCGTTTCCACCATGATCTCCACGATCTCGTCCAGGTCAGACAAATACAGGCCGTAGTCCTGTTTGATAAAGTCATACTCGATATTTTCCAGGATCAAAGCCCGGTAACTCTCTATTTCCTCCATGGAGGCAATCTCCCTTCCCTTCGGTTCCGGCGGGCTTCCCGCCGTATTTTCCCGGAAAGGAATGGAATCGGTACTTTGTCCATCTGTATTTGATTTTTCTTTACTTGGTTTCTTAGTATTTAATTGCGTTGGATTTTCCGGCGACGGGTTTCCCGTTGGCGGATTATCCGTTGTCGGGTTTTCCGACGACGGTTTTTCCAATAACGGCTCCGGCTGGTCAGGATGCTCATGAATGATATATTCATTGGTGCTGAACTTTCCGCTGGCATCCGTTGTCTGGCGGCGATGGATATATCCGGCCTGTTCCAGCTCATTGACCGCAGAGCGGATGGCATCCTTGCTTTCCCGGTTGATATGGGACAGCCCGGAGAGGGTATAGTCCCAGTCCTCCGGCAGAGACAGCATCTGCGAGAGCAGGCCCTTGGCCTTTAGCGTCAGGCGTTTGTCCCGAAGATGGTAATTGCTCATAACTGTATAGTCCCGCGTCCGTTCCACGCGAAATACGGGCATTTGCTTCACTCCTTCCTTGTATCAGCAGGCATAACAAAAGCCGCAGGCGGTATGTTACTGCGGCTTAAACTTCATAGATTGATCCCTTTTCTCCGTCAAAAGGGTATTCGCTAAAATCCTCAAACATATCTACCGCTTCTTCCGGCACATAGGCAGACCAGTCTTTTTCGGTCATGGTGTGGCGAATCGTCCGGTATGCCGTAGAGTAACTTTCCGTAGTAAAGCGGCATTTAACACTGACCGCCGCCACTTCCACAAAGGTTCCGTCCTCCAAAATCCAAAGCTCCCTAAGATACGTCCCCTCGACCAGTGTGGAATATACCTGCACCGGCTCCTGGAAAATCCGGCAGGCTTTCTGTTCAAACAGGTCAGGCCCATGGTATTTCATGGACAGGTCAGCAGAGCCGCCTGTGTAATAGGCAAGAGGGGTCTCACTGCGGTAACGGATGCTCTGCACCAGCTTTTCCATATCCAGCCGTGCAAGGGCTTTTTTTCGTTCCCTTTTATTGGGATACAGGTAAGAATAGACCTTCCTGATCGCACTTTCTACTTTTCTTCCATCAAACATTTCCATGCCTCCGTTTCTTTTTTTCTAACAGGATATGCCCCTCAATGATACGGGCATTTCTTTTGATCTGGATTTCCCTGCGGCCCTGGCTCTCCAATGCCTTCCTGTAATCGGCTTCGGACAAAAACAGACGCATCTCGTCACCGGGTCTGCCATAGGGATTTTTCCGTTTACATACCAGAAATTCGATCATGCGGCTGGTAGCATCCTCAAACCGCTCCACGGCCAGAATATCATGGCCTTTCAGCTCCCGGAAGGGAGCCGCCATTTCCGTCATAGGCAGCTCCTTTCTCAGCGTTCCTGCTGGTGCTGGCGTTTCTTCTGCCATTGTTCCAGCAGCTTGATAATGGTTTCCTCCATCTTCTTGGGAGTGTAGCTTTTGGGAAAATATTTTCGCAGGGTATCAGAGGTGAATGTCACCTTATCCAGATCGCTCTTTTTTTCCTCTGACATAATGGCCAGCATCACATCTCCGGTGAGTTTCCCTTCCTGGCTGAATTTTTTCATGCGCTGGGCCTGGGAAAGTGAAGGGGTGGCCTGTTCATAGTCCATGGTTTCAACAAGCGTTTTCTGTTCCTCTTTCGTCAGGAAAGACAGCTCATAGGCAGGGTTAAAGGCGATTTTCTTCTCGTCTACCATATCCAGCAGAGGCGGGATCAGCTCGGTCAGATGCACAAACCGTTGTATATTCCTTGCACTTTCTCCTGTTTGCGCCGCTAAAATATCGCGGGTTTTCTGTCCAGGCAACTTGTGGCCAACTTGTCCACAAGTTAAATCAGCCCGTTCCCCTTGATGTTTCATAGCGTCCAATTTCATTTTATAAGCAAAGGCCCGTTCGCTTGGAAGAAGGCTTTCGCGTTGGAGATTACTGTCAACCATGATAATCGTGGCGGCATCATCATCCAGATCACGAACAATGACTGGCATGGTTTCCTTTTCCGCCAGCTCGCTGGCCCGGTGGCGGCGGTGTCCGGCAATCAGTTCATAGCCGCCCTCCGCACGGGGCCTTGCAATCGCAGGGACAAGTACACCATACTGACGAACGCTTTCCGCTGTTTCCAGCATAGATTCATCGTCCTTTACTTTAAAGGGATGCCCTTCAAAGGCGTGCAGTTCTGCCAGAGGAATCTCCATAACCTTTTCGCGTCCGACATCAGCCCGGCTTTCCTCGGTGGAAAACAAGTCATCGACAGAGGCCAGCTTTACTTTTTTCGCGCTGCTTTTCAACCT
>DKVC01000032.1 GCA_002490995.1 Lachnospiraceae bacterium UBA7188
ACCTTTTGACGCTCTAATCATCTTATTGTGGTATGGTATAAATGGAGGTGAAAAAATGCCAGTATCAGAAAAGCAAAAGCAAAGCACGTATAAATACAAGGCAAAAAACATAAAGCGTATTCCTTTGGATATGCAGAAAATGGATTATGAAAATCTTGTTTTTATTTCTGCAAAAAGCGGGAAATCTGTAAACGGTTATATCAAAGAAGCAATAGCGGAAAAGCTGGAAAGAGAGGGAAGCAAAGCATGAGTGATAGGGAACATCTTAAGCAGGTCATAGACCGGATGCCAGAATATAAGATTGCATATATCGCAAATTTGATTCTGGAGATTGAAAAAATGGATATTGAGGAAGTGGAGCCGGATGCATGGGACTTGAAAATGATTGAGGATGCAAAAAGCAATAATGACGGTTCGGCGGTGACACTGGAAGAACTCCTTGAAAAGGAGGGCTTGACATATGCCGACTTATAAAATCATTATCGAAAAAGCGGCGCAAAAATTCCTTGATAAACAGGAGAAAGATAAACGTATTCGCCTTTATAAAGCGATTTATAAATTGCCAAACGGAACAGATATCAAGAAGCCCTTTCCGTTTTCCCTTTGGCTGGTTACACAGCCTTTTCTTTATTCTCCTTGCTTAAATCTTGTGCAATTATCCCCTCATTCCTCTCCGTCTCCGCAATCATTCCCCTGTCAATCAAATTCCGGAAGATATGTTCAAAGACAGCCGCCTGCATATACCCGCTGATTCCCATGATAAAGAGCGCCGGAAAATAGACGAAAAACCAGGTCAGAAATAAGGTCAGCACCTGAATCACCAGGATTGCCGCAGACCACCCCGGATTACGGAGCAGCAGTACCGCAGCCATCCGGAAATGGCCTGCCGCCGTATTCTCGAATTTCGCCATCACCGCATATGTATAGGAAGAAACAGTCAGCGCCAGGAGAAATAGGATGATAAAAACAACCGTCTGCACCCGGAAGCCCTCCCCTCCCAACACGCCGTAATAGAATACATTAACCGCAAATACGATTTCCGCCAGCAGCAGCGGCACGCCCAGCTGAATGCCCTGTTTCAGATTCGCCCGGAAAGCCTTGAAAAAGCTGCTGCCCACATACCCCTCCTGATTTTTGACGGCTTTCAGCATCACCTCGTAAAGAGCCGCCGTGGCAGCCCCCGATGTGACTATGGGGATGCTGCAGACAAACCACAGTATCCCCGCATAGAGCATCATCACCAGTTTATTGATTCCCCTTGCCAAAGGGGAGTTCAAGCTGAAGAAATTCATATCCTGCCTCCTGTCTTCTCACGCCACCCCAAAACAGTTCACTGCTTTCTGGCCATATCCGCCTCCACATACGCATCACCGAACTCTGTCAGCTGCTCCTGCATGGTGGCAAGATATCTGTCAAATCCTGCCTCGTACAGATGCTTGTTTGCCTCAGCCAGCTCCTCCGGATAATCCTCCCCGTATCCGCACACCAGCGGCTGAAAATACTGGATCCATACCTGGCTCATCGCATTCTGCTCCCGCTCGGAAGGCGAAACCGTAAATCCGTCCAGCGGATTGTCCACAGCGGCTTTGCCGATTTCCTCGCTCCATTCCGCCACCACATGATAAACTCCCTCATCCCATACCTGGTTCAACGGAACCGCCTCATAGTTCATGAGGTCATCCGAAACAGCCGTCCAGGCAAATCGCATGTTGGGGTTAATCCCGTCAAAGCTGATCTTTCCGTCCACCAGATTATAATTGCTCCCCTCTGCACCGTATGCCACCAGAGAGTAATATCTTTCGTCCGTATGTATTTTCTCCAACAGTTTTAAGGCCAACTCCGGATTCGTGGTTTTCGCGGATATGGAAATCACGGAATTTCTCGCCAGAGAACTGACATAATGCTTTTCATGCTGTGACAAATAGGTAAAAAAACCGAATTCCCACTCGGGATGGGCTTCATATAAAGCGGGGATCCAGTATGTATTCAGCGACCAGATCGGATTGTTCGTCTCGCAGGGTTTCTGATCCGCCAGAATCAAGCGCTTTCCCAATTCCCCTTCATTATCGGATCTGGCCAGCATATCGGGATCCAGGATGCCGTCCCTCTTCCACTTCTGGATATACTCCAACACCTGCAGGAATTCCGGCGTCTCCATACGGTTCAGCACCTGATAGGGATTCTCCGCCTCCACTACCACAAAGGGCGTCTCCAGACTGCTGCTCACCTCCAGATATTTTCCCTGAGTGAGCAAAAGCCACAGGCTGCTCCACACCCGGTTATCCGTAACTAACGGGCTGTCCCGGTAGGCTTCCTCCTGCTTGGCACGGTACAGATAGGCCTCCATGGTCTCCAGGTCATGGATTTCCTCGAGTCCCCACTGCCTGCGCAGATCCTCCCTGTAGAAAAATCCCTCCCCCAGGCTCTGTATCCCGCCCTGCCCAAACTGAGGAAGCCCGTATAGGCCGCCGTTAATCTCACATTTTTTCAGGGTATTGGTATCATAAGCGGCGTAGTGCTCCGTCAGGGCAGGCACCTTATCCAGGTAATCGTTCAGATCCAGGAAAGCATTCTTATATACCAGCGTCCTGTAGTCAGAAAACACCCCTCCCGGGATAAAATCATATTCCCCGGACGCTGTCACGATATTCAGCTGCCTCCGCTCATTCCCCCAGGGGATAAACTCAAAGCGCAGGGTACAGTTCAGCTCCGGAATGGTAAGCGCATCCAGCTGCCTGTAGATTTCGTCCATTCCCTCTTCGGGCATATTTCCCAGCGTGATTGCCCTGAAATTCACAATGGGTTCTCTCGCCTCCCCGTCCTCCTGCGCATGCTCTCCGCTGCAGCCGCTTAAAACCGCCAGGAGCCCCAGACTCAAAATTATCCTCCAGCATATTTTCTTCTCTTTCATACATCACCGCCTTTTCCCTGTCTGTCCTGACAGAGACCTGCCGTTCTCTTCTCCTTTTTCACGTTACCGTCTCTTCCACACCTGTCCTGATGGGAATATTAATGATGACACAGGTTCCTATCCCAGGTGAGCTTTCTATCTGCACCGGAATGCTTTCCCCGAAAAAAAGCTCCAGCCTGTGCTCAATATTCGTCAGGCCGTAATGGCTTCCCTGATGACTTTTCTTCTTGTCCTCTTCCTTCATGCCTTCCCCGTCATCCGTCACACTCAGGGTAATTCTGCCGTCCTCCATCCAGCCGTTCAATATTACCATTCCCCGGCCGTCGCTCTTCTCATTGATTCCGTGGATGATGGCATTCTCCAAAAAGGGTTGGAGCGTAATCTTCGGGAGCAAACAGTCCAGGATATCCTCATCCACCTCCACCTCATAGCAAATCCGCCCCTTATACCGCCTTTTCTGTATCTCCATATAGGCTTCACACATTTCCACCTCGTCCCGGATGGACACAATATCCTTTCCCTTGCTCAGTGTCAGCCGGTAAAACCGGGACATAGCCTGAACCACACTGCGGATATTCTCCGTCTCCTTCTTCTGGGCCATCCAGCCTATCATGTCCAGCGTATTGTACAGGAAATGGGGATTAATCTGGGACTGCAGGGCTTTCAGCTCGGCTTCCACTTTTTCCTGGCCCAGGATATACTGTTCTTCCAATAGCGCTTCCACCTTGTCCACCATCCCGTTATAATTGCTGACCAGCTGCCCGATCTCATCCTGAGAACGGCTCTCCTCCATTTTGCAGACATTCCCACCTTGTATCTGAAGCATCTGCTCCTTCAGCTGTTTCAGTCTTCCTGTCACGGACTTGGTCATGGTTCCCATCACAGCCACCATCAGGGCACATACGGCCAGAAACAGGATTCCCAGGTTGCCGTTGAACATATTGATCCCTCTGCGGACAGCCTGCCTGGAAATGATGGACACCAGGTATACGTTGGAGCCGTCGATACGGCAGCTTCGTGCATAACAGGGAATGCCGTCCACAGTGACCCGCCTGAATTCACGGTCGTCCACATTCCGTTCCGAAATACACAGACGCTGCTCCCCCTCGGGCTGGCTGGACGCTAGTATGGTGCCGTCGGCGGTTTCCAGGTAGAGAATCTGCTCCTCATATGAATTTCTCAACATTTCCGCCAGATTTTTCTGCTGCATCGCAATGGTCAGAATGCCAACCGTCTCATCATAGTCATCCGGACTCCACAATTCCCTGGCAATGGCCGCCCTGGCATTCTCTTTCTCATCGCCGTCCATCAATACCCAGACCGGGCGTCCGTTATTTTCCCGGAGGCTCTCATACCACTGCGTCCCGTATGCGTCCGTCAGCGGACGGTAACGGTTGCTCTGGGGATTTACCACCAGATAGGAATCTTCAATATATAAGACAATATTGCTGGAATCCATGGTCATTTCCAGCCCGTAGGCATAGGAATTGATGCTTTCAAAGAGAATCAGCTGTTCCGCCACATCCATCTCCCTGTCGTCAAAGCGAAGCGCCGGATTGGCCATATCGTTGACCGCAAAAAGCGTGGATATATTGTGCAGCCTTGACAGCTTATCCCCTATGGCCTGATATACCTGACTGTAACTCTGGTTCAGCGCATAAATCAGCCTTTCCTCCGTCTGCATCCTGAGGACGTAAAAGGAAATCACCATCACAAACCCCAGCGGCAATATTCCGCCCAGCGCTACCATCAAAAGTATTTTCCCTCTCAGGGAAACGTTGCGGAAACATTCCCTGATCTTTCCCATTCACATCACTTCCCTCTCTCACGATACTCCACCGGACTCATGCCTGTGGCATCCCGGAACACCTTCGAAAAATAATTGGCATTGGCATAGCCGCACCTGACTGCAATCTCGGTAATCTTCATATAATCCTGCTCCAGCAGCTGCTTCGCCTTCTCCAGCCGGTAATTGCTCAGATACTGCTTCAGCGTCACCTTCATCTCCTGCTTAAACAGGACATTCATATAGGCCTGGGAAAAATGAAAGGCTTCCGCAATCTGTGCGGTGCTTAAGGATTCCTCCCCGTAATGCGCCGCAATATAGTCCAAAACTCCGCGAACCACTCTCCCATATCCCGACAATTCCTCTTCCCGCTCCTGGGCGCATCCCAGCATCTTTTCCGTAAAATCCCGGATTTCCTGTAGGCTGTCCATGCCCAGCAAAGCCGCCTGGAGCTGCTCCTCCCCTTCTACCCCGGGCAGGCTTTCGACGCTGGAAGGATATTGCCGGAAAACGGCTGTCAGCAGGGATATCATCAGGGTATACACCTGTTC
Source organism: Lachnospiraceae bacterium UBA7188 (assembly GCA_002490995.1). Lineage (GTDB taxonomy): Bacteria > Bacillota > Clostridia > Lachnospirales > Lachnospiraceae > Acetatifactor. The sequence continues at coordinate 5,249 of DKVC01000032.1, forward strand.
CTTCTGATAATATTTCCTGGTAAACAAATCTGCAAAAAGGCTCCGGAACCATTCCGACAGCTCCTTAGGTCCTTCCGGCAGGACTCTGAGAAACGTTCCGTATATTCCGGGCTCCATAAACCGTCTCTGCAGAATCGACTCGTCAATCTCAAACAGTCTCCTGTCCGACTGGTAAAACGCACAGTTCATCGCCGCCCGGGCCGTCTTCCAGCTGTTGTATATATTTCTGTAGTCCCCGGCTTCAATTCCCACTGCCACTTTGCAGTCCGGCCAGCTGTCCAGTATCCTCTGATACAGGGGCTCCAGGCGGTACCGGTTCCGCTCCTGACAGGAGAGAATCACTTCGAAGGAGGAATCATCCTGCCATACCCCAACTGCCTTTTCCCCAATCTTCTGAATCATATCCAGCACCTGTTCCGGCTCGCTTCCCCTTTCCTTCCTGCTCCGTGGAAACTGCAGTACCAGACATACATATCCGCTGTTCATCGGAAATCCAACCTCCCCTGCCAGCTTTTCCGCGCTCTTCCTGTCACTGTCCCTGTGCGTCAGCAATTCAAAAAGCCTCTGCTGGCGGAATTCCCGGTTGCCCTCGTCCGCCTCCCTGGTCTTCTCCTCCCTGGCAATCTCATCCACCGCTCTCTGCAGAGCCTTCTTCACCTGGGCTACATCGATAGGCTTCTCAATATAATCGATCACGGACAGACGGATTGCGCTTTTTAGGTATTCCGTCTCCATATATCCGCTGATAAAAATCAGCTTGCTCTGGGGGATCAGCTTCAGCATTTCCTCCGCAAAGGCAATCCCGTCCATCTTCGGCATCCGGATATCCGACAGCACGATATCAGGCCGGAACCACTTGACAATCTTCAGCGCTTCCTCCCCGTTCACTGCCTGCATGATCTCGTCTATCCCGAATTCCTCCCAGTCGATTTCTTCCAGCAATCCCTCTCTGGTGTAATCCTCGTCATCCGCTATCAGAATTTTCATCATTTTCTCCCTTAATCAATATCTTACTTATCGACGTTACTTCTGTAAAGACAGTTTTATAACTTTATCTTAAATTTTTCTTTTTTGGTAAACAAGAAGAAAAAAACTGGAAAAAGGGTAATTTTTTAATCTCCCATGTCATTTCAACGCCGAAAATGTATATTTCAGAAGTTTCCTGTTGGAAAGCCGGAAAACTGTGATAGAATAAACTTACTCCTGAAGAAAAGTGCACAAAACAGGAAACGGAAATGAGGTTTTACCCATGAATATAAGCTTATATTTCGCCCTTGCCGTAGTAGTCATACTGATGCTCTGCCTGGCATGGATACTCCTTCTATATGAAAAACTGCGCCGCAGTTACGACAGTCTGGCAGAGAGCTTCGGGCAGCTCCAAAAGCTGAACAGCGCGCTCAGAAGCCAGCGGCACGATTACCTCAACCACATGCAGATCGTATACGGCATGGCCGAGCTGGAGGAATACGGGGAATTACGCGGTTACCTGGAACCGATCTACAGAGATATCATGAAGACCGGGAAGGCAATCCGCACCTCCGTCCCTGCGGTAAATGCGCTGCTGATGGCGAAAATGGGCACTGCAGAAACCGCCGGAATCGACTTCTATGTGGAGGTAAAATCCGACTTAAAGCATCTGTCCATAGAACCGTGGGAGCTGTGCAAGATACTCTCCAACCTCATCGACAATGCCATCACCGCGCTGTCCGAAAAGGAATCAGACCGAAAAATGGTGCTGGATATCAGCGAGGACAGGGAGCATTATCTGTTCACCGTATCAGACAACGGCGCCCCCATCCCAAAGGAACGGCAGACAGCCATCTTCAGGCCCGGCTTTACCACCAAAAAAGAAGACGGCCATGGAATGGGGCTGTTCATCGTATCCAATGTGCTGAAAAAGAACGGAGGCAGTATATCAGTTTCCTTCGATGAGAAGGAGACGGCATTCACGGTACGCTGTATAAAATCAAAAATCAACACAGAAACCGGAAGGAGGTGAATGACTACATGGAGACAATCGAATTAATCGGCATCATCGTATTGATAGCAGGCTTCGTGCTGATAGCCGTAGAGCTGGTGGTTCCCGGGTTCGGACTGCCCGGCATCGCGGGTATCCTATGCCTGGTGGCAGGCGTATTTATGATAACGGATTCCGTGGAGGAAGGTATCCTGGTGACCATCGTGGTAATCGTCATCTTAAGTATCCTGACCGCGGTTATCATCGGGCTGATGCACCACCGAAAATTCAAATCGCCCATTATCCTGGATACGGAAGTACGTTCCGGAAATGAATGGTTAGAAACATCGGATCTGAACTACCTGCTCCACAGGGAAGGCATCGCAGCGACAGATCTGCGGCCCGTGGGAAAAGGTGACTTCGACGGAATCGAGCTGGATATCGTTTCCGAAGGCGCCTACATCACAAAGGGCAGCAGAATCATAATCGATAAAATCAGTTCCAACAGACTGATCGTAAGGCCGCTGGAAAAAAGAAAAGGATAGTAGAAAAGAAAACTGCATTTTCAAGGAAAAAGTGAGGGAGATTGTATGGTTATCCAGATTATTATACTATGTGTGATTGCTTTATTGATTGTAGGATTTTTCGTAGTGGTGCCCGTAGGGCTTTGGATATCGGCTGTGGCGGCCAATGTAAAGGTGGGCATCTTTAACCTGGTGGGAATGAAACTGCGCCGCGTAGTGCCAAAAAAGATTATCTTCCCCCTGATCAAGGCCACAAAGGCCGGCATAACGGTTACTGTCAATCAGCTGGAAGCCCATTATCTGGCCGGCGGCAATGTGGACAATGTAGTCAATGCCCTGATTGCGGCGGAGCGGGCGGGCATGAACCTGTCCTTCGAAAAAGCCTCCGCCATCGACCTGGCCGGCCGCAATGTGTTCGAGGCGGTGACCATGAGCGTGACGCCCAAGGTCATCGAGACTCCTCTGATATCGGCAGTGGCAAAGGACGGCATCGAGCTGATGGTCAAGGCCAGAGTGACGGTGCGGACCAACCTTGAGAGGCTCATCGGCGGCGCAGGAGAAGCTACCGTTCTGGCCAGAATCGGAGAGGGAATCGTCACCACGGTAGGCTCCTCCCTCACCCACAGCGAGGTGCTGGAAAATCCTGACGATATCTCCAAGCTGGTGCTGGACAAGGGGCTGGATTCCGGCACTGCCTTCGAAATTATTTCCATCGATATCGCGGACATAGATATCGGAAGGAACATCGGCGCAAACCTTCAGAGCCTGCAGGCGGAAGCCGACAACAAGATCGCCCAGGCCAGAGCCGAGGAACGCCGCGCCATGGCAGTGGCACTGGAACAGGAAATGCGCGCAGCAGTGGTGCAGGCGGAGGCAGAGATTCCCAAAGCCATGGCCCAGGCACTCAGAGAAGGACATATCGGTGTACTGGATTATTATAAACTGCAGAACGTACTGGCAGACACGGAAATGAAGAAAAATATCGGCACCGGCGCAAATGCCTACGCCGAGAGCAAAAAGGAATCCTGAACATGATTAAAGTAATGCTGATCGATGACGAACCGGAAATCAGAAGGCTTCTCCACAAAATGGTGGAGAGGCAGGACGGCTATCAGGTAGTCTCCGAATGCGGCGACTTTGCCGGGGCGGTGGCGGACTTCGCCAGATACAGGCCGGATGTGGTGTTTGTGGATATCGACTTAAACGGCGAGGACGGGCTGAGCTGCGCCAGGGTGCTGACGGAGCTGGATCCGAAGCTTAAGGTAATCTTTGCCACCGCCCACAGCGAGTATATGGCCAGCGCTTTCGAGATTTATGCCTTTGATTACCTGGTGAAGCCTTTTAACATGGAGCGGCTGGCCCGGACACTGGACCGAATCCGCAGCTCCATGAGTACCACACAGAGAGAAGCACAGTATGCGGCACCTGTCCAAGCAGATTCAGCTGACAACAGCTATACACAGCAGGAGGCAATGTCCCGGACTGGTGCTGCGGACAGCCGCATCAACCAGAACACGGCAGCGTCCGGGGCAGATGCTGCGGACAGCCGTATCAACCAGAACACAGCAGCGTCCGGGGCAGATGCTGCGGACAGCCGTATCAACCAGAACACGGCAGCGTCCGGGGCAGATGCTGCGAACAGCCGTATCAACCAGAACACGGCAGCGTCTGGGACAGGCGATGCGGACAGCCGCTCTGTACAGAGCAGGACACCACCCGATACAAATGCGGCAAATCACTGCAGCCTACCCGAAAAAGTCGGTTCGTCGGACAGAATTTCACGCCCTGACAGATACCGCGGAAAACTTCTGATCAAGGGAAAGGACCACACCTGCCTTCTGGACGTGGAAGATATCCTGTTCATCGAGAGAATAGACGGCAGCACCAATATTGTGACTGTCTCCGGAGAGCAGTTCAGAACCTCCGCTTCCCTCTCCGACCTGGAGGCAAAGCTGGATGCCGAAAGCTTTATGCGCTGCCACAAATCCTATATCGTCAACCTTTCCAGAATCACCAGGATCGAACCCTACGGAAGATGGACCTACGTGGCAAAATTTCGGAACTGTGAGCTGTCGGCTTTGATGACCGCACAGAAATATGAGGAAATGAAGAAGTTGTTCTCATAGAGTAAAGAATTGTATTTCCAGGCTTTTCCCAAACAAGTTTTATCAGTTATTTTCCGGCAGTTCCCAGGCTCAAAATAAGGCAAAAGCCCGGGCAGACCGATTGCGTCTGCCTGGGCCGTCTGCATTTATCTGTTTTCGGTCTTCCACAAATGAAGTATTACCAGTCCCAGCAGATTACAATACCAGGGAAGGTGCGGAATATGTACGCCCTGCCAGTTCACTGTTCAGCATGTACAGGCTGCGCGCATCATCCCCGAAAAGCTCCATCTTGGTGATCAGGTCCATGGAATTCTTCTCTTCTTCGCCCTGCTCCTTAATGAACCAGTCCAAAAACTGAGTGGTACGGAAATCTTTTACTTCCTGAGCTGCCTCATAGATTGTATTAATCAGGGAAGTCACATACTTCTCATGCTCAAGTCCCGCCTTCAGGGGATCCATCAAGGTCTCGAATGCCTTGTCCGGCTTTGCAATCGCCTCAAGGGTAACTGTCTCACCGTTATTGTGCAGGTACTGGTACATCAGCATGGCGTGATCCTGTTCTTCCTTCGCCTGGATTTCATACCAGTTGGCAAAACCGTCCAGCCCCTTCCTGGAATAGAAATTAGCCATATCCAGATACAGATATGCCGAATAAAACTCCTTATTGATCTGGTCATTTAATAGTGCTGATACTTTGCTGTCCATTTTTTGTTCCTCCTGCTTTATAGAACTATTTTATCCATTGACTGTAACCTGGCGGCAGAACCACGCGGCAACAGTCTGTTTCTGTCTGCCATCCCTATTATACGCTTCTGTCCGTTTTATATCAAGCTTTCCAAGGAAATTTTACCATATTCACATATCATATTCAAGTAACAAATTCGGCACAATGAACCGCCCATCAGCAGGCTACAGGGTATCAGACCAGTGAAAGAATCAAACAAAATCAAGAATGTTACAGGAAATCCACCGCCACAACCTTATCCAGCTTTATGAGAATATCGTATATTTCCGTACGTCTCACCGTTTTTTTCAGATAAAGCACCATATGCACGGAGAGTCCCACGCCCACGGATTTGGACTCACTGGTATCCATGGAATCTATGGTGACCCCCGCCTCCTTTAATTTCTGAATCACTGTATGTAAATCCCGGCTTTCCTCCAGGTCGATGAACACATTGCAATAATGGGAATGCCTGGTGGCAAAACGTTCCACATAGGGAAGCACATGCAGTGAGAGCAGCGTCATGGCCGTGATCAGTACGCCGCCCTCCACAAAACCGATTCCCACTGCCAGCCCGATACATGCGCTGGCCCAGAGAGTGGCAGCCGTAGTCAATCCCCTGACCCGGTGCCTGGATACAATAATCGTTCCCACCCCGATAAAGCCTACCCCGCTGATCACCTGCGCCGCCAGCCGGCCCATATTCGCCAGCCCCGGGAAGTTGATCTGGATGTACTGTTCGGTCAGCATCACCAGCGTGGCAGCCAGGCAGACTACTGTAATCGTCTTTGTACCCGCCCCCCGGTGTTTCATTCCCCTGTCCAGGCCGATGATTCCGCCCAGAAGCGCAGAAACGATTACCCGTATGAATATATTCTGTAGATTCCATGCCGCAAAATTTCCAAGAATCATGAGCAGTTCCCTCCTGATTTATCCCTGGTTTCCCGTAGAAACTTGTATCTGCACATAGCTATGCCAGATTTATTCCCTGCTATTCCAGTATATTCGACTCTCCGGACAAAGGCAACCCCAACCTTTCACTTTTTGGCTTTCCGCAAAAATTTTGTCTCGGGATTCCCGTACAAAGTGTACACGAAAACGCGGCGGCGAATGCAGACGCAGGAGCACACAAGCGCAAGTTCTGCGAATGTGGGAGCTGGTTGGATGACCAAATGAGCCTCCAACCGAACAGGTGAAAATTTTTCAACCTTGCCGCTCCATGAGAACTCTGCTATAATGACATCAGGCATCGCGGAGAATGCTTCCCCGAACGACAAAAAACAAAGAGAGCAAACAGAACGAGAAGGAGCATAAAATGGACGTATATCATAACGGAAACTTCCTGGGCACCGGTTTGACGGGCACAGACAGGCGAAGGACCAAATTGAAAGCAATCCCGGTTCACCGGACCTTTCTCTGGGAAGGACAGGAACTCTTCATCCCGGCGCTCTATACAGGCAGGGCTGGCGCGGTCCTGGATGTGTGTGCAAAAATTCCTGTGGAAGAAATGGCTGCTTTTCTTCGGAAATGGCCGAAAAAACGGCGTCTCTCCCTGAAAACCCCACAGGACTACGAACAGATAGACGCGGACAACCCGAGCTGCCGGAATTTCCTCGCAGATATGAGTCTGGATGATATGCCTTTAAAGCTTGGCTTCAGCAGCAGCATTAACTGGTATCCGGAGCCGGTCTTCCGAATGGGAAACGAAAATCCCGTACCGGCACAGGACGATGAATGGAGCAATGACAAAGCCGCAGATATGCTGATGACGGCTTATGGCTGTGACAGGGAGAGCTGCTGGCATTTCGTACGGCTGAGCTTTCACTGGATCGGCACGCCCATCCTTTCACCCCATAAAGCAACATTGGATTTTCGTGCGCAGCAGATTCCGGTTACTGCCGGACATTTTACTACAATCACGAATACTGCGGGTGAATTGCGGGCATTTATCGACCAGCCAACAGTACCTTCATCTGTTGGACACCCCATGCAGCCATTGCCTTCCTCAGATCTCTCCACACAGCTTTCCACGCCCATCAGCCAGTGCAGGCAGCCTTCCATATCCGCTGTTCAGCCGGATTCGTCAACGGAAGCCGTTTCTTTCCCTGCCGAAATCAGTGAAACAGGGATAGACTTAAAAATCATCCACCCTGTAACCGGCCGGGAATATACGGTAACCTTGTACGAATGCCGGCAAACCCGTCACAGCTTCGCCGGCATCGGGGCGGAGGGCGTGCTGTACCCGGAATACTGCCATATGCTCTCCTACCGTGTCTCTCCGGAAATAAGCCGCGAGCTTTTTGACATCCGGGACTGCGCGGAAGGAGACCATCCCAGGAAGGCAGAAACTCCGGAAGAGTCCTGTAGTACCCAGGGGGCTGCCGCTGTTTTCCTGGCAGGCAAAAGCGATATCCCCGAAATGCGAATGGCCGCTTCCTCCATGCATTTTGAACCTGTATCGGAAATCAAATGGCGCATGGTATTCCAGGTTCAGACAAAAGCCAACAGGAAAATCCTGATCACAGATTTTCCCAGTCAATCTTCCTGCCCTTGAAATAATACTCTCTGTCGTGCTCGTTGACTTCACGCAATACCCTGCAGGGATTGCCCACTGCCACAACATTGGAGGGCAGATCCTTCGTCACTATGCTGCCTGCGCCCACTACCACATTGTCTCCGATTGTAATGCCGGGTACAATGACCGCTCCTGCCCCAATCCAGCAGTTTTTGCCGATATGCACGGCCGCGTTGTACTGATATGCCTTCTCGCGAAGCTCCGGCAGAATGGGGTGGCCGGCGGTGGCAACCGTGACGTTCGGGCCGAACATGGTGTAATCGCCTACATAGATATGGGAGTCATCCACACAGGTCAGATTAAAGTTTGCATAGATATTCTTGCCGAAGTGGACGTGGGCACCCCCGAAATTCGCGTGGAAAGGCGGCTCAATATAGCAGTTTTCGCCGATTTCCGCAAACATCTCCTTCAGCATGGCTTCTCTCTTTCTGCCCTCCGTGGGGCGGGTCATGTTGAATTCATAGAGACGGTCAAGGCATTTCATTTGCCACTCTATGATTTCGTCGTCGCCGGGAAGGTACAGCTCCCCGGTGTGCATTCTTTCTTTCATTGCGCTCATTGCTCATTCTCCTTCAGTCTTTCATAAATCTCAGAATTTTCTGTTTCTTACTTTACTCTTTTACAGTTCCGAATGCAATACCTGACATGAAATATTCTGTATCTGGCAGCTCATTTCGCGGGAATAGCTTATTCCCTTCCCAATACCGCTTCCCTCATTCCTTAAGTCAGGCCGACTGGTATTTTTCTCCCAATTCATCTGGCTTCCGGCTGCGGAAACATACTATCCCAACTTCTCCATGCGGCTGGAAAGACGAACAGGTACAACTATAAGGCAGTCTACCCATACTGATATCACATAATAGAAAAGAGCGAATCTCCCGCAGCCAGACCTGCCAAAGTTCCGCTCTTCTTTTCCATCTCTACCGCCCTTTTTCAATGCTCCAACATATTCTCAATGAAGATTCCATACCCCTTCCTGGAATCCTGCACCAGCACATGGGTCACGGCCCCGATGAATTTCCCGTTCTGTATGATGGGGCTGCCGCTCATCCCCTGGACAATCCCTCCCGTCACCGATAACAAATCCGGGTCAATCACCGTCAGCTCAATCCCCCGGTTCACATTGTCATGATCCAGATGTACGGCCGTAATCTCTACATCGTAATACCGTGTATTGCCGTCAACCGTACAAAGTATCTGCGCAACACCCTCTTCAATCTCCTGTTTCAGCCCGATGGGAAGCGGTTCCCTGGCTCCCATCTCCAGTGCCTTCTGATTGCAGACGCCGAAAATCCCCCGGACACTGTTGTCTGTGATGTCCCCCAGAATCCGGTCATTGGAATAGATAATCATGCCGGTCATCTCACCCGGATTTCCCGCACTCCCTTTCTGAATATCCACGATGTCCGTCTGGTAGAGTGTCCCGCCTTCCATGTGCATCAGGGTACTGGTATCCACATCCGTAATCCCGTGCCCCAGCGCCCCGAAATTTCCATGAGAGTCAATGTAAGTCATGGTACCCACACCCTGGGCATTGTCCCGCACCCAGACGCCGATTTTATACTCTCCCGCGGCATTTTTTACAGGGGTGATTTTTACATTCATCAGTTCCCCGTCCCGTTCCACTTCCATAAGAATCTCTTTGCCGCCGCTCTCCTCCACCAGGCGGATGAATTCATCCTTCTGGTTGATCGATACCCCGTTGACACTGCGGATGTAGTCACCGGATTTCAGAATATATTTGCCCGGGGAATAGCTGACGCCGTCGCTTCCCTGAAATTCACCGGTTCCAACCACCAGGACACCGTCCGTCTTCACATAGATGCCAATGGGCGCCCCTACCGGAATCAGCTGCTGGTCCTCAATCACCCGGATATCCACATTTTTGAAATTCAGAAAACCGAAGAGCTTCACCTTCATCTGGTAACTGGATTCCATGGTACCCTTTAAGGTGACCGTCCTGCTTAAGTCAATATCCACGGCACCCTGGGGAATATTGCTGACCCCCTGGTCGGTGACGCTGACAATCTCCCCTCTGGCAGGCAGCCCCAGCCGGAAAGAATCCGCCTCCCCGGCGCGGACATTGATAACGGAAGGGATACTGCTGTCCACATAATAATAAAGGGTTCCCACCAGAGCCATGCAGCCGGCAGCCAGAGCCATGGCCAGACACCCTCGGTAAATTCGGTAACGGCGGACTCTTTTCTTCCAGTTCTGCAGCAGGATGACCATGTCATTTCCTGCATTTTCTTTCACCTGGTCCGCATGTATACTGCCACTGTTTCCGTCTCTGACGTAAGCACTGAAATCAATGGCTGTATTCGTACTATCGGAACGCTTTTTCTCTTCTATATCTCCCGCGCTCTCAATACGCCTTACCTTCCAAATGTCATCCGCATTCTTATTATATCCGGTACGCCTGCCGGTTTTCCTTTTCCCCAGCCATCCCATATCCACATACTCCCATGACTTCTTCTGCTGCTTTCACGCATTTTTCTCTCATAGTAGTATGTGAATTTTTTCAGTTTTCATTCCGGCAATTATATATGATATAAAAAATTTCCACCTGTGCAGTTGCAATCGCACTGGTGGAAATTTTTTCAGCTCTTTTTATGAGCAGCCGCCTGAACACGCATCTCCCTTGCGTTGGAAAGCGCAGCCTCCGTCAGCGCATCGCTTCCCAGCAGCCTTGCCAGCTCTCCCAGGCTCTCCTCCTCCTCCAGCACACGGATATCTGTAATGGTGCTTTCCTGGCTGCTGCTTTTTTCAATCACGAAATGCCTGTCTGCCATGGCTGCAATCTGGGGCAGATGAGTGATACAGAGCACCTGATGGGCATGGGCAACGGTGTCAAGCTGCTCGGAAACCCTCCATGCTGTCCTGCCGCTGATACCGGTGTCAATCTCATCAAAAATCAAAGTATCAATGGCATCCCGTCCCGCCAGCACGGTCTTGATGGCCAGCATGACACGGGATAATTCACCTCCGCTTGCCACCTGGCCCAGAGGCTTCAGCGTTTCTCCCGGATTGGTGGAAATCAGAAATTCTACATCATCGTATCCCTTCGCCGTAATGCCGGAAGCACGCCGCACCGCAATTTCGAATTCCACCGTCAGGAAATTCAGATGTACCAGTGCCTCCTTCAGCTGCTTTGTAAGCACTGCAGCATTTTTCTTACGGATTCCGGACAGCACTGCACATGCAGCCTCCAGTTTCTTTCTGGCAGCGGAGAGCTTCTCCTCCATCTGCTGCATATAGGCATCGTAATCACTGATTTTCTCCAGAAGGCGGGCACGCTCTTCTCCGTATGCAATCACTTCCTCTATGGTCTGGCCATATTTCTCCTTCAGACGGTTCACCAGATTCAGCCGCTCTTCCACCGCCGCGAAATCTTCGCCGTCAAATTCCATATCCGCCATATACTCCGCCAGGTCACGGTTATAATCGGCCAGCAGGTTATCAATCTCGGAAAGCTGAGCTTCCAGGTCCCCCAGGCCCTCGTCCAGCGAAGATACTCCCCGCAGCGCCCGCAGTGCCCGGCTCAGCGAAGCTCCCGCACCGCTCTCCGAATCATTTCCGGTATATTGATAGCTTTCTGCCAGATTTTCAACGATTCTTTTTCCGTTCACCATCAGGCGATAACGCTTCTCCAGTTCCTCATCTTCACCGGGCACCAGTTTCGCCTCTTCAATCTCCTGAAGCTCAAATTCGGCAAGTGTCTGCTCTCTGGCTTTGGTATCCTCATCCATCGACTCCTCTTCCAGAGCCCTGCCGATCTCTCTGCATTCCTTATAGGCTGCTTCCACAGCCGCTTCCGCTTCCAGAAATTCCTCTCCGCAGTAAGCATCCAGGATTTCCATATGCTTTTTCCTGTTGAGAAGGGACTGGTGCTCATGCTGTCCGTGGATGTCAATAAGAAGCTCTGCCAGCTCCTTTACCTGTCTGGCGGTTACTGTTTCTCCGTTAATCCTGTAAACGCTCTTCCCCACCTGCATCCTGCGGCTTATGATTACGGTTCCGTCTTCTTCCGGTTCAAGCTCCAGCTGTTGCAGCTTTTTTCTCACTCTGTCATCCCCGCTGACAAAGACCAGCTCCACCAGGGCGTTTTCCTTGCCCTTCCGCAGCATCTCCTTCTCAAATTTTCCTCCCAGAGCCAGATTGACGCTTCCGATCAGCAGAGACTTACCCGCACCGGTCTCCCCGGTGAGGATGTTCAGCCCTCTCCCGAATTCTACCTCTGTCTCCTCCATTAAAGCAAGATTTTTCACATGTAAACTCTGCAGCATTTTCTCTCTCCTCCCCGGCATCTGCCAGAATGTCCCTTCTCCGTCCTGCTGCCCGTTCTCTCCTGGGAATTTTGCAGATAGAACTATCCAATCACCCTGAACTTCTTCCCACATTTCACATTTTCCGCTGAGCCAGCTCCATCGCTTCTTCCTGGGCGATGGTCAGGCGTATCTTATCCCCAAGGGCCTGCGCTTCTTCCGCGGTATGGGCTGCCACAAAAATCGTGTCATCCCCCGCGATACAGCCCACAATCTCAGGAAACCGCAGGGCATCCAGCGCTGCCGCCACTGCCATGGCCATGCCTGACACGGTTCTGACCACCAGAATATTCTGCGCTGCCTCCGCAGCCGTATAAGCTTCCCGCAGCACATGGACATACCTGTTCTCCATCCTGCTTCCCTGCTCCAGAAATACGTACTTCTGCCCGCCGTTTTCTGTTGGCATCTTGGAAAGCTTCATCTCCCTGATATCCCTGGAAACGGTTGCCTGGGTCACCGCAAATCCTTCCCCTTTCAGCCGCTCCGCCAGTTCCTCCTGGGTTCCCACATCATGCTTCCGGATAATCTCAATGATCTTCCCCTGTCTTCTCTTCTTCACAATTGTCACCATGCCCTTTTGTTTACTGCATTTTTCTGTGCAGCACTTCCAGAAAGCTTACCTGGTTCAGCCTGATAAATTCCGTCACATTTTCGGATCTGACAATCCGTATCTTATCCCCTGTCCGCAGAGGAATCATATGACTTCCGTCAAAGTTCACCTCCACGGTCTGCGCTCTCCCCTCCTGGCACTCCGGTATCTCAATCTCGACGATATCCTCCGGAGAGAGAATGATGCTCCTCTGGTTCAGGGAATGTGGACAGACAGGGGTCAGCATAATCAGCCGCGCCCCCGGCTCCACCAGCGGCCCTCCTGCGGACAGATTATACCCTGTGGAGCCTGTGGGCGTAGTGACAATCATGCCGTCCGCTTTATAATGATTCAGGAACTGGCCGTTTACCCAGATATTGAACCTGATAATCTGCAGCGAACCGCTTCTGGAAAGCGCAATATCGTTCAGCGCCCAGTCCTCCCGGATACTGCCGTCAGAAAGGTACGCTTTTCCGTTCAGCATCATACGGCTCTCCTGAGTATAATCTCCCGTAATCAGACGCTCCAGCGCCTCTTCCAGCCCGGCAGGTTCTATCTCCGTCATATAGCCCAGCGTACCCAGATTCACACCGATAATCGGAATCTGCAGCTGTTTCGCCTCCCTGGCCGCCTGCAGTACCGTGCCGTCGCCGCCAAGGACTATGATACAGTCCGTATCCGGTGGTATATCGGATTCCGCTTCCTCATCATTTCCCACTATCTTCACATCGACATGCTGCCCTTTCAGCTTCAGAAAATCGCAGGTGCGTTTTGTCGTCAGCAGACTGCTGTCCTTATATCGATTGGTATACACCAGAAAATGCCTCATAAGCCCTCCCGCAGCCGTCCTTCTTCTCGTCTTCATTCTGTTCCGCAACTGTTTTCCAGGAAACATCTCCCTTACTGTACCGGATTCAAAACATTCCTGCCAAATAAGAAGGAAGGCTTATTCGGACTGAACGAATCCCCCTACTTTGCGGATAAAGCTGCCTCCGCCGTCATTTCGGCAATCAACGCCTCCCAGCGCGGAGAACAGGACAGCCCAGTCCTCTGCTCAATCAATACCCTCAAAGCCTCCTCCGCGTCATGTTCCGTGAGTGCCCGGGCTTCTGCCGGTATCTCTTCCCGCTTCTCCAGATGCAACAGATACTCAATATTTCCCTCCGGTCCCCGGATTGGAGAATATTCCAGATGCAGTACATTGAAACCGATCATATCCGCATAGTCCACGATTCTGGAGATGACCTCTCTGTGGGTTGAGGCTTCCCGGACCACGCCCTTTTTCCCCACCTTGTCCCTGCCTGCTTCAAACTGGGGCTTGATCAGGCACACCATCTGTCCGCCGGATTTCAAAAGCTCCCGCGCAGGAATCAATATCTTCGTCAGAGAGATAAAGGACACATCCACACTGGCAAAATCCAGCTCATCCTGAATCTCCTCCCTGCGCATATAGCGGAAATTCGTCTGTTCCATGCAGACAACCCTGTCATCATTTCGCAGTTTCCACGCCAGCTGCCCGTGCCCCACATCCACGGCATAAACTTTCACCGCGCCGCCCTGGAGCATGCAGTCCGTAAAACCACCGGTAGAAGCCCCTATGTCCATACAGACCTTCCCCTCCAGGGAAAGATCCCACACATCTACCGCCTTCTCCAGCTTCAAACCACCCCGGCTCACATATTTCAGGGAGTTCCCCTTTACCTCAATCACCCGCTTCTCAGGATCAAACATGGCTCCCGCCTTGTCCTCCCGCTGCCCGTCCACATAGACATTGCCGGACATGATAACAGCCTTTGCCTTCTCCCGGGATTCGGCAAGCCCGAGGGAAGTCAGAATTACATCCAGCCTTTCCTTCATTTTCCGTCTAAAACCTCGCAAATCCGCTCCACAATACTCCCGGCGTCAATGCCGATCTCCTGCTTCAGCAACTCTACATTTCCATGCTCCACATAGGCATCCGGTATCGCAATCTTCACCAGGCGGTTTCGGTATCCCCTGCGGTTCATGCAGTCCAGCACCTTCTCGCCGTATCCGCCGCAGGCCACATTCTCTTCCATGGTGACAATCAGCTCATGCCCATCACAGGCCTCCCGCACGGCCTCCTCATCCATGGGCTTCACAAAACGGGCATTCACCAGGCTGACGCCGAACCCTTTTTCCTTCAGTCTATTCCGCACTTCCTCCGCTGTTTTCACCATGCTGCCCACCGCCAGAAGGGCAATCTCTGACTCACGGTAAATCCATTCCGCTTTTCCCAGTTCAATGGGTGCTCTGTAATCCTGTAGCCCCGCGTAAGCCGTTCCCCGGGGATAGCGGACCGCTATGGGGCGCCCCAGATTCACCGCGAATTTCATCATATCCGAAAGCTCCCATTTATTCTTGGGCGCGCAGACATGCATGTTCGGAATTCCGGACAGATATGTATAATCAAAAATCCCCTGATGGGTCTCCCCGTCGCTGCCCACCAGCCCGGCTCTGTCTATGGCAAATACCACAGGCAGGTTCTGAATGCAGACATCATGCAGGATCTGGTCATAGGCTCTCTGAAGGAAGGAGGAATACACTGCCACAATCGGTTTCAGCCCTCCTGCTGCCAGCCCCGCCGCAAAAGTCACCGCATGCTCCTCCGCGATTCCCACATCGAAGAAACGTTCCGGATACATATTGTGAAAACGCTTCAGCCCTGTCCCGTCAGGCATGGCAGCCGTAATCGCCACGATTTTCTCATCCCGCTGCCCCAGCTTGCACATCACGGTAGAAAAAATATCCGTATAATTCGCCGCCGTCCTGGGGTGAGACGGAATCCCTGTCTCAATGTCAAAGGGCTCCGCCCCGTGAAATCTTGCAGGATGCCGCTCAGCCGGTTCGTATCCCTTTCCCTTCTGGGTCAGGACATGGATCATCACCGGCCCTTCTATCCTTTTCGCATCATTGATGACTGATACCATGGAAGAAATATCATGCCCGTCCACAGGCCCCAGATAAGTGATTCCCATATCCTCGAACAGCATGCCGGGAATCACCAGCTGTTTGAAGCTGCTCTTTGCCCTGCGGATGCGGCTGATGGTACTGTCTCCCCTCTTTGTGCCCTGAAGGGCATTGTAGATTCCCTTTTTCAGATCCAGATAGCTGGATGCGGTACGGATATTGTTCAGATACTTGGATACGCCTCCTACATTTTCGGAAATGGACATTTTATTGTCATTCAGGATAATGATAAAATTAGTCTCCTGCTTTGCCGCATTATTCAGGGCCTCATAAGCCATGCCTCCTGTCAGGGAGCCGTCCCCGATGACGGAGACGATCGTCTGCTTTCCGCCGGTGATATCTCTGGCTTTCACCAGTCCCAGCCCCGCGGAGATGGACGTGGAGCTGTGTCCCGTGTCAAAGACATCGCAATCACTTTCTTTTCGCTTTGGAAAACCGCTGAGTCCATGAAACTGGCGCAGAGATTCGAAGCCTTCCCTTCGTCCGGTGAGAATTTTATGAGTGTAGGATTGATGCCCTACGTCCCAGATAATCTTATCCTCCGGCAGATTCAATGCCAGATGCAGCGCCATGGTCAGCTCCACCGCTCCCAGATTGGAGCCCAGATGTCCCCCGGTGACACTGATGGTCCGAATCAGGAAATCGCGGATTTCCTGTGCAAGGGCATTCAGATCCTCTTTTCTTATTTTCTTGATATCATTTGCCTTTTCAATGGTTTCCAGCAGCATACCCCATCGTATCCTTTCATTTGTGCGCTTTATGGCAGCCTGCCTGAATGTTGCGTATATACTGCATCCGTAATCCTTCCTGTCACCTGCGCCTGTATATCAGGTGCAGAATCAGCGCCTTCAGGAATTCATGTTCCCCCGTAAATTCGTCCAGCAGGTCAGCTGCTTCCCGGGACAGAGCCTCCACATCCTTCCCTGCCTGTTCCAGACCTTTCAGTGTCACATAGGTCTGCTTCTGGTTCAGAGCATCGCTGCCCGTAGTTTTCCCAAGTTCCGCGCTGTCGCCCACCACATCGAGGATATCATCCTGTATCTGGAAGGCAATGCCGATATTATATGCACATTTCTCTATTTTGCTGACCTGTTCCTCCGAAGCCCCCGCAAGAATGGCTCCCACCATCATGGCTGCCTGAATCAGCGCAGCTGTCTTGTGCTCATGAATAAACATAAGCTGCTGCTCCGCTCCCTGACAATCAGGCTTTTCCGCTGTGTCCCCCGTCATTTCAGTATGCCCCTCCGCCATGATGTCCACTGCCTGTCCGCCTATCATGCCGTGAATGCCTGCTTTCCCGGCCAGCACGGAAAGGGCCTGCCACACACACTGCATTCTTCTTAGCTTTTCCGTATCCGAAGCAGTCTCTTTTGCGGTATTGTCATCTTTCACACAGTATTTTACAGCCTTCAAAGCCGTCTCAAAAGCGTAATTCAGCAGCCCGTCCCCTGCCAGTATCCCCATGGCATCGCCGTACACATACCAGGTAGTCTCCCTGCCTCTGCGGTATCTGTCATTGTCCATGGCAGGCAGGTCGTCATGCACCAGGGAATAGGTATGGATCATTTCAATGGCAGCCATAAAACAGCCAATAATATCCTCACCGTCGCCGCCGCACATCCGGAAGGTCTCCCGCATCAGCACCGGCCTTAAGCGCTTTCCACCCGCAGTCAGGCTGTAATTCATGGCCTCAATGACTTTTCTCTGCCTTCCCGCCTCCTCCGGCAGATGACGGGCCAGTACCTGCTCTGCCGCCGCTGTTGCTTCTTCCAGTATCCTGTCAAACTCTGTCTTCTCCATCCTCAAATTCCTCCAGCTGCCCGTCCATGCCAAGCTTCAGCACCTGTTTCTCCACTCTGTCAATCTGCTCATTGCACTGTCCCAGCAGAAGCATCCCTTCCGTGTAAGCCTGAAACGCCTCCTCCAGCGGAAGCTCTTCATCTTCCAGCCGCCCTATGATCTCCTCCAGCCTGGCAAAATTCTCCTCCAGAGTCAGTTCCTTTTTCTCCTCGCTCATAGTTTGTCCCATTTGTCCCAACTTTCTTCTCTTATCCTTACCAGCCCTGCTGTCAGGGTACCCTGCGCTGCTTCCGGTCCCGATTTCAGAGCCATGCATTTCCAATCCATACTCTTCCGATCCACGGTCTTCCCTGCCGCCGATTTTCCTGTCTCTCTCCTGTCTATCAGCCGTCCTGCGCCTCCGGCTCCAAGGCCTGGACTGCCGTCACTCTGGCGTCAATCACCCCGTCCGAAACCATGATATGAATCTCCTGTCCCTCCTGCACCTGTCTCACGGAACGGATGTTTTTCCCCTCCGCGTCCTCCATATAGGAATAACCGCTGCAGAGACGCTCCAGAGGTGAGAGTCCTCTCATCCGCTCCACGTAAAGCTCCAGCAAATGGCGCCGTTTCTCCAGCAGATGCTGCATTCCTTCCCGCAGCCGGATTTCCGCTGAGATGACATCCATCTTCTTCTGGTTGAGCCTGTAGCCGGGACTCACAACCTTCATATGCAGTTTCAGATGCCGCAGTTTGGAATGCTTTCCCTCCAGTATCCATTGCATGCGCCTCTGGATACTGTCCCTGTACATCGAAACCTTCCTCAATATCTCACGCACATCCGCCACCGCCAGCTCTGCCGCCGCGGAAGGCGTGGGCGCCCGCAAATCCGCCACATAATCGATAATCGTGGTATCCGTCTCATGCCCCACTGCCGAGATGACGGGCACGGAACAGTCAAACACCGCCTGTGCCACCTCCCGCTCGTTGAAAGCCCACAGATCCTCTATGGAGCCGCCGCCCCGTCCCACAATCATCACATCCACTCCCATGGCTTCCAGGGTGCGGATGCCCTTCACGATGCTTTTTACCGCCGCTTCCCCCTGTACAATGGCCGGATACAGAATAATCTGGACATAAGGATTCCTTCGCCCCGCAATCTGGATGATATCCCTGACTGCCGCCCCCGTATCCGCGGTCACCACTCCCAGTGTCCGGATATACTTCGGAATGGGCTGTTTATATTCCTGTGCAAACATGCCGGATTCCTGCAGTTCCCGTTTCAGCCGCTCGAACCGCTCATACAGAAGCCCGCTTCCCGCCAGAATAATCTCCCTGGCATAGAGCTGGTACTTCCCGTCCCGCTCATACACATCCACGGTTCCGCCCACTATCACCTGCTGTCCTTCGGACATACGAAAAGAAAGGCCCCCACGGCTGCCTGCAAACATAACGCACCCGATGGTCCCTTTCGCATCCTTCAACGTAAAATAAATATGCCCGGAGGAATGGTATTTACAGTTGCTCACCTCTCCCTTGACGTAAAGGCCCCGCAACAGATAATCCTGCGTAAACATATTTCTGATATAAGAATTCAGTTGTCCTACCGTATAAATATTCCGAATGTCAATCACCCTGCTATTTTATTTTACATGCTAAAAAAAACATTTCCAGCCGGAAACCAGTGAACGCTTCTAAAATAGAGTACATAAAAAAGAGAATAAATGCGCTCACGAGTGCAATTTTGCAATTTTCCCCAGAATGGCATTCACAAAGCCTCCCGAGTTCTCCTGCCCGTACTGCTTCGCGATTTCCACAGCCTCGTCAATGGCCACTCCCTCGGGAATATCCTCATCATAGCGCATCTCATAGACAGCAAGGCGAAGCAATGCCAGCTCCACCTTTCCCATACGCCCCGTCTCCCAGCCTACAGTGTTGGCGTCAATAAGCCTGTCTATCTCCGGTATCTTCTCCCTGATGCACTGACAGCGCGCCTCAATATAATCGGCATCCTTCTGGGAGCCTATCTCCTCATTGCCCTCCAAAAACAGCCTCATCTGCCTGGGCATTTCTTCCGGCCTGTGAAATTCCACCTGAAATAAAAGCCTGAAAACCTGTTCTCTCTGTTCATGTCGTCCCATTGTGCGCTTTTACCTGACCTTTACCCCGGCAATTCGGATGTTTACATCACTGCAGTTTAATCCTGTCATATTCTCGATGGCGGCTTTTACCTTCGCCTGTACCTGATGGCAGGCAGCGGGAATGCTGTAGCCATACTCCATTGTCAGCGCCAGATCCACCTTCACCCTGCGGTCCGCCACTGCCACACGCACGGACTTGGAGAGTTTCTTCACACCCACCCGGCTGATCAGTTCGTTGGTAATATTCCCGGCCATGCAGCTGACGCCCTCTGCCTCTGTGGCTGCCAGAGCCGCGATCATCGCCACCACATTGTCAGCAATCTGCACTACGCCTACCTTTTCTTCTTCCTTCAGCACCGTGGCGTTCGCCGTTTCCTTCTCCATAAGATAACCTCCTTTAATTGACGATATGTCAATATTATACCACATCTTCTACTCATTTGTCACCCAAAATGTCAGAGAGTGCTGTTTTTCGTTCTGGGCATAGGCGATACTGTTTTCCTCATCGGACAGATATTCGAATATTTCCTGTTCTTCGATCAATTCCGTCAGGACTTCCTCATAACAGACAGCGTCCGCACATTTAATGGTAATGTCCCTCTGGCCGCTTTCAATGGCTTTCCGGAAAAGCGTTTCCATCTGCGTCCTGTCATAAGCGGTAAACAATGCGCCTTCCCTGACATAGTAATTGGCTGCCGTGGCGGTACAGAGCGGCATGGGAACTTCCCCGCCGATGGAATGGGTGCGCAGAAGCTCTTCGGTGGTCACATTGAGATAATCATAATTGATCTCCGGCAGGGAAATCTTCTGCCCCTCTTCCGGAGACGCCTCAGGCCGGGAATCCTCCGTTCGATAAGATACATCTCCCCAGGTTGTGTCCAGATAGTAATAATCTCCGTCCACCTTCACCAGATTCCAGGCATGTCCCTCTCCGGTTTCCACCGTCCCCAGCACCAGCGTGCACTCCACTCCCAGGCGGTTCAGCAGATATTGCGTAGCCTTGGCATAGCCCTGACACACGGAAAAATGCTTTACGAACACCGAATAAATGTTCTGGTTATCCGGAGCTTCCAGATCGTAATCCGTGTTCCGGATCAGTGTTTCATATACATACTTTACCTTTTCATAGTCGGATGCATCCGCTGTAATGCCCGCCAGAAGCCCTTCTGCGGCAGCCTCTATCTCTTCCCTGCGCGACAGAGCAGTGTCCAGATCCACATTGTAGGTTCCCGAAAATTCGATGGCGTTAATCTTCTCGCCCCTGGCATATTTGATATAGGAATAGCCCTCCACATAAAAAAGCTCCGGATGATCGCTTAAGACACACTGGAATATCTTATCAATATCCGTGTCGTTCAGTCCTCCCGCAAGTCCGGACTGATCCAGCTTCCTCTCCGTGCCAAAGCCTCCCAGAATCCGCTCTATGTCACGATACCAGATCTGTTCCGTCTCATTCAGGCTTTCAAAGGCGTAAGGAAATGCCTCCTCCATCAAAAAGTTTACCGCAGGAACCTTCTCCTCCGGGGGCGGCGACGGAGAACTCAGGCCTTCCTCCGGCGCTTCAGACTCTTCCGTCTCTCCCCACGCTGCAGTCAGTTCCCGGGGTATCTCATCTAAAAGCCCGTCTGCACACCCCGTGAGGCGGATGCATAGAAGCACCATCCACAGGGAGAACGCAAAATTATACATTTTTTTCTTCATTTTCGTTCTCCTTCAGGAATTGCCAAAATCAGTTCCTGCTGAATTCCGAAAGGACCAGCCCTTTATTCCGGTCCAGTGTCATACCGATGCTCCAGGAATTGACAAACAGCAGCAGCGGATTTCCCTTCATATCCTTTACCTTCTTCATGTCCGAGGTACCGGTGAGTTTGGCGATATCCACTTCCTCCTTATTTTCAATCCACCGGATATGCTCGTAAGGCAGGTTGTCCAGGCGTATTTCCACATTGTATTCATTTTCCAGGCGATACTTCAGCACGTCAAACTGGAGCACCCCCACCACCCCCACAATGATCTCCTCCAGTCCCGTGTTGAACTCCTGGAAGATCTGAATGGCACCCTCCTGGGCAATCTGCTCGATTCCCTTGACAAACTGCTTCCGCTTCATGGTATCCATCTGGCGCACTCTGGCAAAATGCTCCGGCGCAAAGGTGGGAATCCCTTCATAGCAAAATTTTTCCTTCGGCACGCACAGCGTATCTCCAATGGAGAAAATCCCGGGGTCAAACACGCCGATGATGTCTCCCGCATAGGCCTCATTCAGTATCTTGCGCTCATCCGCCATGATCTGCTGGGGCTGGGACAACCTCATGACCCTGCCGCCCTGCACATGGCGCACCTCCATCTGGGCATCGAATTTTCCGGAACAGATGCGCATGAATGCGATACGGTCACGGTGAGCCTTATTCATGTTCGCCTGAATCTTAAATACAAAAGCGCTGAACTCCTTCTCCGTGGGTTCTATCATACCGATATCCGATTTCCTTGGAAGGGGTGTCGTAGTCATATTCAGGAAATGCTTCAAAAAGATTTCCACGCCGAAGTTGGTCAGCGCAGAGCCGAAGCACACCGGGGTCAGATCCCCGGCCCGCACCGCATCCAGGTCAAAATCAGCCCCGGCGCCGTCCAGAAGCTCCATTTCCTCCAAAAGCCTGTCCACCGCCCCGTCGCCGATGACCTCCCGCAGCCTGGCCTCCTCCTGAAGAGGAATCTCCGTGGCAATTCCTTCCTTCGTCCCCTTCTGGGTATCGGAATAGGATATCACACATCTGTTTTCCCTGTCGTAGACGCCCTTAAACTCCTTTCCCGAGCCGATGGGCCAGTTCAGGGGGCAGGTGGCAATGCCCAGTTCCTTCTCAATATCGTCCAGCAGGTCAAAGGTGTCGTTGGCATCCCTGTCCAGCTTGTTGATAAAGGTAAAAATGGGAATTTTTCGCATGACGCATACCTTGAACAGCTTCCTGGTCTGGGCCTCCACCCCCTTGGACGCATCGATTACCATCACTGCGGAATCCGCCGCCATCAGGGTACGGTAGGTATCCTCCGAGAAATCCTGATGCCCCGGCGTATCCAGGATATTGATGCAGTAACCATCATATTCAAACTGCAGCACGGAAGAGGTCACCGAGATACCTCTCTCCTTCTCTATCTCCATCCAGTCGGAAACGGCATGCCTTGCAGTGGCTTTGCCCTTGACGCTCCCGGCCAGGTTGATTGCGCCGCCGTACAGCAGGAACTTCTCTGTGAGAGTCGTCTTTCCCGCATCAGGATGCGAAATAATCGCAAACGTACGGCGGCGGTTAATTTCTTCTGTATAATCGTTCATTTTTCAATGTTCCTCCGTCTATAAATATCCAAAACCCATATACCGGAACGACAGTGTGCCCTCTAAGGCGGCGTCAGGAGACCTGAACCCTCCGCATCTGTCAGCATAGTATCCCCTTCAAACAGCGGTGCAATACCAAAATAATGCAAAACCGTGGCGGCTATGTCCGCGAACGTGTCCCTCGTCCCCAGGTTCACCGGCTTCACTTTCGGGCCGTACATGAGAAAAGGCGTGTATTCCCTGGTGTGGTCAGTGGTGGCCAGATAACCCGGGTCACAGCCATGGTCCGCTGTAATCATCAGTATGTCGTCCTCCCGCATCTTCTCCAGAATCTCCGGGAGCTTATCGTCGAAAACGCTCAGGGCTTTCGCATAGCCGTCCACATCCCTGCGGTGCCCGTAGAGCATGTCATAGTCCACCAGATTAATGAAGCACAGCCCTTCGAAATCTTTGTCCAGATACGCAAACGTCCGTTCTATTCCCTCTGCGTTTCCGGAGGTGTACACGGATTCGGTGATTCCCTTCCCCGCAAAGATATCTTTGATTTTTCCCACCGCGATTACATCCTTCCCGCTCTCCGATAACTGGTCCAGCATGGTAACAGCCGGCGGCAGAATGGAGAAATCATGCCTGTGGGGCGTCCGGGTAAAGCTTCCTCCGCATGGACCGATAAAGGGACGGGCGATGACTCTGCCTACCCCGTGCTCTCCCTGGAGGATTTCCCTTGCCATACGGCAGTATTCATAGAGCTGTTCCAGCGGCACAATGTTCTCATGGGCGGCAATCTGGAAGACGCTGTCGGCGGATGTATATACGATCAAATCCCCTGTATTCATATGGGCATCACCGTATTCCTGAATAACAGCAGTGCCCGAGTACGGCAGATTGCAGAGCACTCCCCTGCCGGTCTTTTTCCGGAATGGTTCCAGCACCTCCTCCGGAAATCCGTTCGGATAAGTCGGCAGAGGCTTCGGCGAATAGACACCTGCGATCTCCCAGTGGCCGATGGTAGTGTCCTTTCCTCTGGAACGCTCTCTCATGCGCGCTATAGCCGCAGTGTGCTTTTTGCCGGAAACCGGACAGGATATGTTTTCCTTCACACCGTCTATCCGGAACAGCCCCATCTCTTCCATATGCGGCATCCGGAAGAACGGGCTGGAGGATACGGTTTTCAGGGTATTCACATCTATGTCTCCGTAGGAAGCCGCATCCTCCATCGCTCCGATTCCGAAACTGTCCAAAACAATCAAAAATACTCTTCTCATGTCTCATCCTGTCCTTTCCGCCTGATTTACCGCCAGTCCCGGGCCTATGACCTCAATCCCCGGCCGTTTTCCGCCTTGAATAAGGCCATTGACATCCAGCCGCTTCCTGCCCCGGATAAGCCATTGGCATCCGACCGCTCCCTGCACTGGATAAGCCATTGGCATCCGGCCGCTTCCTGCCTTGAATAAGGTCATTGTACCAAGCCGCTTACGCGGC
>DKVC01000174.1 GCA_002490995.1 Lachnospiraceae bacterium UBA7188
TTATTTTCCGACAATTCCTAAGGTTTGCGGCAGAAACAGCCATAGCTTCCAGATATCAGATGACAGAATGGGAGCCGGGAAGAAATTCCTGTGCTTCCTTTTTTGTTGGCTGTAGTTATACTCGCGAGCGCATTCATTTGCCGATTTCCTGTTCTACAATACAGATGCGCTCGCTTGTTATAGATTTCTGTTGGCAAATGCTTTTGATCGTGAGTATATACTGCACACTGAAGCGGTTCCTGAAGATGCGGGAGGAATTCTGAGAAAATTGGAATAAGTAAGACAACCCCCTGAATATATTTAGATGGAAACATCAGAGGCGGAAAGGTTGGAATGGAGAGATTGCAATGGAAACTTTAGAACAGTCGGGGGTGTTATCATGTTTTATGAAAGAAAGGTAAAATATCTGGATTACTACGAAAGAGGGGAGCGGGTCAGGGGAGGCGGCCATGCGAAGCTGGAGGTGCGGGATGGCAGGCTGAGGCTGGAGCTGGCGGTTACGGGAATGCATGCTACGGATTCTTATGCGCGGGATGTGCTCCTTTGTGCAGAAGGGCGTGAAAATGTGGTGGGTAAGATAGAGATCTCAGAGGGAAGGGGAAATTACAGGCAGCAGTGGAACCAGCTGGAGAATATCGGGGGAACCGGAATCCGCTATGAGGAACTGTGCGGTATCCGCATTCCGCTGGGGGCGGGACGGGAAATTTCGTGTCGATGGCCGGCAAAAAGCGGGGCTGTCAGAGGGGAGGCGGATTCCCGGAAGGTGGAGATGAGAGCGGCTGAATCCGGGGAGAGAGGGGAAAACATTGCTTTTGGGAGAATTGAAAGAGAAGCAGAAGAGGTAAGGGATGACGGGGGAAGAAAAGCTTCCGCCATGGTAGAAAAGGAGAAGGTATTACGGAAAGACGGCGATGCGGACGCCATGGGAAAAGAAGAAAACCGTATTGGGGAGGCACATAATGGCGTAGACAAGGAGGAACCGTCAGGAGAAGGGCGGAGGGACGAACTCAACAGCAGGGAGAGAGAGGAGGGAGATGAAGAGGACGGAAGAGATATGAGACGGAGGCGAAGTATCGGAAGGAAAGAGAATTATGACAGAGAACCTGGGGAGACAGGGAAGCCGTATGCAGCAGGAAGTGCAGGTGAGCAGGAGCAGAAAGCGATGAGACAGGAGCAGTGGGGCATTGCCGGAGAGCAGCAGGCAGTAGGACAGGAGCAAAGGGGGAATGTCGGAGAGCGAAGAACAGCGGAACAGGAGCCGGTAAAGCTGCTGGAGAATAAATGGTCTCAGCTGTGGGAGATTTATCCCCATATACGTCCTTTCAATGATGAGCGTGAATACATTTCCATTGGCCCTTCGGATTTCGTCCTGTTTCCGGAGGCATCCTACAAGAGGGCGAATAACAGTTTTCTTCTTCATGGCTTTTATAATTACAGGCATTTGCTGCTGGCGAGAGTGGAAAGGCGGGGAGAAGTCATGTATTATATCGGGGTTCCCGGTACTTTCTTTGAGAAAGAGAAGCAAGTGGCTGTGATGTTCGGGTTTGAAAGCTTTGAGTGTGAGGAGGAGCCGGCCCAGGCAGGAGATTTCGGATATTATATGATGCGGACGGCGCTGTAGGAGGCGGTATTATTCTTTCACAGGCAGCATTACAACCCTTCCCCGTCAAATTCGGGAATAAAGCTTTCTTCCGCGGTACCGCCCTCCTGGAAAAAGCCGTTTTCAATGCCGATTCTGTCCGCGAAATCCAGCACTCGCCGGTATTCTTCGGCAGTGACGGTATGTTCAAGTATGGAGCGCTCAGATTCCGGAAGCTGTGCCAGATGCGCCAGCGGTGTATACTGGTTCATGATGCTGACATATATGTCATTTCCGTAAGTGACATGGAGATACCGCAGGATTCGTTTGGAATCCCCGGTCTGGCCGGGAAGGAGCAGATGACGGACAATCATTCCCCTTTTCATCATTCCGCTGCCCTGTTCAAACACAGGGATACCGGCCTGGCGGAACATCTCCCCAATGGCCAGGGAAGCCTTTTCGAAATAATCGGGGGCATGGGAAAAGCGCCCCGAGAGCTGCGGGGAATGGTATTTCAGATCGGGAAGATAGATATCCACCAGCCCTTCCAGCATGCGCAGGGAGGAGACTTCCTCGTAAGAGGAGGTGTTGTATACAACGGGGATGTTGAGACCCTTCTCCTTTGCCGTTTCCAGTGCCAGGCATACCTGGGGGAGAAAATGGCATGCCGTGACCAGGTTGATATTGGCGGCGCCCTTCTCCTGCAGCTCCAGGAAGATTTCCGACAGGCGTCCCAGGGATATGGCCTGTCCCGCTTTTCCAAGGGCAATGTTATGGTTCTGGCAGAAGACACACTGGAGGCTGCATCCGGAGAAAAATACGGCGCCGGAGCCGCAGGTCCCTGAGATGCAGGGCTCCTCCCAGAAATGCAGCGCAGCCCGTGCGGCAGTGATTTCAGCGCTTTGACCACAGAAGCCAACTGCCCCGGCCTGGCGGTCCGCATGGCATCTGCGGGGGCAGAGGGTGCAGTCCTGCATGAATGTTTTGATCTTCCCGGGGGTCATGTCCAAGTGATTCCTTTTGCTACTGTTCACGGCATGGCCGCCTGCAGTAACATCCCTTTCATCTTATACTCCTGAGCGCATCAATTTGCCGCCTTATTATCCTGCGATGCGGAAGCGCTCATTGTTTGGAAAATAAAAACCGCACATCCCAAAGCCCGGCTGCAGCTCCACCCGGCTGCCTCACGGCACATGAGAGGTTCCGCTTAGTGCTGCTTTGTTCCCAACCTGACACGGTTCACGGATTCCCATTGCGCAAGACCGAATTTCATCACTGCATCGGACTTTAAAGATGTACGGCTTTTTACAGTGTATCCTTTTCGTGGGACTTTGTCAAGGATAAAATTTGCTGATTTTTCACAAGCCGCATCCTGAGTAGCGGTGAGACTGCCGGAGATATGGAAGGTTTTCCTGGCTTAACAGGCTGCCCATAAAAAAGGAACTGCGATGGTAGCAGTTCCTTTTGAGGTTATCCGGTTTTGTACTCGCAAGCGCATTCCTTTACCGCTTTATGCCCAGCGGAAGCGCTCACCGGTGATTCATTCAATGAAAAGCACGGATTGTGTATGAAGCTTCTTATTTGGTAGGATCCTGGGAAGCCGCGGTCTTTGCTGTAGCATCAGCTGTTTCTTTCTTGGATTCCTCGGCCATCTTGTCAAATTTCTCCATGACGGCATCGTAAGTACGCTGGGAAATATCAGGAAGAGAACGTCCCCATGCTGCTCCGGCTTTCTTGAAGCCCTTCTCAAAAGCGGATCTCATATCTTCGATCTTATCAGGATCTCCGCCGGTGAGGGCTTTTGCAAAATCAATGATCCTGTCGGATGTCTGCTCTACACCCCAGTAACCGTCCTCGGCGATATCAGCCTGGGCCTGCTTCCTGGTGGCAGGGTCCACGGTATAGTTCCCGCTGCTTAAGAAAGACCAGATATCGTTTGCCTTGCCGTAAGCGTTGGCCTGTCCGGTCATCATCTTCTCTACCAGGCTGCGCAGCTGTGCCGTGCGGGCGTCTGCGTCCGCTTTCAATTTGTTGATCAGGTTTGTATCAGGCTTATAAGTAGCCTTCGCCGTGGAGGCGGTTTCATTGGAAGGCTCATATACGGCGCCTGCTTCGGCGGCAGAAGAGCTTTCCGGTTTGGTATTTTCGGCAGCGGTGTTTTCAGCTTTTACATTCTCGGTTGCAGAATAGCTGTAGGCGGTCGTCGCCTGGTTTGATGTAACTCCATTTACACTCATAGTATCCTCCTTCTTGACATATGTGTCATTCGATTTTACTGTCTGCAGTGAAACCGACAGTAATCGTTTCCTGCCTGCTGTAAGGAGTCGATTCCTGAAGAAGTATATTTCCCCACAATACAGGCGCATCATCCATGATTTATACTATTTATTTCGGCAAATGCAGTGGAAATATTTACCCACGGTGCTGATTTTCTTTCCTGTTTCCTTTCCGCCGGGCGATGCAGACGCTGGAGCATGCAGGCGCGGGTTTTGCGAATGTGGGAGTGGGCTGCTAATCCAATGTCCCGTCTGCATTGTAACAGCCTGCATGCAGACAGGCCATTGGATTGCAACCGCACAGGTGGAATATTTTTGGTCGTGAGTATAAAAGTTCAATGAGAGAAACAAACCGCTATGTCCAACGTACAGTCGGAGACAGGCAGTCCGTATGAAGTCAGAGAGTATGCGATCCGGATTCTCAGCAGGCAGTCTTCCCGGAAGACATCCAGGGAGTGGGTGAAAATCCCCATTCTAAGGCAGCCGTAGGGGGTCGTGTAATCGGTCAGATATTCCCTGCCAGGTTCGAAAACCATCCGTGCACTGATGCCGCCGCGCCGGGTCAGTTCCAGCACGGAATGCTTCAGCTTCAGTGTATTTTTGACAATAGTGTCAGATCCGTTTGGGCTCTCTTCATAGAGAAGGTAGACACAATCGTTTTTTTCAAAATATTCCGCATCCCCGCTATGTTCTGTATGGGCAATTTCACCGGTTTCATCCTTTTGCTGCCCGGTCAGGGTGAGATGTACTTTCTGGCTCATGGTGTTTTCCTTATTTGCAGGCATTTCCTTATATTCGTCAGCGAAAATATCTGTGCCAGCCTGCATGTATAACGAGTGGGCGCTGCTGTTTAGTATTTTTCGATATGGATTGTCCTGGCGGACAAAATTCCGTATTTAATGATGGAGTTGGCGAAGGTCATGAATTTTTCCGCCTTATCGCTGACATAAAACTGGTAGCGGTTGCTGCCCAGCTTTGGCGGATCCTCGTTCAGCAGATTCATCTGCTCCAGCATCTGCCGCAGTTCCCGTGCTGTCTCGTAGGCCGGGTTTACCAGTGTGACATTCGGGCCCATGATTTTGCTCAGGGTAGAGCGGATCAGGGGATAATGGGTACAGCCCAGGATCAGGGTATCGATGTCGATATCGATGAGCTCGGTCAGATAACGTCTGGCAATCTCGTCAGTGACCGGGTCTTCCAGCAGCCCTTCCTCCACCAGAGGGACAAAGAGAGGACATGCCTTGCCGTAGATCGTCACATTCGGATTCAGTTCCTGTATGTATTGGGTATAAATCCGGCTGCTGATGGTGGCCTCGGTGGCGATAACGCCCAGGCGTCCGTTGCGGGTCACTTCCGCTGCCATCCGGGCGCCGGGCTTAACTACTCCTATGATGGGGATATCGCAGTCCTGTTCCAGGGCGTCCATTGCGTAGGCGCTGGCAGTGTTGCAGGCCACCACGATGGTTTTCACCTGGAATGTCTGTAAAAACCTTACAATCTGTTTGGAAAACCGTGTGACAGTCTCCTGGGATTTGTTGCCGTAAGGAACCCGGGCAGTATCCCCGAAATAGATGATTTTTTCATTGGGAATCTGGCGCATGATTTCCCGTGCGACAGTAAGGCCGCCCACACCGGAGTCGAATACACCGATGGGGGCGTCCCTGTTTAATGGAACGTGATGAATTCGTTTTCTATTTCTGATTTCGTTCTGTCCCGTTCTTATCTCTGCCATGAAAAGCCTCCCAAAATGAACTGATATCCGTTAACAGCCGGCTGCGGAAGGAAATCTGATCCGGATCCGCGTTTAGCAGGTCAAGAAAAAGACTGCTGTCGAAGCTCCATTTCAGGGGCTGCGAATCGCTTTCCTTATTTTCCTGTTCCGCACTGACTTTTACGGTGTCCGGTGTCAGGGTCAGTTCGGGATAGAGCAGACCCCACCATCCCAGCACCGCACACAGAGCCGCTGTGATACGCAATCCAAGTCTTTTTTTGTTCATGCAATACTCCTTTTTCTTTTTCAGGAGTATTGACGGAAGTTTTGTCCTTTATACTGCCGGATGCCTTTATTTCTGCTGGTTCTGCCGGGCCTTCTGGCTTTCCAGCCGGATCTGACGAATGATTGCCTTCTTCTGATTATCTATGTGCGTTTTGGCGGCGGAAGCGGCGGTATCCCTGTCTTTGTCCACGATGCTCTGATAGATAATTCTATGCTCTTTGATCAGGGTTTCATGCTGACTGCTGTCCTTGATGTATTCGAAACGGTAGCGGTACATCTGCTCGGACAGATTGTTTACCAGCTGTATGAGCCGCTGGTTGCCTGTTGCTTCCACAATAATGTCGTGAAGCGCCACATCTGCCTGGGCGATTTTCCTGGCATCTTTGGTGCTTACACACTGTTCGAAATCGTCACAGGCCTGTTTCAGGTTTGCCAGCCCTTCCTCCGTAATGCGGTCACAGGCCAGTTCCGCGCAGAGGGCGTCCAGGGTGCGCCGGACCTCAAGCACATCGTTCATGCTTTTCTCCGTAATCTGGGCCACTTCGGCACCGCGCCGGGGAAACATGGTCACCAGTCCTTCCAGTTCCAGCCTGCGGATGGCTTCCCGAACAGGCGTTCTGCTTACTCCCAGTTTGTCGGCCAGATGAATTTCCATCAGACGTTCTCCGGGTTTCAGTTCCCCGGTGAGAATGGATTGACGTAATGTATAAAAGACCACATCCCGAAGCGGCAGATCCGGCTGTAAAGAATTCTGCATATTGTTACCTGTGCCTTTCCTGTAACATGTTGATTGTCAGGTTACTGTTTATACTTTTTATACTTAAACCGCAGCGGTCAGGAATACCTGCCCTGCAGGATTTGAATTTACGATTTCCCCATATGCGGCTTCGGCAGTGTCCCGATCACGAAAAATGCCGAACACGGTGGGACCGCTGCCGCTCATAAGGCTGTTCTCCGCGCCCAGGCAAAGCATTCGTTCTTTGATATCCGCGATGACCGGATAAGCCGGAACCGTGACGGTTTCCAGGACATTTTCCATACGGTTCGTTATCCCGTCAAGCTGTCCGGCTTTGATTGCCGCTGTCATTCCGTCTATATCAGGATGGCGTGTGACAGCCTGTAAGTCCAGATGCTCATAGACATATTTTGTGGAAACGTTTATTTCCGGCTTTACAACCAAGATATGGCATGCAGGAATGGGCGGGAGAGGCGTGAGCTTTTCTCCGATGCCTTCCGCCAGGGCAGTGCCGCCCAGGATACAGTAGGGCACGTCAGCGCCGATGGCAGAGCCGTGTTTCATCAGTTCTTCGGTGGAGAGCCCCAGCCCGAACAGGATATTGATGCCCTTCAGCGTGGCGGCCGCGTCCGTGCTTCCTCCCGCCAGGCCTGCGGCTATGGGGATGTTCTTGCGCAGACGGACACGGAGGCCGGAGGAGATGGAATATTTGTCAAACAGATACATTGCCGCTTTGTATATCAGGTTGTTTTCGTCCGTGGGGAGTTCCTCAGAATCGGTTAAGATGGTGACAGTATGCTCCGCTTTTTCAAAAGTAAGTTCGTCATGGATGCCGATATTCTGCATGATCATTTTGACCTGGTGGTAGCCGTCTGGCAGCCGCTTCACCACATCCAGGCCCAGATTGATCTTGGCGTATGCTCTTGTCCGATAACTGTCCATATAGTGCCTCCCGGGATTCTTTTTTCTGGATAAGTCCTGTGCTATTGTACAAAATTATATACAATGCGGCGGATTCCGTCAAGGTGGTTTCGGGCATTTATTAACCTGTGGCTTTTTTGATTGAATTCGGCAGGATGATATATTATAATGAAAATATGGACAGATACGGAGCTTTTTCCGGCAGGCAGTTCCGCGCAGCCAGGAAGCGGGCGAGAATAAGGAAGTGTCTGCAGAACAGTTTCTGAAGTCCGGGCAGATTGCCGTGGTTTGAATGTGGAAAGGGAAAACAAGAGTGAAAAACAAAATAAAAGAGTGCGTATTTTTCATAAATATGATTCTTTTGCTTTCTGTTTGCCTGACATCCTGTGGGGAGCGGGAAGAAGAGGAGATTCCGTGGAAGGGAATAGCTCCGGGAATGGAAGACCTGACTGCCGTGACGGACAGGACTGTATACTATGATGTGGCAGTGGAGACGGAAGAGTTCCCGGATCCGGGCTTATGGGGGAAAAATACGGAAGACGAACATTATTTTTCTGCCCTGGTGGATGGAAAAACGGTCTATTACCCTGTAAACGTCCAGTTTTATAAGGGGGAACCGGTGCAGCTCTGGGCGGAGCAGACCTTGAAATCGCTTCAGCTTTCTCTGTACAGAAGCGACGGCACAAAGGAGCTTCTCCTGGACAGCGTTTCTTCCGAATATATCAATAAAGTTCCCGCGTATCAGTGGTATATGGCTCAGGAGGGAGACTTCTATTGTTATGCCACTGATTACACTAATGTGAACGGAGAATACACAAACGAGGGAGTCCTTGTAAAAATGAATTCCTCCGGAGAAGTTCTGTATCGGCAGACCATGGGAAAGGACACCGGTATCATAGATATGTGCCAGACGGAGGAGGGCCGGGTGTACATAGTGTGGGAGGATATGGCGGGGGATACCCAGGCGGTTGCGGAAGTAGAACCGGATACCGGGGTGATGATTGACGGATCCAGGATCGACCTTCCCTATAAACCCCACTATGTTACCTGGCTTGGGACTGCCGGAAATGCCCTTGCCGTGATAGGATCGAACCCGGAGAAGGGACAGCAGGTGACCAAAGTAGATCCTGCGGACAAAAGCCTGTCCCCCATTCTGTATTTTGCCGGAACATCCTATGGATGGGGAAACGGATCCCTGCTGTGTGATATGCGTGTCATGGAAGACGGGAGCCTGGAGCTTCTGTGGAGTGACCAGCACGGAAATGACTGCCATCTGGATAAGGTACGGATGGAGAAAGTAGAGAAAACGCCCATCGTTCTGCGGGGGATTCGTACTGCTTCCTGGCTTGCGGACCGGACGGCAGAGTTTAACCGGGAAAATGACGAATATCATGTAGTCATAGAGGACTGCGGAGAGGGAAACGATGAAGAAGACTTTGCCCGGCTGACCAGCGTCCAGATAGGGGCAGGGAAGGGGCCGGATATCCTGTGCGGCGGGCTTCTGGAGGGTTATATCCTGGGAATGCTGGAAAAAGGCGCCCTGGAGGAGCTGAACCCATACATGGATGCTTCCGGTATCCGGGAGGAAGACTATTTCCCCATGGCTTTCTCCACCTGGAGGCAGGGGGAGAAAATCTATGGCGTCAACTTCATTTTAAGCGGCAATGCATATCTGATAGATGAGAAAGTGCTGGGGAGCCGGGAGACGCCGGATATGGAGACAATGCTGGAGGCTCTGCTTCAATGGGAGGGGGACGGGATCTGTCTTGCGGGATATGACTCGGCCGCATTGCTGAACATGTTCCTGAAGGGTTCGGAAAGCCTCTATGGAATGGTGGACTGGGCGGAAGAAGGGACAGGCTTATCCGGCAGCTGCGACTTCAATACCAAACTGTTCGCGGACATGCTGGAAGCGGCCAGACGGTATGGGGACGATGGCAGGAGAAATGAGCCTGTCAGCATCATGCGCTGGATGAGGCTGGACAATCTGATTCATTTTCGCGGCCAGGCACAGCGGGAGGCAGAAGGATGGGTGGCGGCAGGAATCCAGTTTGACGAAGGCTGCGGCGGGGCGTCCTCTTCCTGGTCTACCCTGGCGGTGAATGCGAATTCCGCTCACAAGGAAGGCGCATGGGAATTTATCCGTTATCTGCTCAGCGAGGAAGCCCAGAGTACAGTCAGTGAATGGTTTCAGTCGCCTGTCCACCGGGGAGTTTTCGAAAAGCATATGCAGGAGGATGTGATCGATGAAATGGTCGTGGAGCATTATGTCAACGGCGTCCTGTATTATCCTGCCTATTACGGCGAGGATGTATCGGAGGAAAAACAGGCGGAATATCTGAGGGCTTTGGAGGAGATACGTCCCCTGCCCCTGCGGACGGAGCCCATAATCGAGATCATTCTGGAGGAAGCGGGGGATTATTTCAACGGAAGCAAGAGCGCCGGGGAGGTCAGCCAGGTGGTGGGCAACCGGGTGCGGCTGTTTCTGGAGGAGCAGAAATGAGGAGGATATCATAAACCGGGAAGCGCCGGATGGAACAGGAACGCCCGGAACAGATGTCCGGAATTGCGTAGGACGGTAAGGAATTGGTTCCAGAATACAGGAATCGTTTCGGGAACCCTGTAATCTGGAACCAATTCCGGATGGAAGAGAAAACGATAAAGATTGGGAATGCGTATAAAATTCAGATAACAACGAGGTATATCCATGGAACAGAAATTTATCAAACCTCCGGTGGAAATCCGGTACAAGGAGGAGCTGGAGGCCCTGAAAGCCTGCGACACGGGCAACTGTCCCGAGAACTGGCAGATGTCGCCGAAAGCGGTGCGGACTTTTATCCTGGGAAGCCCCAGACCTGTTAAATATCAGGGAAAGGAGATAACCATAGAGAAAAAGTATTTCGGCAATGATGCCCTGGTGGAGCGCTGCATCGTGACACTGGCAGGCAACCGGGGGCTGATGCTGGTGGGAGAGCCCGGAACCGCCAAGACCATGCTCTCGGAGCTATTGTCCGCAGCTGTCAGCGGTGTCAGCACCAATACCATTCAGGGGACGGCGGGAACCACGGAAGACATGATCAAATATTCCTGGAACTATGCCCTGCTCCTTTCCAGGGGACCTGGCAGGGAGGCTCTGGTGCCCTCGCCGCTGTATGTGGGGATGGAGAAGGGAATCCTCACCAGGTTCGAGGAGATCACCAGGACACCGGCGGAGATTCAGGACAGCCTGATCAGTGTGCTCAGCGACAAGGTGCTGAATGTGCCGGAGCTGGGGGATGCCGGATTCCTCTTTGCAAAGCCCGGTTTCAATGTCATCGGCACGGCGAACACCAGGGATAAGGGCGTCAATGAGATGAGCAGCGCCCTGAAGCGGCGTTTCAACTTTGAGACGGTAATGCCTGTCCGAGAAGCGTCAATGGAGAAACGGATTATCATCAATGAAGTGAATAAGCTGGCCAGGGAGAGCCATATTGAGGTGCAGGCGGACGAGGATGTGGCGGAGATTCTGGCTTCTACCTATCATGAGCTGAGGGAGGGCGTGTCCTCCTACGGGCACCGCATCGATAAGCCTTCCTCCGTGATGAGTACGGCGGAGGCAGTGTCCGTGTATTATCAGGCCATGATTACGGGGTATTATTACGGGGACGGGACGCTTAGCATGGACAGCCTGGTGCAGACCCTTGTGGGTGCGGTTTCCAAGGAAAATAAGGACGATCTGGAGAAGGTGAAGGGGTATTTCAACACCGTGATCCGGGATAAGAGCAGCAAAGAGGGTGGATTATGGAAAGAATATTACGAAGCCAGAAAATGGCTGAGATAGTCCTGCTTCCTGTCCGGCATCACAGCCCGGCATGCGCTTTTCATGTGAACCGGGCCATCTCTGCGCTTCGCCCTTCCGTCATTCTGGTGGAGGGACCGGACAATGCCAATTCCCTGATTCCGGTGATGGTGCATGAGGATACGAAGGCGCCCTTTGCCATTTATTATTCCTATCATGACCAGTCAGGTCGGATTTCCGATGAGAAGGAGCATTATAAATGTTATTATCCTTTTCTGGATTATTCGCCGGAGCTGGCGGCTTTCCGCGCGGGGAAAAGGCTGGGAATCGGGACAGCCTTTATCGACCTGCCCTACGGGGACATTCTGGCGGCTTCCCGGGAAGGCAGGGGGCTGCTGAAGGCGGAAGAGGAGAAGAGCAATTACAACGACGATTATCTGCTGTCCCGGAACGAGTACTTAAAGCAGCTTTGCGAGAGGACGGGGCTGCGCAGCTTTGATGAGTTCTGGGAGAAATATTTTGAATTAAACGGAACCACGGAATCCGATGAAAAATGGTTCGGCAATCTGCTGACTTACTGCGCGCTGGCCAGGGAGAATACGCCCCGGGAATCCATGGAGGAGGACGGATGTCTTGCCAGGGAGCGTTTCATGGCGGAGCGTATCCGGGAGCAGGGGGAGAAGCTGGCGGGGACGGAAGGAATAGTGCTGGTGGTCACAGGCGGGTTCCATACGCCGGGGCTGAAGGCACTGCTGGAAAATGAAGACGAGAAAATAGCCGAAGCTGCGAAAGAGAAGGGCAAAAAGGACAAGGTCCCCGAAAAGGACCAGGGCGTCTACCTCATGCCCTATTCCATGGAAGCCGCCGACGCCCTCAACGGATACGCCAGCGGCATGCCCTTTACCGGATTCTACCAGAGAATCTGGGAGGGGCTGCAGGAGACGGAAACGCCCTACGGTGACGCGGTGCTGGACATGATTGTTACGGCAGGGAAGGAGACCAGGCGGAAAGAGGGATATCTCTCCACCTATGACGAAATCTGTGCCTGCGTCATGGCGAAAGGGCTTGCAGACATCCGGGGCAAGCGTCAGCCGGGGGCATATGAGCTTCTGGACGCGGTGCTGTCCTCTTTTGTGAAAGGGGAATATAACATTGCCACCGATGCACCCATGCGCTTCCTGCGGAAAGCCATGACGGGGGATGCAGTGGGGGCTTTGTGTCGTCAGGCGGACGTACCTCCCATTATCCATGATTTCGAAGAGCAGTGCCGGAAATTCGGCATCAAGACGGGCTCTACTCTGGAGGCAGAGGTTACCCTGTCGATTTTCTCCAATCCGAAGCACAGGCTTTACAGCATGTTTTTGAACCGCATGAATTATCTGAAGACAGCGTTTGCCAGGAAGGTGAAGGGACCCAATCTTCAATTGAAGCGGGACAGAAACTTGATGCGGGAGATGTGGAAGTATAAATGGAACATCCAGGTGAATTCGTCGCTGATCGAGGTGTCCGTTTACGGTGCCACCATTGAGGAGGCGGCGGTGAGCCTGGTGAAAGAAGCCCTGAAGAAGGAAATGGGTGCGAAAGAAAGCGCCGTTCTTCTGACGGAAGTGTTTGAGATGGGGCTGCGGGAGCAGATGCAGCCGGTTTTCGACAGAGTGCATGAACTGATGCTGGGGGACACGGATTTTTACTCTCTGGCAGAGGCACTGAAATCTCTCCTGATGATGGATGAGCTGGGAGGGCTGTACGGTTCTGAAATGAAGTTCGGCCGCCTGATTCATATCGGGTGCAGGAAGATGATCTCGCTCCTTCCGGCCATGACGAAGATTAAGGATGAAGATTTGAACCAGTGCATGAACGCCCTGAAGCTGCTGTACCAGGTCACCGGGCGCGAGGGGGAGGAGTTTGCCCAGGAACGGGAAGACTACTACGATGTGTTGGGGAAGATGATACGGGACGGAGAGATTCATCCCGGCCTAAACGGCTGTATCCACGGTATTTTATACGGAAGCGGCCAGAGTACGGCGGAGGCGGTGGAGGCTGCGTGTAAAGGGTATCTCAGCGGTACCAGGGAGCAGCTTTTTTCCACGGCTCAGTTTTTCAGGGGACTGTTTTTTACGGCCAGGGACCTGGTCTTTATTGGAGACGACTTTATCAAGATGCTGGACGGGTTTTTCGGGCAGGTGACGGAAGCTGAATTTATGGAATTGCTGCCGGAATTACGTATGGCATTTACCTATTTCACCCCCAGGGAAACGGACAAAATTGCCGCCGCGGCAGCAGGGCTCCACGGGAAGGGCAGGCAGGATATCATGGAGCGGAAGGAAGTCTATCCGGACTGGTATGCTTACGGGAAAGAGATGGATGCATATGTGAAGGGGAGGATGGGAAGCCTGTTATGATACAGGATTTTATTTGATTGTATTCAAGAAGGAATACGTATATTTGTGGGATAAAAGGCATGGATTATTATAATGATTTGTGATAAGATGGAAATGTCGGGAATTTGTACTCGCGCTTAGAAACGTTTACCAACGTAAATAAATAACGAGTGATCGCTTTCGCGGCGCAGGAAAAAAGCGGTAAAGGAAAGCGCGCACGAGTATATATGGTGAAAAGGGGAAAGTTGCACATGAGAATATATTTGGATAATTGTGCTATTATTGCTGAATGTAATTATTTTGTTACTACAGATGACAGACTCTTAAAGTATCAGTCTGAAAAGATAGAGCTTGTAACACCAGGTGAGCTTATCAGAAGAATGGAGGCGGATAAATAATGGCGAATGCGGTTAAGATTTTGGATCAGGGTTTTGCATGTCTTGTGGAAAACATGGGAGTTATTGATACGGAATATTTTATTTCACTTATTAAAAGAGATGATTTCGATTATACAGTGTGGCAGCGGGAATATTTCGATAAGATGAAACCGGGAGAGTTTGCGGCAAAAGCATCCGCTTATGCAAATAGCCATCCATATACAGGAATGGCACAGGTAATGTAACAGTTTTCCATTTTAGAATACTGAGGTGGACATCAGCTTTAAAAGGTAAAGATTCAGGAAGAGGATGGTCTAAATGGCAGACGAACAGGAAATCTTAAATCGATGGAGACTGGTTCTGGGGAAATATGCTTCAGGACAGATATCATTTTCCGGCGGCGGTCTGAATTACATGGACATGGAAAATGTGCTGGACTATCTCTATTCCAGAGAATACGGCGATGAACAGGAAATCCGGAAGGACCGTCAGGGCGGCAGCGACGGTTCCCGGCTTACCGTACCCAGCTGGCTGCACCAGGTGAAGAAGCTTTTTCCGAAGCAGACCGTGGAGGTTCTGGAGCGCCATGCACTGGAAAAATACGGTATGACGGAGCTTCTGACGGATCCGGAGGTATTGCAGAAGCTGGAGCCGAATAAGGAACTCTTAAAGACCATACTGGAGCTGAAACATATGATGAAGGGTGACGTGCTTCAGATGGCCAGGGAAATTGTGAGGAAGGTG
This sequence comes from Lachnospiraceae bacterium UBA7188, assembly GCA_002490995.1. Classification (GTDB taxonomy): domain Bacteria; phylum Bacillota; class Clostridia; order Lachnospirales; family Lachnospiraceae; genus Acetatifactor. Next base: position 14,789 of record DKVC01000174.1, read on the forward strand.
GCGGAGGAGATTGCCCGCAGGCTGGAGCAGGAGGTCAGGGTCTCTTTCTTCGGACAGATTAACCGCAATGCCAGCAGCCCGGTGAAGTCAGCCCGGAATCTGGACATGAAGAAGACCATCCGCATGAACCTGAAAAACTTTGACCAGGAAAATCAGCAGCTTGTATTGAAAAACGTTTACTTTAATTCGCGGATGAAGAAATATAACCAGTGGCGTGTGATTATCTGCGTGGATGAGAGCGGCTCCATGCTGGATTCCGTCATCCACAGCGCCATCATGGCGGGGATTTTTGCAAAATTGCCCATGCTGGATACAAAGCTGGTGATTTTCGATACCAATGTGGTGGATTTGAGCGGCTATGTGGATGACCCGGTGGAGACACTGATGAGCGTTCAGCTGGGAGGCGGCACCAATATTGCCGGGGCTTTGAGCTACTGTGAAGGATTCATTGATTTTCCGTTCAGGACCATGGTGGTGCTGGTTACGGACCTTTATGAGGGCGGCGGCTACCAGCGGCTCTACAGCACTTCCAGGGGGATTATCGAGAGCGGCGCGAAGCTGGTGGTCCTCACCGCCCTGGATATGGACGCCAATCCCAATTATGACAGGAACGCTGCCGCAGTGCTGGCGGATATGGGAGCCTTCGTGGGGGCTATGACGCCGGAGGAGCTGGCAGGGTGGATGGGGAAGATTATTGCGTAGGTGCGGGAAAGGAAAAATGGAAAAGGGGGCGAAAGCATGAGTATGGTTCAGATAACGGATATGGCAGGTGCCAGGCCGGAACATTCGACGGTCATCGTAAATTTTGTGGCAGCGGTAAGGGAACAACTGAGAAACAGCACATGCTATGTTTTTTCTGATAATGTGCAATATAGATGGCGGACAAAGGAAGGGGAGGAAAAAACGGTTATTCCCGATGCCTCTATCAACTGCCGTGTAAAAGCAAGGAAAGGCAATACATTCCTGGATATACCGAGGTTTGTCATGGAGGTATTGAGTCCTTCCACGGAGAGTTATGACCGTGGGGAGAAAAAGGAGATATACAGGCAGCAGGAGATCGATGAGTACTGGATTGTAGACTGGGAAAAGAAAAGCATTGAAATTTACAACCTTGATTATGACGAAAACGGTGAAGCACAATATTATCTTTGGAAAAACATCACAGAACATAATAAGGAAGAGTTGAAAATCGTGCATTTTCCCAGACTGGAAATTACCTTTGATAAAATATTTGACGAAGTAGATCTGGATTACTGAAGCCTGCCTGCCCGGCGGAGCTTGTCAAATGCTGAGTGTCAGTTTGTAAATCAGGAATATGTGCTGTCCGGGTAAAAGAAAAGGCTGACGGCGCTTTTTGGCCGAAAAGGGTGTCGTGCTGCTCAGTCTAATGATGTACAGAATCTGTTGGCAGCGGCCTGGACGGAACAGGTGAGAGAAGCCTGTAGAAGCGGCACGAACGGTGCAGGGAGGGACAATGGAAGACAGCAGGAAGGGAAAGACACTGGTTCAGTTATTTTTAAGTACTCTGTATATCAGCGCATTTACATTCGGAGGCGGATTCGTCATCATCACTTTCATGAAACGGAAATTTGTGGATGAGCTGCATTGGATAGATGAGAATGAAATGCTGGACCTGGCGGCGCTGGCCCAGTCCTCGCCCGGGGCAATCGCTGTCAATGCGGCGATTCTGGTGGGATGGCGGGTAGCGGGCTTTGCGGGCATGGTGACGGCGGTCGTGGGGACCATACTGCCGCCCATGCTGATCTTGACGGTTATCTCCTTTTTCTATCAGGCATTTGCCGCAAATCCATATGTGGCGCTTTTGCTGAAGGGCATGCAGGCGGGAGTGGTGGCGGTGATCCTGGATGTGGTATGGGGCCTCGGGGGAAAGGTGGTAAAGGAACGCAGCCTGTTTTTGTGTGTGGTGATGGCTGCAGCTTTTGTGGCAACCGCGGTATTCCGGGTGAATGTGATTCTGATCATACTGGCTGCGGCTGCGGTGGGGATGCTGCGGGCACTCTGGCTCAGGCGGCGGGTAGCTTCATGAGGCTTTCCGATCCGGCGGTATCCGGCACCTGCGGACAGGCGGCATATCCGGAAAACCGTGAAGAACCGCAACCGGGGCGGCGGTGGAAAGGGAAAACCGTGAAGAACCGCAACTGGGGCGGCGGTGGAAAAGGAAAACCGTGAGGGACTGCGCCCGGGATGGCGGTGGAAAGAGAAAGCCGTGAAGGACCGAAACCAGGACGGCAGAAGGAGGGAGACGGATGGTTTACCTGCAGTTATTTTTGAGTTTTCTGAAGGTTGGGATGTTCAGCATCGGAGGAGGCTATGCGGCGATGCCCCTGATCCAGAGCGAGGTAGTGTCCGGCCATGGGTGGCTGAGCATGGGAGAATTCACGGATTTGATTACGATTGCGGAGATGACGCCGGGGCCGATAGCGGTGAATTCGGCAACCTTTGTGGGCATACGGATTGCAGGTGTCCCCGGGGCAGTTGCGGCTACCTTCGGGTGTATCTTTCCGTCCTGTATTATAGTATCTCTCCTCGCCTTTATTTACTATAAATATAAGAACATGTCTGCATTGCAGGGCATCCTGCAGAGTCTGCGCCCCGCAGTGGTTGCCCTGATTGCAGGCGCAGGGATTTCCCTCCTGCGCACTGTGGCGGTGGGAGAAGAAGCCCTGCTGCCGGAAAATGTGAACTGGCTGGGGATTGTACTGTTTGCCGCAGCCTTCTTTGTCCTGAGAAAATGGAAGTGGAATCCGATTCTGGTGATGTTTCTGTGTGGGATTGTAAATCTGGGAATCCATGTTATTTCCGGCGCCGTTTAAAGAGATTTTTCTTCGCACGGCGGCCGGAATACTTTTTTACCTTACCCCAAACAGCAGGTCGCCGTATGTGGGGAAGGGCCATTCGCTTTTGGCTGTCAGCGTCTCCGCCTCATCGCAGGCGAGCCTCAGCTCTTCCATTTTGGGAAGCAGGGTGTCGCGTACGGCGTTGGATTCAGAGATAATATCTTCTTCATTGTGAAGGGCGGCGACAGCATCTTCCAGTTCTGCCGTCTTCACAGCGATTCTGTCAGTGAGGGTGGACAGCTTTCGGACCAGGTCCTTCTCATAGCCGCAGGCCAGGTTCTCGTCCACGGCTTTTTTGGCGGCTGCAGTCCGGGCAACCTTCAGAGTATAGGACTCCACCGCCGGGGCAATCAGGGTCCTTGCCATATCCACCATGGTGTTGGCTTCAATCAGGACGGTTTTGCAATAATTTTCCAACATGATATCACATCTGGACTTCAGCTCCGCCTCGGAGAATACTTTGTGGGAGGTCAGCATATCCACGTTCTTTTTATCCAGCAGATGAGGCATGCAGTCCGGCGTGGTGCGGTAGTTGAGCAGTCCGCGCTTTTCTGTGGCTTCCCGGATCCAGGTGTCGTCGTAGCCGTTGCCGTTGAAGACGATGCGCTTGTGGTCTTTGATGGTCTTGCGGATCATTTCATGCAGCGTGGTCTCGAAATCTTCCGCGCCCTCCAGGCGGTCCGCATAAATCTTCAGGCTCTCGGCAACCGCGCTGTTGAGCATCATATTGGCGCAGGCGATGCTGTTGGAGGAGCCGAGCATGCGGAATTCGAATTTGTTTCCGGTGAAAGCGAAGGGCGAGGTACGGTTGCGGTCCGTGGTGTCGCGGTTGAACCTGGGCAGAACATTCACGCCAAGCTTCATCACGGTTTTATCTACGCCGCTGTAGGGCTGACCGGATTCGATGGCTTCCAGAACCGCATTCAGCTCATCGCCAAGGAATACGGATACCACGGCAGGAGGCGCTTCGTTTGCTCCCAGACGGTGGTCATTGCCTGCGGTGGCCACCGAGAGGCGAAGCAGATCCTGATAATCATCGACGGCCTTGATCACGGCACAGAGGAAAAGCAAAAACTGTGCGTTTTCGTAAGGCGTTTCGCCGGGGGATAGAAGATTGACTCCGGTGTCGGTGGTCAGAGACCAGTTATTATGCTTGCCGCTGCCGTTGACGCCGGCGAAGGGCTTCTCGTGCAGCAGGCACACCAGGCCGTGCTTTGCGGCTACCTTCTGCATGATTTCCATGGTCAGCTGATTGTGGTCGGTTGCCACATTGGTGGTCGTATAGATGGGAGCCAGTTCATGCTGTGCGGGAGCCACTTCGTTATGTTCTGTCTTGGCCAGGATGCCCAGTTTCCAGAGCTCCTGGTTCAGTTCTTCCATGTAAGCTGCCACTCTGGGTTTGATCACGCCGAAATAGTGGTCGTCCATTTCCTGCCCCTTGGGAGATTTTGCGCCGAATAATGTCCTTCCGGTAAAACGGAGGTCCGGACGCTGATCGTACATTTCCTTTGTGATCAGAAAATATTCCTGCTCCGGTCCCACGGAGGTACGGACACATTTTACCGTATTGTTGCCGAAGAGCTTCAGGATGCGCAGGGCCTGTTTATTCAGAGCCTGCATGGAGCGCAGAAGGGGGGTTTTCTTGTCCAGTGCCTCGCCGCCGTAGGAGCAGAAAGCGGTGGGAATGCACAGGGTTTTTCCCTTGATGAACGCATAGGAAGTGGGATCCCATGCGGTATAACCCCTGGCTTCAAAGGTTGCCCGCAGGCCACCGGAGGGGAACGAGGAAGCATCGGGCTCGCCCTTGATCAGTTCCTTTCCTGAAAATTCCATGATGACGCCGCCGTCGGGTGAAGGGGAGATAAAGCTGTCGTGTTTCTCCGCCGTGACGCCGGTGAGAGGCTGGAACCAGTGTGTGTAGTGAGTCGCGCCGTGGGCCACAGCCCAGTCCTTCATGGCGGCTGCCACAGCGTTGGCAACATTGATGTCCAGGCGGGCGTTCTCGTCGATGGTCTTCCGCAGAGACCGGTAAACCTCGGCGGACAGATTCGCTTTCATGACCCTGTCGTCAAATACCATACATCCGAAATAGTCAGATACCTTTTCCATAATATAATTACCTATCCCTTTCCGTAACCTGCAGGTGCAGGCACTTTGCACATTTTTGAATGTCCCTGATTTATTTTACGGCAATTCCTGACAGATACTCACGGCGGAAAACATTTGCCGGCCCGCACGCACAATGGATGAGCGCTGGCGCAATGTCCTTTTCATAGCAGGCTCATTCCACTGAATGAATGCGTTCATGAGTATAAAAGACAAGGGCATCTCCCATGTGTTTACATGAAAGACGCCCTTGCCTTTTTCATTCTGCATTATGCACCACTTGAGGGCATTTGTCAACCCTGAGGATTTAATTTCCTGATTTTTGTGCGGTTTGCATCTTTTTGAACCGCTCGGTTTTGAATTTATGGCAGTTTCGCCAAGAATAAAGAAGCACCGCCATTTTCACTCCAATGCCAGCTTTTTCACTCTCGCAAAAGCCGCCCTTACCTGGGGTATGGCCAGGATAATCAGCGTGATGGCAGCTTCGGAAAAAATATAGATGCCGTTGTAAACCAGGGAGTAAGGCAGAGGAGACCAGCCTTCCCAGGCATATTCCGCGAAGAAGATCCAGCCGGAGAGGGTGGCAAAAATCCACCTTCCGATGATGCCTGCCGCATAGCCCTTCAGCAGTCCGTTCTTCTTGTCGGTGAAGAGCCCGGACAGCCCAAAGGCGCCGAAAGCCAGAGGGTAATCCACCAGCAGCTGGGCGGGATGGATGACATAAGGGTCGATGATCAGCTGCAGAATACCGTAAGCCACACCGGTGATCACACCCGCTTCCAGCCCGAACCAGTAGCCGGGAAGGCAGATGAAGAGCATGGAGAGCAGGGTAATGGAGCCGCCGAAAGGAAATTCGTAGAGCTTCAGATTGGACAGCACGGTGCCCAGAGCTACGGCCACGGCACAGAAGGCCAGCTGTTTGGCGCCGAGCTTCAAGCCGGATTTCTTTCCGGGGGCAGCTGTTCCGTCTAAGCGGCTTTCACTTCCGGAAGCATTCTTTCTTTCGGGATTGCTGTTCCTTTCAGAAGAGCTTCTCTTTCCGGAAGAGCTTTTCTTTCCTGCGAAGGCCACAGCCGCGGCGAGAAGAGCCAGGAAAAGGACGATCAGAAGGGCAGTGCCCAGGGGGGTGGGGAGATAACTGATATCATCCCCGTCTGTGATTACATTGTACAACATAAAAAAATCCTCCTTAATGTATTGGCTAAGGAGGGACGACATCGGCAATGAGATGACGCATAAGTCGGACGGTGCGCTGCGGAAGTGCTTCGTCTGCCGTATGTATGCGCTCTTCATTGCGCTGCTTCCTTACGCCGGTATTATCCGGGTCAAGTAGTGAGGGTTAGAGGCTTTGGTTCGGATGTTCCTCTCCGGATGAAAGCTTCAGTCTCAGCGATGTGCTCCCCTAGCGTTTTCTGGAATTGTCTTCAGGCAACTCCATATGACAGCGGAAAACCGGTGAAATATACTCGTGCTCAGAAACATTTGCCAACGGAAAGGTATAACCGGTGAGCGCTCCTGCAATGCAGAACAAAGGAGCGGCAAAGGAATGCGATCACGAATATATACTCACGTTCACAAACATTTGCCAATCTGAATGTATAACGAGCGAGCGCGTCAGTACTGTAGAACAGAAAATGGAAAGTAAATGCGCTCGCGAGTATAAAAGTCAGGTTTCCTGCTGTATTTACGGTCTACTATAAGGGATTTTCCGCCTGGTGTCAAGAAAAATTTTTCATGACAATTCATGACAATTCATGACCGCATAAAGCAGCCGGAAAAGCTGCTGAAGGAAAGAGGAGGAAAGTTGTTGTTATTACAGCCTTAGTCTCGACTAACGCATGTTCTTGTGGTATACTTGAAAAATACGTAGCTGACAGGAGGCATTTTCATGGGCGGACAGGGAGCCAAAAGTGCAAAAAAGAATATTTGTGTCGGTCTGTTGGCCCATGTATGAGCCGATAGACGG
>DKVC01000293.1:0-32705 GCA_002490995.1 Lachnospiraceae bacterium UBA7188
TTAAGACCTTTTGACGCTCTAATCGTATAATGAAACAATGGCGAAACGATTGAAAATATTTGGAGGACCGCATATGACTGACAGGGCCAGGTTTGGACTTCAGACACGATTGCTGCCGTTTCCAGTACGAAAGCAGATTGGGACTTGCACCAGGAAAACATGGCAGTGAGAAGAAGAGAATGTGACAGAGAATATAGAATGATACAAAGTGATGTATAAGGAGGTTAATCGGAATGAACAGCAGGATTGGAAGATTAGAGGAAATGAATCTGTTAAAAGAATCAATTACAGAGGCAAAGCGGCTGATGAATGATTCGGACAGTCGCCATACCCGTGCGGACAGGGCAGCGCTGGCGGATATGGTGAACAGGGCGGAGCGTGCGATAGACGGAGCAAAAAATCCGTTTACCAGGAATCGCGAGTTTATGAATTCGGGAGACGCAGCGGAGCTTGCGTTTGCTTACGACAGGTTCACGATGGCACCGACTGCTTTTGAAGTAAAACATGGCTGTACAATGCGGAGGCGGTTCTGGAGGCACAGCTGTCGACAAATCTGAACGCTGACGGTTCATGGCCGGAGTCGATCCGGTATCATCATGCTGCGCTGGAGCATTTTGCGACCTTTGCATTGATATGGGAGCAGGAGACGGGTGAAAACTGGTTGTTGTCAACGCGGTTAAAGGATATGTTTGCCTATACGATCCATACCGTCACGCCGCCTTACGAATATTTCGGAGGGAGAGTCGGTACACCGCCCTTTGGTGACCACAGGCTTTCCGGCGGCGAAGAACTGGGAATCTATGGCATCTATGTTGACCGGATTGCCCAGACGGACAAAAAGCTGGCGGATGAGATGTACCAGGTATGGAGGGCGGCGGGATGCCCGGTTAAGGCATTTAGCGGCGAGTCCGTTGTGGCGGAGCATTTGCTGTATACAGACACTGCAGCATATTCCATAGACAGCCGGAACATTCTACAGCTCTGTTCAACGTGCGATTATCCTGACTCCGGCATCTATGTGTTCCGCGGATATGGGGATGCAGGAAAAGGAAATTATCTGGCGGTCATGTCGTCTGCCAGGCCCATAGGCCATGGACATCTGGACCAGGGTTCTTTTATCCTGTATTACCACAATTACCCAGTGGTCATGGACAGCGGAATAGAGGGATACTTTGACGCGTCCACGCAGTGGCACCTTTCATCTTACTCTCATGCCTGCCTGCAGTTTGCGGCAACGCAGGAGGAACAACGCTCAGAGAGGGTGCAGGAGGGTGCCATTAACCTGAATGCAGGTAATTACAGCCTGGACAGGGGGTGGCTGGATGTGCCTCGTATTTCGAAGATGCTCCGGACGGAAATTACGGCACATCAGGACAGTATCTCATTGGAGATCGCGCACCCGTGCGGCAGGGAGAGGGGCGTCCATACAAGGACAATCCTTTTTGAGAAGGAATCCGGTGCTGTGACGATTGAGGATTTCGTGGAAAACTATGTCGGCAGGCTGATGTTCTCACTGCCGATGGCAATGAGGTCGGCTGTAGTTAAGGGAAATACTGTGCATGCAGCAGGCTTCTATCCGCTGGAAATGGATGTGGAGTTTCTCACACCTGTGGAACAGATTGTTTTGGAAAAAGGACGCACCACACCGTTCTTTCCGACAGAAGAGGATACTCCCATGCTGCTCTATGTGCGCGCGGAGGTTTTGGCTCAAAGTGGGGTGAAGGTTCGGATTACAGTCCGGGAAAAATAGCCTTGTCATTGCGGCAGGGAGTCATGTATAATGAAATCGGCGATATCGTGAAGACGGACCGGGGAGTGTTCTGGGGGGTAAAATCCTTCCGGAACTGGCAGACGGCAGTATCCCGGATGTGGGCAGATGCCTGAAGGAAAAGCATCCTGGACGGAGGGGAAGGTTTCTTTTCCCTATGGGAAGGGACAGCCGGGAAAGGATGGATACGCCAGGAGGAAAAACGCGTACGGAGGGGGACGGAATGAAAAAGGGATTTGCGGCATATCTGGGGAATTTATGGAAGGAGTATCTCAGGAATGAAAAGAGGGGCGTATTTTTCACGAAAATGCTGCTGTGGTACGCGGTCAGCACGATTGTGGTGTTTCTGGCTTTCGGGATGGTGATGAGCATATCCATCCAGAGGGACTACAGGGATCAGATCAGCCTGCTGAATGAAAGGGCAATCTCACAGTCGGTCAGCGCATGCACCACCACCCTCCGGAATCTGTACAATTATTATTACCTGGAGGTCCTGGAGAGTTCGGATTTGGTAGAGCTTCTGCTGGCCGAGGAGTATTCCGCGGATTTGACTATGCGCTACAAGCGGCTGCGGACCATGCTGGTCAATTACAGCGATATGGTGGAGTCCTGCTATGTGGTGAATCTGAAGAACGGCTTTGTCTGTTCGACGTTGGATACTTATCAGCATATAGAGGACTTTTCGGATCGGGATATCCTGGAATGGCTGGAGAAGATTCGGGATATGCCGGGAGAGTACGTGCTGGTTCCCCGCCAGGCCACTTATACGGTGGGGGGACTGGAATACACCGGGCGGTATATTTCCCTGATCCTGAAAAAATATAAGGAAGGATACCTTGTAGTCAACCTGGATTACGAAGCTTTTGCCGATATGGTGAATTACCGTGACTACGGCTCATCGTCAAGGGCACTGCTGATCAACAGCTTGGGGCTGGTATTGGCGGACAGCGGGGAAGAGAAGTTTGGCGAGACAGTGAGGGAAGAGGAATTCTATCTCTTCATGAAAGAGCAGGAGGGCAAAGAGGGCGCATTCCCTGTCCGCCTGAAGGACGGAAGGAAAAACCTGCTTTACTGCAAGGACCAGACATTCGGTATCAGTTATCTGATCCTGACAGATGAGCATCTGTTTGGAAGCAACGCCCTGCTGTTCCAGATGATTTTCTGTGCCATGGGCGCAATGGCGCTGAACCTGATTTTAATTGTAATCGGCACCTCTTTTTTGTATCGCCCTATCGGCAGGCTGCAGAGGCTGCTGCAGACGGCTGCCGGGAAAGACGCGGAATTGCGCGTGGACGAATTCGAGGCCATGGAGCGGATCTTCAACAGGCTGCGGACAGATAACCGGGAATATTCCCATTCCAGAAGGAAGCAGGTGCTGCGGAAACTTCTGGACGACGGGAGAATAGGGGGGACTATTTCCGATAAGGAAAGAGAACTGGCAAAGGAGCAGCTGGACGGCGTATTTTTCCTCTGTGTGAATTTATATCCCAATGAAAACGAGCCCTGGACACCGGATGATTTCCTTCTGATGAAATTCTGCATGGAGAACATTCTTCGGGAGCTGCTGGAGAAGGACGCAGACATGGACACCGTAGATTATGGCAGCTATGTCACCTGCATCATCAGCTGGAACGCATCGGCGGAGGGGCCAGAGCGCTTCAACGGGGTGAAAAACATGGAGGGAGTGGACGGCACTGCCGGGGAGAAACCTCTGGAGGATGCGGAGAACCTTGTCAGAGAGAAGCCGGAGGTTGGAAAGGAGAATCCGATCCTCAGTGCACTGGGGGAGATGCAGAGGAAGATGGATGAATTTTTCGGGGTAGATGTGACCTGTAGTGTGGGTTCCGTGGTGGGCAGCCTTGACGATATCGCGGAATCCTACGAAGAGGCTTTGGTGGCAGCATTCTTCCAGATGACGAAAGAGCGGAACGCCATTCTCTACAATGGCACAGGGACGGATACAGACGGCAGGGAGCAGAAATATCCCGGCGATACGGTAAAGGAGATTCTAGACGGCATCAGGACAGGGGACAAGGGAAAGATCCGCAGGGAGGTTTCTGACTTTTACTTTGCCCTGATGTCGGCTTCCTACCATCAGGCGATGAAATATATTCTGATGCTGGAGATGGAGATCGCCAGGCTGGAGATGAAGTACGATGTCTATAAGGACAAGGGGGATGTGAATTACCTGGAGGGTCTCCGCAGCGGCGGCCGCCTCTATAAGATGAAGGAAAGCTGCCTGGAGCATTGCCTGAATGCGGCGGATATCTGTGCCGAGCGGCGGGACAACAACCCGAACATGGTACAGATCGTGGAGCAGGTGAAGGAACTGGTAGAGCGGAAGCTGACGGATCGGAACTTAAGCGTCAACAGCATCGGGCAGGAAATCTATCTGTCTGTGGGATATGTGCGTGCTATTTTTAAGGAAGTGACAGGACAGACCCTGTCTGGATACATCATTTCCAGGAAGCTGAACATGATCTGTAAGCTGCTGCGGGAGACGGACTGGTCCGTGCAGCGGATAGCGGACCATATGGATTTCTCATCCAGAAGCTATCTGTATACTTTTTTCAAGAATTATATGGGCATGACGCCGAACCAGTACCGAAAGGAGAAGGATGTCAACGTCATGCCTGTGATACCGGAGGAGGAGACACCGGGGGAAGAAGATTGAGAAAGGCGTGAGGTATTTTGCCGGACGGGAGTCCAATCGCAGGAGACTATGCCGCTGAGGAGTCCATATTTGAATTGAATGAGATGAGTGAATCCGTTGAGGGAGAACCCGTGTGCAGAACATGGGTTCTCTTCGCATATTTCCAGAAAAATAGCTGCGTCAAGTTCAAAAATCGCAAAAAGGCAGTTGCCACGTTTTTTGAACAGAGCCAAAGTTGTTAGAAATGCGCAAAAAAACGCGATGAGCGGTGATTGGACTGTGCAGGATGGGAAATGGGGCTATAATGATGACATCAGCCGCGGCCGACGGGAAAATGCAGCCGGCCGGGCAAACAGGAAAAAGGAGGTAGTAAAATATGGCAAAAGCTTCTGGGCTGAAAGCCAAACCCAAAAAGGGAAGCGATCTTCTCTACGATCTGAAGCACAACAAGTTCCTGATGCTGATGCTCCTGCCGGGGATACTGTTTTTCGTGGTATTTTCCTATTTACCCATGATCGGCATCCTCATCGCGTTTCAGGACTTCAGCGCGGCCAAGGGGATCCTGGGGAGCAAGTTTATAGGGTTCGAGAACTTCCGCTTCTTCTTAGGGTCACCGGATTCCTTCCGGGTCACATTTAACACATTGTTTCTGAACGTACTGTTCATCTTAAGCAGCATGATTGTCTCTATCTTAATCGCGCTGATGCTGTCGGAGGTGAACAACAAATGGTTCAAGAAGGGAACCCAGTCCCTGGTGATTCTGCCCCATTTCATCTCATGGGCGGTAATCGGTCTGCTGGCGGAGGCATTCCTTTCTTCTGACACGGGCTACATCAACAGGATGCTGCAAGTCTTTGGGATGGAGCAGATTTCCTTCTATAAGGATGCAGCTCTCTGGCCCGGGATTCTGACCTTCCTGAACATCTGGCAGGGAGCGGGATTTGGTTCCATCGTCTACCTGGCGGCCATCACGGGAATCGACCAGGAGATTTACGAAGCGGCCCGTATCGACGGCTCCACCAAGATACAGAGCATCTGGTACATCACCCTGCCGCTCTTGAAATCCACGGCAGTGCTGCTGCTGATCATGTCGGTGGGCAAGATCTTCAATGGTAACTTCGGTATGATCTATGCACTGGTAGGTGGAAATACGCTGCTGTACCCTACCACGGACATCATAGACACCTATGTGTACAGGCAGCTGATGGAACTTGGTGACCTGGGGATGTCATCTGCAGTTGGACTGTATCAATCGGTACTGAGCTTTATCATGGTCAATATCGCAAACTGGATAACACGCAGGCTGAGCCCGGAATCAGCGATATACTAGGGAGGGTGGAATATGAAGAGAAAAATCTATTTTGGGGATCGGCTGTTCACGATCATCTGCCATGTGCTTTTGGCATTGTTCGCCCTGATCTGCCTGTTTCCCTTTCTGTTGGTGATCAGCGCGTCCTTTACCGATGAGTATACGCTCCTCTGGGAGGGTTATAAGCTGTTTCCCTCGAAACTGTCCACCAGCGCCTACCAGCTGGTGATGCAGACATCCCAGCTGGGCAGCGGTTATCTGGTTACCATATTCATTACCGTGGCAGGCACGGCAGCCAGCCTGCTTGTAACCAGCATGATGTCCTACGCGCTGTCAGTCAAAAAGCTGAAAATCCGCAACAAGGTGGCGTTCTTCGTATACTTTACCATGCTGTTCAGCGGCGGAATGGTGGCGAACTACCTGATGGTGGTCAAATACCTGCACCTGAAGGACAATCTGCTGGTGTACATACTGCCCGCGCTGGTCAGCCCCTGGAACATGATGCTGCTTCGGAATTTCTTCGCCACAATCCCGGAATCCCTTGCGGAATCGGCGAAGATCGACGGGGCCAACGACATGACGATTCTGATGAAGATAGTGCTGCCCATCGCGAAGCCCGGACTGGTGACCATCGGCCTGTTCTATGCCTTAAGCTACTGGAACGAATGGTTCAAGGCCATGATGTACATGGATAAGGAGAACCTGATTACCCTGCAGTATCTGATCATGAAGATCCTGCGCAATATCAACTTTGCCAACACGGTGGCAGGAAGCGTAGGCGTGTCCGTGAACGTGCCCACTTACACCTCCAGAATGGCCACTTTGGTGGTGACCATCGGCCCTATCGTATTCCTGTATCCCTTCTTACAGAAATACTTCGTCAAAGGGCTCACTGTGGGCGGCGTAAAGGGTTAAATGCGCAAAGGGCTTTCCGGATTGTGCCCGATCTGCGAAAAGCTATAGTCGTGAGTATAACTGTGAAATGTAGAAATGAGCGGTAATTGACCTGCGAATTCCTGCGGCAGAGATAAAAAGCAAAATCTACAAATGAATTTTGTAATAAAAATTTAGAAAATTTAAACATGGACTCCAACTGCCTTTAGCGGTTAAAATAAAAACAAGGAGTGAAAGAAAAGAAGGAGGAATAATTATGTTACAGAAAAGGTCAAAATGGATGGCGTTGGCGTTGGCAGCGGCAATGTGTGCCGGCACGCTGACAGGATGTGGGAATGACGATGCAGGACAGGGAAACAGCTCCGCACCGGAGAGCCAGTCCAGTGAGAACAGCGTAGGGGGGCAAAGCTCTGCGGAGGAATCCTCAAAGGGCGGCGCAGAACAGGCTGGGGCGGAAACGCCCGATCCCGTGACATTGAAGGTATTGATGACCGGCGACAAGCCTAACGATTGGGACGCCGTGTTGGATGAGTTCTATAACAGAACCAGGGACACCCTGAACATCACTTTTGACTGGACATGGGTTCCCTCGGCAGACTACAAGGATAAGCTGAACGTGAAGATGACGGCAGGAGAGGAGTACGACCTGGTTTTCGACGCTCCCTGGATGCATCTGCGTACCTTGTCCCAGGATGGTATTTATGCGGATCTGTCCCCTTATCTGAACAATGACGATTATCCGGGGCTGAAGCTGGCTTTTCCGGAGGATGTGATGAAGTACAATAAGTACTCGGATATCAACTGTGCTCTTCCGTTGTTCTGGTGCTATGGCGGACAGAACCTGGTGATGTACCGTCAGGACTGGGCGAAGGAGTGGAACATCGGCACGGACGGCCAGATCAACAGCCATGACGAGCTCAAGGAGTACCTGGAGGCGGTGCTGGCCAATAAGCCCGGCGTCACCCCCATCGCGCTGAAGAACAACAGAGGCTTCTACCACCTCTTCGATGCCGTCACGGTAGAGCTGCAGGATGACCATATCTATCAGGGGACTCTGGGAAAGGACATTTTCTTTGCCTACAAGCTCAATGATGAGGAGACGGAAGTTGTCGCCACGGCGCTTCCCGGAGATCCGGCGGAATACTGGGAGCCTTTCGGCGGCGTGGATTTCTGGAAGCAGAAGGTGGAGACATCCAGAGAGTGGAACAAGTACTGTGAGACAGATTCCCTGAACCAGGCGGATCCCGGCGCGCTCTTCCAGATCGGTAAGGCAGGCGCTTATATCGACACCATCGACGCGGTTCCGAAGTACAATTCCCTTCTGCGCAACAATGCGCCGGAGGCGGAGTTAGGCGTGTATATCCATGAAGAGGCAGCCAGGAATATGGAAAAGGGCGTGTATACAGCCAGCGTGGTAGCAAGCAACTGCCTGTGCGTTCCGGCCTCCTCCGACAAGATTGACAGAACCATGGCGTTCCTGAACTGGATGTTCGAGAGCCAGGAGAACCACGACCTGTTTGAATACGGTATCGAAGGGGTGCACTGGGAGGCAGTGGGCGACAGCCAGTATAAGCTGCCCGATGGCGTGGAGACGACCACCAATTACAATCCCCTTGGCTACAACTTAAGCTGGAATCCGAACTACTACCGCTTCTCCGCAGACTATACCGAGTACGCCCTGCCTTACGCGGAGTTCTCGGCTGACATCACGAACTACAACACGGACAGCAGGATTACGGGATTCTCTTTCAAGTCGGATTCTGTCACCACAGAGATTACCCAGTGCGGCGCTATTCTGGGTGAGGTGCTGGCTCCGCTGAATCACGGCATCCTGGACGAGCCTTATCAGGTATTCCAGGACACTACGGCACAACTGAGAGAGAACGATGTGTAGAAGGCCATCGACGAGTGGGTAGCGCAGATGAACGCTTTCCTCCAGAGCAAGTGACGGCGGTGCGGAGAAGGCGCTGACACGTTATGCAGCTTCTGCGGAAAAGGTTTCGGATGCAGATGGAATAAGGCATGAATGTGCAGGCAATGAATCGGCGGCTGTTGGGAAGGCACAGTTACTGTTCACAGGTATCTGTTGCTGTGAATGGAGCGAACAGTAACAAGACATACAGAAGGAGCTGCCCTGGAGACCGGTTTGCGGATATGGCCCGCAGGCCGGTCTTTCTGTAGGAAGGGAGTTTGGAAACGGAGGTAGATGCAGATGGAAAAAAGAATTGATGTTGTGGAAAACGGGATTTATGCGGTTTGGGAAGTGGATCAGGAGGGGATATTGAAGCTTCTGCATTTTGCGGCATGCCCTTTTGACGGGCAGACAATCCATGTAACTGCGAAGGAGCGCGCATTTCGGTTTATTGAAATGAATTTGTCAGGTTTCGACAGGCCTTATGAGCGCCATGGGAATAAATATGTGGCGACAGCGCCCGGATACCGGCTTAAATATGTCAGCCATGAGGATATCCGAAATGAGATAGGGCGCTGCCTGACTTTTGTATTACGGGATGAGATGACGGATGTGTATGTGGATGCCATGGTGCAGTTTTACGACGGGATTTCCGTTGTCCGCATATGGCAGCGGGTTCGGAATGAGGGGACGGAGCGCCAGACACTGGAATACCTTTCCTCTTTCCATCTGACAGGCATCGGCAAGGAGGGGATATGTCCGCCGGAAGAGAAAATAGCGGTTTCAATCCCCTGCAATGGCTGGCAGAGGGAGCTGAACTGGAAAACAGCTTCCTTGCCTCAATGGGGAATGGATCGGGTACAGCCGGCGGGCAGGCAGCGTTCCTCCAATTATATCTCTGTAAGCAATACGGGGAACTGGTCAACGAAAGAGTATCTGCCAATGGGGTATGTGGAAAACAGGGAGGACGGAAACGGAATTTTCTTTCAGATAGAACATAACGGTTCCTGGCACTGGGAACTGGGAGACCAGGAAGGGTATCTGTATCTTGCCTTAAGCGGGCCGGACGAGCTTCATTCCCACTGGTATGAGGATCTGGAGCCAGGGGAAAGCTTTACCGGGATTCCCGTATCAGTGGGGGTTACGGCGGGAGGCTTTGACAGGGCTATGGAGGAGCTGACGAAATACCGGCGCAGGATCCGCAGGAAAAACCGGGACAACGAAACGCTTCCTGTTATTTTTAATGACTATATGAATTGTCTGTGGGGCAAACCTTCTGCCGAACTGGAGTTCCCCCTGGTGGATGCGGCGGCAGAGGCCGGCTGTGAGTATTTCTGCATTGACTGCGGATGGTATTCAGACGGAGCCTGGTGGGACAGCGTGGGCGAGTGGAGAGAAAGCCGCATGCGTTTCCCAAACGGAGTAAAGGAAGTTACGGATTACATCAGGAGCCGGGGGATGGTTCCGGGACTGTGGCTGGAGATAGAAGTTATGGGGATACACTGCAAACTGGCGCAGGAGCTTCCGGACAGCTGGTTTTTCCGGCGTCACGGAAAGAGGGTGTATGACAGGAGCAGGTATCAGCTGGATTTCGGAAATCCCCAGGTGCGAAGCCATGCGGATGCAGTGGTGGATCGGCTGGTGCAGGAATACGGTATCGGCTATATTAAGATGGACTATAATATTGAGCCGGGAATCGGGACGGAAAACGGGGCTGACAGTGTAGGAGGAGGCCTGCTGAGGCATGAAAGGGGATATTTGGAATGGCTGGACGGTGTGTTCAGGCGCTATCCCGGTCTGGTTATAGAAAATTGTTCCAGCGGCGGTCTGAGAATGGACTATGCCATGTTATCCCGCTACAGTATCCAGTCAACCAGCGACCAGGAGAATTATCTGAATTACGCTACCATTGCCGCCAACGCGCCCACGGCAGTGACCCCGGAACAGAGCGCTGTCTGGGCCTATCCTATGGAGCATGGGGAGACGGACGAGAAGGCTGTCCGGGAGGAGGTGGCCTTTAACATGGTGAACGCCATGCTGCTGCGGATTCACCAGAGCGGGCATCTAGTGAATCTCGCCCGGGAACACCGGATGCTGGTGAGGGAAGCGATACAGGTATACCGGCAGATTCGCGGGGACATCAAGGAAGCGCTGCCCTTCTGGCCATTGGGGCTGTCCGGATTCGGAGACGAATGGGTATGCCTCGGCCTGCGGAAGGGAAGACGCAGGTATCTGGCAGTCTGGAGGAGAGAGGGAGATAAGCCTTGCCAGACCTTTCCCCTGCCTGATCTCAAGGGGAAAAAGATGGATGCGGTGTGCCTTTATCCGTCATATCACAGTGACAGATTCGCCTGGCAGCAGAATACGGGAATCTTTTCGGTCTGTTTAGAAAGGGAGAAGACAGCCAGACTTTTCCTGTTGGAGGAAAGAGAGTGAGATAATCTGTGTTATGGCCTGTGGGGCTGGGGAGGGGTTTGGGAAAAATACCAGGGCAAATCCCAGGAAACATATGGTCTGTGCGGCCGGGGAGCGGTTACCGCATGGGAAGGGAAGGAGAGCGAGGAGTATGGAGCTGGAGATGGAATTAAGGGAATGGTCAGGGCTGGTCGGGTCGGCGGAGGCGGGTTATCTGCAGGAAGGTGTAAAGGCCGTATATGAATTCCCGCATACAATGGATTTGAGGGATTACGACAGCATTGTATTCAGGATGGGGACTGTGGGAAGGGAAGATATCTGGCTGGATGTGGTGCTGCTTCCCCTGAAAATCGGCAGGCCGGAATTCGTGGAAAGGGCGGCGGCATCGGTCTGTCTTCCGGCGGAAGGGGGAATTTGCAGGATTCCCTTTACCGCATTTGACCACAGCAGGATAGTCAATGCCCATATGAAATATATAGACTGCGTGGAGGTGCTGATACGGCGGGAGCATGTCTGGGAGTCTGATGCTTCCGGCATGCGGAAGGCGGCAACGGAGTCGGAGCTCTCAGGCAGTCAGGGATCGGCAGTGGATCCGGAGAATTGCGAGGTGCAGAAAGTGGCAGTGAATCCGGAGAATTGCGAGGTGCAGAAGGCGGCAGTGGATCCGGAGAATTGCGAGGTGCAGAAAGTGGAAGTGGATCATGAGAATTCCGACATGCAGAAAGTGGTTCCGGAACCAGGTGATCCGATCCGCATAAAAGTAGAAGAAATCTCCTTCAGCACAGGCACCGTTTTCCATGTCCGGGCCATCTGCGCTTCCAGGTCGGGGGAGGCAGGTCAGCGGCTTGTGTGGAAAGCTGCCCTGGAAAATTGTGGGGTCAGACCTCTGCTTCTGGCTGCCTCGGAGAACCGGAGCGGACGGGAGAGCTTTAACCTTGAATATAACAGGAAAATCCGGCTGGCTCCGGGGGAGACGCTGGAGGTGGAGATCAGCGGCATACTTCCGGAGGAGATAGCGCCAGGGGGCTTCGAGGCCAGGGTTCTGCAGTGGGTTCCCTGCGGAGAGAATCTGCCGGAGCAGTGCCTGACCATCTACGCAGGAAGGAAGCCCGTCCATCCCTTTCTGCTCCACAGGGAAAAAGCCTGGAGCTATCTGAAGGAGCTTTTGGAGAGGGACACCGGACTGGCACGGCGCTTTCGGGAGGAGTATGGAAAAGCGGCGGAAGCCTTCAAAGCGCCCCTGCCCGCGGAGGACAGGAGCTATGTGTATGTGTCAGAAACCCAGGACAGCTTCCTGAAGACAGCCGTTGCCTGGAAGCTGACAGGGAAGGAGGAATACCTGGAGCAGCTGCTGGCATATTTCCGCGGATTTCTGGACGGGGAAAAGGGGTATCTGCACACAGAACATCCATATTTCCAGTTTATTCGTTCCAGGGAGGAGTGGAAGAAGGGAGCTGCCGCCTGCCCTTTTCCGGTACACCGGGCCTGCAGCGCTGGCTGGGTGCAGGAGGGAGAGTTTATGGCGAAAATGGCTTTTGTGTACGACCTGCTCCATGACAGGAAGGAGTTCACAGAGCAGATGCACCGTGAGATGGAGCGCTGCATGAGAGCCTATATGGAGTTTGCGGAATGGAGGCTGACGGATGGGGACGGCAATAATTTCAGCTGGCGGAGGCTTCGGCTGCGCTGTATTTTGCCTGTCTGCTTCAGGATTATCCCCGGATAGAGCGTTTCCTGTCCGGGAGCAATGGGCTGTATGAGTTAATGGGGGCGGTGTTTTCCGACGACGGCAGCTATTTTGAAGCAGCTACAAACTATGTCCGTCTGGCGGCGGAGATTCTGCTGCACGCGGCCAATGCCTGCGAGAATTTCGGGCTGAACCTGAAGGATGCGGCTGTATCTGCTTCCTATGATCATGGCATACTGCATGCGCCCTGGGCAAGGCGCCAGGAGTGGGCGGCGGACGGTAAGCCTTTTCTGGGTATGAGCTTTGAGAGGTTTGCGGCCAACAGAAAGCCTGTCAGGAGACTGAGGGAGTTCATAGACCAGATTACCACGCTGCTGACACCGGAGGGCATCCTGTTCTCCGTAAACGACAGCAATGAGCAGAGCCTGATCCCTGTTCTGGACATGGCTTACTATCTGTATGAAGACCCGGCATACCAAGGCTTTTGTGATCCGCAGCAGGAGCGGGATTTCCTCTTCGGCCCTCACATGGCGTACTGGAAGCGCAGGGAGCGGGAAAGACTCCAGGGCAGGGGACAGGGAAGCAGGCTGGTGGAGGGAGGAGGCTTCGCCATTCTGCGGGAGCGGAAGGGGCATTTCTGCCAGGCAGTGCTGAAATACGGGCAGCACGGCGGCTATCACGGCCATTATGACAGACTGGGGCTGGTCTCTTTTCTACGGGACAACCGGACATATCACAATCAGGAGTTCACCTGGTACGGCTATGACTCTTTCCTGTTCAAGATGTGGGTACAGGCCTCGGTGGCTCACGACATGGTGGTGGTGGACCGGAGGATGCAGGAGCCAACGCCCTGCCAGTGCATCTATTTCGAAGAACAGGAGACCTTCAGCGCCGTCTGCGCTCAAACGGTCTGCCGTTGGTCGGATCCGCCCTATGGGGGTCAGACGCCGTATCCTGTGGAATTCCCGGAGGAGAAGTGCCGGAGGGAGGGGCGGTTCCTGTTGGCGCCTCCAGCAGTCAGGGAGCAGGGAGACATTGGGGAATATTCGGAACCCGTGTTCCAGCGAAGGCTCATGGTGCTGATGGATGGCTGCCTGTATGTGTGGGACTATCTGGAGGCGGAGGGAGCCCACGAATTCGACTGTCTTTACCATCCCTTCGGCAGTACCCGGATAAGTGGGCTGCGGTATGTGAGGAATGCGGAGCGCTTTGACGAAAACCCCTATGGGGCTGCGCAGTTCGTGACGGATTGCCATTGGTTCGAGGCAGAGGGCGTGACGGAGTTGTCGTTTTCAAACCAGATAAAAAGGGTCAATTCCAATGACAGGCTTGATTATGTGGAACAGGCCAGGCTTTTTGGCGTCTTCCCGCAGAAGGGCAGCGTCATGATCGGCAGATACCCCGTGCGGACAGACACCTTTCAGGAGGTGCAGGTTCGCAGGGCGGAACAACTCCTTTCGGACGGCTGTCGGAAGACGGTATCTTTCCGTCAGGAGGGAAACCGTGCACGGTTCGTGACAGCGCTGGAGATTGGAGGAGCTGAAAGCGGAATCAGGGACATTCGGTGCAACGAATACGACAAGATTGTAGTCAGAATGAAAGACGGCAGCGAGAAAAGGCTCACTGTGCGTGGGATGGACGACAGGACGGCGAAGGGAATCAGGGTTACCGTATCCTGACGGGGCAGGGGAGATTAAAACGTAAACGAAAAGCTTTGGAAAAATCATGGATGAGTATATTTGCTGATGAAAGTTTTTCGTCTATAGATAAAGAACGCTTTTCCGTTTTGTATAACGATAAAGTGTTTAAAATATTCCATTTATCTGTCTGAGCGGGGAAATAAGAACCCCCGGCCAAAGCAGTGCAGTGCCCTTTCCATATTCGAGAGGTCATCAGTGGTTTCCTCCCTGATCCTGCGGGATCTCTTTGCAGGTATAGATAAGGTTTGGAAACTGAATCACCTTTCGGAACAGCCTGGATAACATTTCCGTCCTGGAAGGGAAGCTGCGGGAATTGAAACAGGATATGGGGAAAGAGAGAGCTCACAGGCTTTTCCGGCGGTGTCCGATATGCGCCGGTGGTCCGAAAGCTTTCCGGCGTTCGGTACACTGCCCCTATAAGGAAATATAAGCCTTGCTTATTCCGCTTTTTTCGGAAGAATCATCCATACTTAGATGATGCTCTCTTTTATAATTCCTTATAATATCGCCTAATGTCATACAATTACTTTACCCATGTCCAGTTTATGATTCAAGTGCAAAATACTTTTTATTGCGCATTTGACGCTATATAAAGTATTTTCTCTTAGAACTAATATACTATATATAGTGTACAAAATGGGATATTCAGCATTTTGCACTGGAGTCGTTTATTATACAATACAAAACTTATCAAATTTTTTGAATAAAAGGTATTGATGGAAATTGGCGGCAATATCATTTTTAGACTCTAGTTTTTAAACTCTAAGTATTGCCATTTTATCCGGGATTTTACTTTTAAGTGCGCAAAAATGGCACAAACCACAAGAATCATATATAAACGCCAATAAATATTACTGAATAAGATTAATCGAATTGCTATAATACGCATAAACAAATACCTGTATACCGGAAAATGGACATGCGGAAAAAGGGAGTGGCGAAAGGATGACAAGAAGGCGGATAAGAGGAAGAAAAATGCAGATTATACTGCTGGCAGCCGCGCTGGCGCTGGGGACAATGGGCTGCGGAAGCCCGGCGGAAACCGAAGGCCAGGGAGCAGGCATATCAGGGCAGGAACGCGGAGACGGAAACGGAACGGAAGAGGGTGCTTCGGGGCAGGGAGATACCGCAGGAGACGGCAGCACAACAGGCGTTGCCGCAGGAAACATGGCTGAATCGGATAGGGCAGGAGAATCAGGAAACACAGGGGAACAGGAAAGCGCAGAAGGATCGGGAAACACAGGAGAACAGGAAAGCCCAGGAGAATCAGGAAACACAGGAGAACAGGAAAGCGCAGAAGGATCAGGAAGCACAGGAGAACAGGAAAGCGCAGAAGGCTCAGGAAACACAGGGGAACAGAAAAGCGCAGAAGGCTCAGGAAACACAGGGGAACAGAAAAGCGCAGGAGAATCAGAAACCACATCAGAATCAGGAAAGGCTGAATCGGGAGAAGGAGAGAATATGGAAGAGTTAGAGATCGTTCAGGTCCCGGAATGGCCGCAGGCCGAGATTCCGCAGAGCGACGCCCTGGAATTTGTGGAATCCATGAGCCTGGGATGGAACCTTGGCAATACCTTTGACGCGGTGGACTGCAGTGTAAGCGATGAGCTGCAGTATGAATCCGCATGGTCAAAGGCAATGACTACAAAAGAGATGATACACGCTGTGGCAGATGCAGGGTTCCGCACAATCCGCATACCTGTTTCGGGGCATAATCATGTGGATGAAGACTGGCAGATCAGCGGTGCATGGATGGACCGGGTGCAGGAAGTGGTAGACTGGGCTCTGGACGAGGATATGTATGTCATCCTGAACATTCATCATGACAATGCGGAAGGGTTTATGTATCCTTCTTACGAGCGGCTTGAACAGTCTAAGGAATACGTAAGTGCCATCTGGAAGCAGATTGCGGCAAGGTTTGCGGATTATGACGAAAAACTGATTTTTGAGACCTTAAATGAGCCCAGGCAGATTGGCACAGACCATGAATGGTGGGTTGATGTAAATTCTGAGACAGGGAAGGAATGCCTTGATGCTGTAAACCAACTGAACCAGACGGCCGTGGATGCGATTCGGGAAAGCGGGGAAGGGTACAATGCCTTCCGCTATATTATGGTGCCGGGATACTGCGCCTCTCCGGATTTTGCGCTGGCGGAGGGCTTTACGCTGCCCACGGACAGCGGTGGGGCGGAGAACCGGATTCTGGTATCCGTACATGCCTATACGCCTTACAATTTCGCCCTGGCAGGAGAGGGAGACCAGGGAAATACGGATTTGTTTTCTGTTTCGCAGCGGAAAGGAACCGGGGAAATCGATGACTTTATGGGTAAATTATATGAAAAATACACCTCCAAAGGAACCGGTGTGGTAATAGGTGAATTCGGCGCGAGAATTAAGAACGGCAATACGCAGGCCAGAACCGAGTTTGCGGCCTACTATGTGGCAAGGGCCAGGCACTACGGCATAAGCGTCTGTTGGTGGGACAACAATGCTTTTGCAGGAAACGGGGAGAATTTCGGGCTGCTCCGCAGGGCAAACTGCACATTTATGTTCCCACAGATTGTGGCTCAGATGGTGCATTACAGTAAGGCAAGATAGACGGCCGCAGCTGCCTGTATCGGAGACAGGCAGGCAAAACAGGCCATACACATACCTGCGCTCCTTTGCACTCACCTGCCAAACCATTTGACAAAAGGAGACTCTCTGGCTATAATGAACTTAATATTTAATCTAAACAGATTAAAGAATAGCGGGTTACAGATTAATTCCATACTTTATACTCACGCTTAAAATGATTTGCCAATAAGGCAAAGGAACATGCATGTGGGCATATATGGAGAGGTAAATTATCGGTACAGCCGGGTCAGGAGGAGTATGGCAAAGGTAAGGATGCAGGACATAGCGTGCCATGTGGGCGTGAGCGCGGTGACGGTGCACAATGCGCTTACGGGGCAGAAAGGCGTCAGCGATGCGGTCAGGGAGAAGATTGTGGATGCGGCAAGGGAAATGGGGTATTTTCAGGACCAGCGCAAAAGTACCTGCCTGAGGCATGTGGGAGTGCTGATCTCGGAGAAATGGCTGGCGGATTACACCACATTTTATTGGAAGCTGTATATGGAAATGGCGCTGGAGGCTCCGAACCGGAACTGCATGGTAACGGCGGAGATCTTAAAGCACGGGGCGGAGGCAGGGCTGAAGCTGCCCAGCTTTGTGGGGGAAAACGCCGTGGAAGGGCTGGTTGTAATGGGGGAAATCGGCAGGAAGTATATTGATTTCCTCAGAAGCAGCGTGAAGATTCCGATCATTTACCTTGATTTCTATTATAAGGAGATATCTGAGGATGCGGTGGTGACGGACGGCTTTTACGGCATGTACATGGTGACGGAATATCTCTACGAAAAGGGATTCCGCCGCATGGCCTATGTGGGCTCCATCCATGCCACCAGCAGTATCATGGACCGGTTCTGCGGATTTCAGAGAGTGCTGCTGGAACATGAGCTCACTCTGCCGGAGGAATGGCGCATGGAGGACAGGGACGAGACAGGTGAGATTATTCTGGTGCTGCCGGAGAAACTGCCGGAAGCCTTTGTCTGCAACTGCGACCTGGTGGCTATCAAGCTCATCGAAGTGCTGGAAAAGCAGGGCTATAAGGTGCCGGAGGACGTGACGGTGGTGGGATTTGACAATTATCTGTATCCCGGGCTGCCGGACCGCAAAATTACAACTTATGAAGTGAACATGAAAGAACTGGCCCAGGTGGCTTTGAAAAAAGTTCTGAAGCGCATGGAGGATCCCGGTGCCATGAAACGGATGGATCTGGTGGCGGGGCATATTGTGGAAAAAGAGAGCGTCCGCCTGCCCGACTCCAAATAAAAAACAATTGAAGAAAGACATTATGCCATTCAAAAGCCGCCGCATGGCGGCTTTTTTTGTGTAATTATGACGTTATGTAAGATTTTCAGGGTGAAAAATGTCTGATTTTTAGGGTATCACAAAAATACTTTTTCCAGTATCATAAATATCAAACAAGAGTTAAACTTAAATCTAAAATTAATTGTTAAATCAAATCCTCGTTTCATCTCGCTAAAAACAGCATAAAAAATGATTTGCATGGTAAAAGTAAACAAAAAAATGTTACTTCCGCCGGGCTATTTCATCCGAATTTGTGCGAAGTGACAAAAATGCACTTTTCTATTGACGAAATAATTAGTTAAGAATATAATTAAATTATAAACTAAAAATGATTAAAAAATTAATTTGCGCTGCACACCGTTGAAATTTGCAGTAACCAATAGCAAAAGACCGTCAGCCATATATGTTCACCGTGGACAGGTCAGTAAACTCTGGTGGCCTTGAGTAAAGATTACATATTAAACGGGTTTTCAAACATACAGGATAACAAAGTCGCCGGTATACCGGTGGCTTTAAGGCCGTCAGTCGTACTTTTCCCTGAGCAGTTCAGTAAGGTTCGGCGGCCGGGAGTATAAATAAAGGAGGAGAGATGGATGGAGAAATGGTTTCATAAGGGTCTGGCCGGTCTTTTTGCTGTCGGGATGCTTCTGGCGCTTGGCTGGCCGGGAGGGATTGGCGTCCTTACGGTTCAGGCCCGGACAGACCAGCCCCTGGAGGAGTACAAGGATGTGCTGAACTATACAGCCGAGTACCAGGATTTCAGGGAGTATCAGGAACAGCATCAGGGAAGCGCTTATCCGGAGGATGTGTATGTGGTGGAAGGCGGTGACTATGCGCGCTTTGAGGGGAAGGAAGAACCTCAGGTTCTGACAGACTTTGAAGGCAGGGCAGGAAAGTCGCTTCTGACCCAGGACACGGGGATGGTGGAATACGATGTGGACATCCGCACTGAAGGGATGTACCAGGTGGCGCTGACCTATTACCCCATCGAGGGAAACGGTTCTTCTATCCAGAGGGCATTTTTTCTGGACGGGGAGCTGCCCTACAAGCAGCTGTCGGAAATCGAGTTTTCCAGGGTATGGGCGAATTCCATCAGCGAATGGGAGTCCGACAACCAGGGAAATGACTTGAAGCCCACGCAGGTGGAAGCGCCGGAATGGGTGGAGAGCCAGTTGTACGATGCGGAAGGCTATGTGGTGGAGCCCCTGAGTCTTTACCTGACAGCAGGGCAGCATACCATTACCGTAGTGTCCCAGAGAGAGCCCATGGTAATCGGAGCCATTACATTAAAGAACGAAAAGACACCGCTGGATTATCAGAGCCAATATGAACAGTGGAGCGGAAGCGGGGCGAAGGACACTTCGGGGCAGGTTGTGGAGATTCAGGCCGAATACGCACAGAAGAAGTCCTCCAGCATGCTGTATCCCACGCAGGACCAGTCTTCCCCGGCCATCTCTCCCTACAGTGCCAGGGCGCTGAAGAACAATACCATCGGCGGCAACAGTTGGAGCCATACGGGACAGTGGGTTGAATGGGAGTTCGACGTGGAGCGGGACGGCTTTTACCATATCGCCCTCCATGCCAAACAGAACTTTGTGAAAGGCATCTACGTATCCCGGAAAATTCTGCTGGACGGCCAGGTTCCTTTCAGCGAGATGAGCCATTACGGATTTACATACAATTCCGACTGGGAAATGATGAAGCTGTCGGATGAGGCGGGAGAACCGTACCGGTTTTACCTTACCGCCGGTCACCATACCCTGCGGATGCAGGCTGTACTGGGAGATTTTGCCCAGGTGGTCAGCGATGTACAGAATACGGTGATCAAGCTGAACTCGGTATACCGCAACATTATCCGTATCACCGGCGTATCTCCTGACGAGTACCGGGATTATCAGATTGAGAAGAGACTGCCCGGCCTGGGTGAGAGCCTTTCTGAGATTAAGGGAGACCTGGATGCCATACTGGCCAGCCTGGATGCATTGAACGTAAGGGGCAGCGAGGAAAATGTCATCATCACCATGCGGGATCAGCTGGAAGACATCCTGGAGGATGTGGAAAAGGTGACCAAGATGGTAGGGGACTTCAAAACCAATGTGAGCGCCCTGGGAACCTGGATTACCAATGCCCAGTCCCAGCCCCTGCAGCTGGATGCGCTGTATATCCTGTCCCCGGATCAGGATACCCCGAAGGTGAACAATTCCTTCTTCAGCAAACTGGGACATGAATTTAAGAAGCTTTATTATTCCTTTATCGTGGATTACAACGCCATCGGCAATATTGCGGAAGAGGGCGGAGACAGCCCCACCATCACCGTCTGGGTGGGAAGCGGACGTGACCAGGCCAATGTAATCAAATCTCTGGTGGACGAAACCTTCACCCCGAAGCAGAACATCAATGTCAATGTCATGCTGGTGGATATGAACACCTTGCTGCAGGCTTCCCTGGCAGGACAGGGGCCTGATGTGGCGCTGCAGGTTGCCAATGCCGGCGGCTCCGTGGCCACTTCCGCAACAGGAACCACAGGCTCGTCCAATGACCTTCCGGTGAACTACGGACTGAGAAGCGCGGCGGTAGACCTGACCACTTTCCCGGACTGGGAGCAGATAGCGGCACGTTTCCGCGACAGCGCCCTTTCCCAGTACATGTTTGAGGGCTCTCTGTACGCCCTGCCCGAGACCCAGAATTTCCAGATGATGTTCTATCGGAAGGACATTTTAAACGAACTGGGCGTGGAAGTTCCCAAGACATGGGACGACATGAAAGTAGTAATCTCGGAGCTGAGCAAGAACCAGATGAGCGTGGGAATGCTGCCTTCCGAGCTGACATTCACCAGCCTGCTCTACCAGTACGGCGGCGAACTGTACAATGAGGACGGCACGGCTTCCGCCCTGAATTCGGAAGAGGCGATTAACGCTTTCAAGGCATATTGTGAATTTTATACCGACTATAAACTGGACAGGGCCACCAGTGTGGAACAGAGGTTCCGTACCGGGGAATCCCCCATTATCATAGCGGATTACACAACCTACAATGTATTGGAGG
Source organism: Lachnospiraceae bacterium UBA7188 (assembly GCA_002490995.1). Taxonomy (GTDB): domain Bacteria; phylum Bacillota; class Clostridia; order Lachnospirales; family Lachnospiraceae; genus Acetatifactor. Next base: position 21,296 of record DKVC01000293.1, read on the forward strand.
TATCGGCGCCCGACATCAAGGGACTCTGGGGATTCACTACACTGCCCGGCGTGGCGGACGGGAACGGAAACGTGAACAATGTCTCCGCCAGCACCGGCCTTGCATGCATGATGATGAACGGCTCAGTGGATAAGGCCGCTTCCTGGGAATTCATGAAGTGGTGGCTGTCCGAGGAGACCCAGACCGCTTACGGAAAAGAAATGGAAGGCCTGATGGGTGAGGCGGCCAGGTATCCTACCGCCAATGTGGAGGCTTTCGCAAATCTGCCCTGGCCTTCCGACGATTATGAAGCCCTGGAAGAACAGCTTTCAAATGTAAAGGGTTTCCGCCAGGTGCCCGGCAGCTATTTCACATGGCGTAACGTGAACAATGCCTTCTACGCGGTGGTTGTGGCCGATGCGGACAAGAAGATGCAGCCCAGGGAGGCCATGTACGAGTACATCGAATATATCAATGCGGAAATTACCGGCAAGCGGCAGGAATTTGGCATGACTACAGCAGAGGACTAAGACAGTAAGCGTCTGCGCAGCAGCTAAAACAGCAAAGTCGCGAAGGCACTTTGCCTTCAGATCCGTCGCGCAGCGACTAAATTTAGGAGATTAGTATGGAGAGAAAGACAAAATGGCAGTATTTAAAGCAGGACATCAAGGACAGTCGCATGAGTTATGTGATGCTGGCGCCTTATTTCATCCTGTTCTTCATCTTCACCGTATTGCCCGTGGCAGCTTCCGTGGTCATCAGCTTTACCGACTTCAACATGCTGGAAGCGCCGAATTTCGTAGGGTGGAAGAATTACATTAAGCTGATACTGGACGACGATGTGTTCAAGAAGGCTTTGAAGAATACCCTTGTGTTTGCAGTGATTACCGGGCCTTTAAGCTACATCATGTGCTTCCTTTTCGCCTGGGTTATCAATGAGTTCAAGGGAAAGCTAAGGGCATTCCTGACACTGATTTTCTACGCGCCCTCCATTGCGGGAAACGCGTTTATGGTATGGTCTATCATTATTTCCGGCGACCGTTACGGTTACTTAAACGGTATTTTGATGAAATGGGGCTTTATCTACGAGCCCATCCAGTGGATGCAGACAGAGAAATATGTATTGCCCATGCTGATTGTAGTGCAGTTGTGGCTGAGCCTTGGCACCGGCTTCCTGACCTTCATCGCAGGCCTCCAGACCGTGGATAAGAGCCTGTTTGAGGCCGGAGCCATGGACGGTATCAAGAACCGCTGGCAGGAACTGTGGTATATCACCCTGCCTTCCATGAAACCCCAGCTGATGTTCGGTGCCGTGATGCAGATTACCCAGTCCTTTGCGGTGGCTGATATCTCCATCAACCTGGCCGGCAATCCCAGCGTGAACTACTCCGGCGCCACCATTGTGACCCATCTGATGGACTACGGCAGCGGCACCCGTTATGAGATGGGATATGCCTGCGCCATCGCCACCATCCTGTTTGCCCTGATGGTGGGAACCAACCAGATCATCCAGAAGGTTCTGAGAAGGGTAGGTGAATAAGATGAGTGCGAAGACGAAGACAAAAGAGCAGCAGGGAAAGACCTATACCGTTGCCTTGAAAAAGAATAACAGACGTTTTTTCTTCTTTAAAAAGAAGGAAAAGCAGCTGAACCGTTCCATGGCGGGCAATACCATCATGTTTGTCATTATGGCAATCTGCGGTGTGTTTATGGCGCTTCCGCTGGTGATGATACTGAACAATGCGTTCAAGCCGTTGGATGAGCTGTTCCGGTTTCCGCCCCAGATATTCGTGAGAAACCCTTCCTTCGATAACTTCGGGGATTTATACGTGCTGATGTCCACCTCCTGGGTGCCCTTTACCCGGTATCTGCTGAACACGCTGATCATCACAGGATTCGGCACGGTGGGGCATGTGCTCTGCGCGTCCCTGGCGGCTTATCCCCTGGCGAAGCACAAATTCCCGGGCAAGAAGATCCTGTTCCAGATGGTGGTGCTGTCGCTGATGTTTTCCTACAGCGTTACCTCCATCCCCAACTATATGATCATCTCCTGGCTGGGCATCAACAATACTTATCTGGCAGTGATATTGCCTGCTTTTGCATACGGCCTGGGATTGTATCTGATGAAACAGTTCATGGAGCAGCTGCCGGATTCCCTGATTGAGTCCGCCAGGCTGGACGGGGCAGGGGAGTTCCGTATTTTCTTCCAGATTGTAATGCCCAATGTGAAGCCGGCCTGGCTGACACTGGCAATCTTCCAGTTCCAGTCCATGTGGGCCAACACGGGAAGCGGCTTCCTTCGGAGCGAGCAGCTGAAGCCCCTGCAGTATTCCCTGTATCAGATCGTGGGCGGCGGCCCGGCCAGACAGGGAGCGGGCGCGGTGGTGCAGCTGATTATTGCCGCGATACCGATTACCTTCTTCATAATCTGCCAGAGCAACATCATTGAGACAATGACAACCTCCGGCATGAAAGACTAAAGGAAAGGGGGAAGCAGATGAAAAGAATTTGGAAGGACCTGTTTTGCGGGAAAGCCTCCGGAAGGCTGGCAGAAGCAGGCAGTGTGAAAAAGGACTGCGCAGTACGGCAGGCGGCGGGCACTCTGGCAAAAGCCGCGGCTTTGCTGGCGGGTACGGCCGTGATGATGTGGGATCTGGGGGGCATCATCGTCCAGGCAGGACAGAGCGTTCCCTATACCACATACAATTATGATTACTATGAAGACATCAAATATACCCCGGCGGCCTATGTGCCGGACGGCATTGTCACGGGGGCCCAGATCGGCTGCGGAAACCTGGCAGGGCCTCAGGATCTGAATACGGATGAGAACGGCGATGTCTATATCGCGGACACCAACAACAACCGCATTGTTGTCACCGACAGGGATTTCAACCTGATCAAGGTGATAGAGGAGTTCGACAACCAGGGGAAGAAAGAAACCTTTGCGGCGCCCAACGGCGTATATGTATCTTCCAACGGGAACCTGTATATAGCAGACACAAACAATATGCGTGTGGTGGAACTGGACGGGGAGGGAGAGCTGGTACAGATCATTGCGAATCCCAAATCCGATGTACTGGAAGAGGGGTATGTGTTCCGCCCCATGAAAGTGGCAGTGGACTACGCAGACCGTGTTTACGTAATCGCCCAGAACCAGTTTGAAGGAATCATGGCATTTAACGAGGTGGGAGACTTCCTGGGATTTACCGGAACCATCAACGTGCAGATTACGCCCTGGGAAATCTTCTGGAGGAGATTTTCCACAAAGGAACAGAGGGCAAGGCAGCAGTTGTTTATCCCCACGGAATTCACGGGCATGGAAATCGACAAGGACGGATTCGTCTATGCCACCAACGTGGACGGGGAAGGCGAGCAGTCCGTCAGGAGGCTGAACCCCAGCGGCGAGGACGTCATCCAGAAGAAGGAGGGAGGGCTCTCCGGGGATCTGGACTGGAGGCTTGCAGGCACGTATTCCGGCCCGTCGAGAATCGTGGACGTGGCGGTGAGGAATCAGGGAATCTACTCCATACTGGACTCTGTCCGGGGCAGGATCTTTACCTATGACCATGAAGGCAATCTGCTCTATATCTTCGGCGGACTGGGAAGCCAGGAGGGAACCTTTACCGGCCCGGTTGCCATCGATACCATCGGGGAGGAGATTCTGGTGTTGGATGCTACCAGGAACCTGATCAACCGTTTCAAAGCCACCCAGTACGGAAGCCTGATCAACCAGGCGGTGGGCCTGCGCTATGACGGCGACGAGGTTCAGGCGGTGGAGTGCTGGAGAGAGGTGCTGAAGCTGGATTCCAATTTCGAGCTGGTCTACGTAGGTATCGGCAAGAGCTATCTGGCGGCGGGCCAGAATAAGGAAGCCATGGAGTGCTTCCGCATCGGCAACAGCAAGCAGTACTATTCCATCGCTTACAAGCGCTACCGGAATGAAATCCTGAAAGAGAACATGGGCACGATCCTGACATCCGTTATCGTTCTGGTTATTTTGTGGGCTGTCTGGAGCAAGTTAGGGAAAAAGCTGTGGAAGAAGAGGAGGGTGAGCCATGTTTAAGGAGAAACTGAAATACGCATTTTACACCATCGGGCATCCTGCGGACGGTTTCTATGAAATCCGGCACCGGGGGCAGGGAAGCGTACCGCTGGCACTCCTGTTCGTCTTTCTCTTCGGGCTGTGCTTTTCCGCAAACAGGCAGTATGCAGGTTTCGTGGTGAATTTCGTCAATCCTATGGAAATTAACAGTTTTGCTGAAATGCTGGCTGTGTTTGTACTGTTTTTCCTCTTCTGTGTGGGCAACTGGTCTATCACCTGCCTGATGAACGGGGAGGGAAGGCTGAAGGATATCGTGACGGTATGCGGATATTCCATGCTTCCCATGATACTGACCTTTGTGCCGGCCATCATCCTGTCCCGTTTTGTGGTGGCGGACGAGGAAGCGTTTTATTACATCCTGATGGGATTCGGTATCGCATGGTTCCTGCTGCTGGTTTTGTCCGGTGTCATGACAGTGCACAATTATACGCTGGGCAAGACGCTGCTGACGATTATTTTTACCTTTGTGGCGATGCTGATCATTGTCTTCATTGCAATGCTGCTGTACAGCCTGCTGAGCCAGGTGATTTCCTTCTTTGTCAGCATCTATAATGAATTGATGCTACGTGCATAGGGCGAGAAGAAGTTCTAAGCCCGCAAAGTACGCAGGCTAAGAACTTCTAAGTTTCGCCCAGGCCGGAAGATGTTCTAAGGCTGTAAAGTACACAGCCTAAGAACATCTAAATCCGGCCCGGAAGAACGCAAGAGCGGCGTTCTTCCAGGTTTGCGGCAAGGCTTAAGCCCGCAAAGTACGCAGGCTAAGAACTTCTAAATCTCGCCTGGAAAAACGCAGGTGCGGCGTTCTTCCAGGTTTGCGGCAAAGATAACAGAGCATGTGAACTGTATGAGATTACGGAGAATGCAGAAAGGAGTTGCGATGAAACAGAAAAAGAAAGGCAGGATAATCGCTGTCACCGCAGTGGCGGTCGTAGTGGTGGCAATCGTAGTGGCAGTGATCTTTATCATGACGCGCTATTTCAATTATAGCGAATATAAGCAGTATTTAACTTCCTATGAACTGGAGGAAGGAAGCGAATTCAAGCCTTTGAGCGACGCATCGGCAGATGTGGAGGGTATGGTGCTGGCAGCGGAGAACGACAGCCTGAAACTGTACACGAATCCGGAGACTTCGGAGATTGCCGTCTATGAGAAGGCATCCGGGAATATCACTTATTCCAATCCGGTGGAACGGGAAGCCGACACTGTGGCGTCGGGTGTGAACAAAAGCCTCTTGAACTCCACACTGGATGTGATTTACTACAACAGTGCAGGAAACCGGGCTTCCATGAACAATTACGACATGAGTATCCAGTACGGTCAGTTTGAGGTCCAGGCCCTGGAAAACGGGATCCGCTATATCTACACATTGGAGAACCCGGCCAATTCCACGGGCATCATCCCCACGCAGATCAGCGAGGAGAGGCTCCAGACGCTGATCCTGGATAAGCTCAGCGAACGGGATGCCCGGACCATGAAGGGCAGGTTTACACTCAGGGACGGCGTCTACTACCTGAACGAGGATGCCATGAATTCCAGGGTGGGTATGCAGAGAATGAACGCTACCTTCGAGGAATGCGGTTACACGGAAGAGGATTACGCCATTGACATGGAAGGGGCGGAGGGCTCCGAAAATATATCCTTCCAGGTGACAATGGATTACCGGCTTACCGACGACGGGCTTGCGGTATCCGTTCCGGTGAACCAGATTCATGAGCAGGGCGATGCAAAGATTACAAGGCTGCGCGTGCTTCCCCTTTTTGGGGCGGCAGGAACGCAGGCCGATGGGTATATGGTGGTTCCGGACGGCTCGGGCGCACTGATTTACCTGAACAACGGATGCACCAGCCCGGCTTATATGCAGAATGTATACGGGATTGACCCCGTAGTGCAGAGTTATATTGTGACGGATTTGACAGAGACGGCAAGGCTTCCCATTTTCGGCATGAAGAACGGCAGTCAGGCATTTCTGGGAAGGATTACGGAAGGGGATGCCCTGGGCATTATCAATGCCGATGTGGCCGGCAGAACCAACAGCTATAATTACGTATTTGCGGAATTCAGCGTCAGGGAGATGGAGCTTCTGAACATGTTCGGTGTATCCGGCAACAAGGCGGATGTGCCTTCCGTGGAGAACAACCTCTATGACGAGAACCTGACAGTGCAGTACTCTTTTCTGAGCGGAGAGGATGCCGATTATTCCGGCATGGCAAACTGCTACAGGGCGCAGCTGATAAAAGAGGGCGTGCTGAAAAACACGGCGGCAGGAGACGTTCCTTTCTATGTGGATATCCTGGGCGGCGTGGAAATCCAGAAGGCAGTGATGGGCGTTCCCTATGACGGGATTGTGGCCATGACCACCTATGAGCAGACCGGGCAGCTTCTGGATATGATTTACCAGGCAGGCATCGGCAATGTGCGGCTGAATTATCAGGGCTGGTTTAACGGCGGCATCTACCACGACGCGGCGGATAAGGTGAAGCTGGTAAAGGCTCTGGGAAGCAAGGCGGAGCTGGAATCTCTGGCACAGAGGCTGGAGGAAAACGGCGGACGTCTGTTCCTGGATGTGGCATTCCAGAAGGTGCCGTACACTTCCGACCGTTTCAACGATTTGCTGGAGGCGTCCAAATATTACTCCGGCTATGTGGTACAGCTGGGAGCGCTGAACCCCGGAACCATGCGGCAGACCAGCATGCTGACCTGGTATGACGAGCTGCTCTACTATGTGAACTCCCCGAAGTTCCTTCCCTGGTATGTGGGACACTTCGCGGACAGTATAGAGAAGTATAACGTGGGAGGCATCTCGCTGAGAGATCTGGGAGACGTGATTGCTTCCGATAAGAAGAGAACCGAGGTCATAGACAGGCAGTCGGCGGAGGAGATCATCAAGGCTCAGTTCGACAGACTGGCAGGCACCGGAAAGAATCTGATGGAGAGCGGCGGAAATGCCTATACCTTCGGATATGTGACGGATATCGTGGATGCGCCTGCCAATTACAGCAAGTTCTACATTGTGGATGAGCAGATTCCTTTCTACCAGATGGTTATCCACGGAAGCATTGACTACACCGGAAATTCCCTGAACCTGATGGATCAGGATGTGGACGAAGCGCTGCTCTTAAGCTGGATCGAGTACGGCACGGCTCCCCGGTATACCTTCTCCTGGGAGGATTCCAGCAATATCAAGTATACTTCCGCAGCAGACAGGTACTCGGTCAATTACACCACATGGATGGAAAGTGCCCAGGAAGTTTACCGCCGGATCAACGAAGCTTTATCTCCCGTGCAGGGGGCGTCCATGGTTCACCATGAGGTACTGGAAAATGGCCTGGCGGTGGTGGAATACGACAATGGCGTAATCATTTATGTCAACAAGACAAACCAGGCACTCACCGCAGAGGATGGAACCAAAGTGAATGCCATGAGTTACGAAACGAAACAGAATGTATCCGCCCGGAACCCGGAGCAGCTGCCTGCACTTGGCAGCCGCAGGGCTTCCGTTCAGGGGTCTGACAGGATGCATGGGGAACTGAAATCAGTAGGAGGTGTGGCATGAATAAGAAGAAAAAAATGTCTCTGATACAGAAACGTGCGGTCACAGGGCTGCTTTTCATCACACCGTGGCTGATCGGATTTCTGTGGTTTTACCTGAAAGGCTTTATCCAGGCGGTAAGGTTCAGCCTGAGCAATATGCAGATGCTGGAGACGGGCGGTTACCAGCTTGATTTTACAGGGCTTGCCAATTTCCGCTACGCGCTGTTCCAGGATGCGAATTACAACCAGACCCTGGTGAGCTCTGTGGGGAACATGCTTATCGATGTGCCGCTGATTATTTTCTTCAGCCTGTTCATCGCCATCATTCTGAACGGCAAGTTCAAGGGACGCACCATTTTCCGTGCCATCCTGTTCCTGCCCATTATCTTAAACTCCGGTGCCATCAGCGCGTCCATCGCCCTGGCACAGCAGGCGGTGAGCGGCGGCGTGGCGGCGGTGTCCTCGGAGGCGGCGGCAGCCAGCGGCGTGAATATCGAGTATCTGCTGTCCATGCTGACAGACCTGGGCTTCCCGGCGGCGCTGGCGGACTACCTGATCGCGGCGGTGGGGCGGATCTTCGACATTGTGCAGGCTTCCGGCGTACAGATTATCATCTTCATCGCGGCGCTGCAGTCCGTGCCGGGGGCGCTCTACGAGGTGTCCCAGATCGAGGGGGCCACTGCTTACGAGACTTTCTGGAAGGTTACCTTCCCCATGGTGTCGCCCCTGATTGTTACCAACGTGGTCTATACCATTGTGGACGCGTTCATCAACAGCGAGGTGGTCCAGGAAGCATACGAAATGGCGTTTACAAATTATAACTGGGGCGTCAGCGTGGCAATGAGTTTGATGAGCTCCTTAGTGGTCTGCCTGGTGCTGGTCGTGATCGTGAAACTGATATCCAGCAAGGTATTCTACTATAACTAGGGGAGGTGAGTGAAAATGACGATAAGACAACGGATCGACTCCATAGACAAAGTGCAGATGAAGAAAAAGGGGCGGAAAGCCCAGGCAGTCCTGATATGGCTGCTGAAGGCGGTGATCCTGGTGGGCATTTCCTACATTATATTAGGTCCCGTGATCACCATGATTTCCAACGCATTCTTTACCAGCGACGACCTCTACAACCCCGTGGTAGTGCTGTTCCCGGTGGAGGGGACGCTGGAGAATTTCAGGGGTGCGTTCCGGACCATGGCGTATCCCAGGACGCTGCTGACCACGGTGCTCTATGTGGCGTCCCTGACCTTCATCCAGGTCATCGTGTGCTCCATGGCGGGGTACGGCTTCGCAAGGTTCGAGTTTCCGCTGAAGAAACTGCTGTTCGGGTGCGTGATCCTGACCATCGTGCTTCCCACAGACACTTTGATGCTCCCCTGGTATACGGAATTCCGTAATTTTGACATTTTCGGGATCCTGCACCTGATTACGGGAGGCGGAGTGAACCTGCTGAGTACGCCTATCCCCATGTACATCATGTCCATGTTCGCATGCGGACTGAGATCCGGGCTGTACATTTATATCTTCAACCAGTTTTTCCGGGGGCTGCCCAAGGAGATCGAGGAGGCGGCTTTTATGGACGGCGCGGGCGCTGCCTACACCTACTTCCGCATCATGCTGGTGAACGCCATGCCGTCGGTGCTGACGGTAAGCATCTTCTCCATGGTATGGCAGTACAATGATACCTTTTACGCCCAGCTCTTCGCTATCAACAACAGGCTGCTCATCAGCCGGAGGATAGGGACACTGCAGGCCACCATCGCCCAGGCGCTGGAAATCCGGGATTCTGGCGTGACCCAGCTCTACCTCTACGCAGGCATCCTGATGATGATCATACCGGTGGTTATTGTGTACTGCCTGCTCCAGAAGCGGTTTGTGGAAGGTGTGGAGCGAAGCGGTATCGTAGGGTGATGCTTCCGGGCACGAGTACAATTTGTGAAACAGGCGGCCGGACATAGAGCCGGCCAGCCATATCAAAATATTTCAAGGAGGTTTTATCATGAAAAAGAAAACATTAGCAACAAAAATCGGCGCAGTGATGCTGAGCAGCATTATGGTGATGTCCATGGCGGCCTGCGGCGATGACAGCGGTTCCCAGGGGAGCTCCGGCAGCGGAAGCCAGGCGGAGAGCGGAAGCCAGGATTCCAGTGAGGAAAGCAGCGCTGCTTCCGACGAGAGCACTCAGGATTCCGGTGAAGAGGCTTCCGGCGACGAAGGCGGAGAGGAAGCTTCCGGCGGAGAAGAGCATGAGTCCGCAGGTACGGTTGTACTTCATGAGCCCAAGGACCTGGGGGGGGCGGACTATCAGAATCGGCCTTTGGTGGGATGAGTACTGGGACAGCAATTACCAGACGCTGGATGATGTGACGGCGGCAGGCGGTTCCTATTCCAACTCCGAGACCATGCAGATGAAGCTGGATAAGATCCGTGATATCGAGTCCAGATGGAACTGCAAGATCGAATGGGTGAACCTTGGATGGGACGGTATCACCGAGAGTATCAATACTTCCATTACAGCCGGAACTCCCGACTGCGATATTTACCTGACAGACCCCCAGTTCGGCATTCCCGCCGCGCTGAACGGCTATGCCCAGAAGATCTCCAGCTATGCGCCGGCAGATTCCGACATCCTGAACGACCAGGTAGTGCTGCGTCCGTTTAACGTGCTTGGCAGTAATGAGTACCTGATGTGCACTTCGGACAATTACATCATTCCCAGCGGCGCGTGCTATATGGCTTACAATGCCAAGATGCTGGATGAGCTGAACCTGGAGGCTCCCGAGGCATTGGCTGAGAAGGGCCAGTGGGACTGGGAGAAATTTGCCGAGTACGCGCTTGCATGCACCAAGGATACCGATGGTGACGGCAACATGGATACCTACGGATACGGATCGGTATTTACGGATACGATTTCCGCATTCCTGGCTTCCAACAACGCGGCTATCGCGAACTCCACCACAGAGGGCCTGAGCGATTCCAAGACAGTGGAAGTATTCAATTTCCTTGACAGGCTGTACAATGTGGACGGTTCCGCAAGACCCTACCAGGATGATTGGAACAATGACCAGCTGGCTCTGTTCCAGGGGCAGGTGGCATTCTCTATCGTGAGGCCTTATATGCTCATCGACAACGCCCCCAATGTGGACTTTGACATCCGCATCTGCCCCCTGCCGGTAGGAACCAGCGGAGACGGAACCAGGATGCCTGTTATCCTGGTGAACAGCTACTTCATCCCCATCGGCGTGGAAGACGCGGAGTCCGTATACCTGGTATTCGAGGAGATGCAGAACTGGTTTGACGGCGATACCTACTACAGGGACGACCCGGAATGGTTCGAGTCCGCATTTGTTGACCTGGACCAGGTAGAACTGGCATACCAGGAAGGCTCCAAGACCGGCGACGACCTCTGGAACAGCATTCCCGGCCTCGATGTAGGAGCGGTGTTCTACGGCGTGTACGTCAATAAGGATCAGACCGTTTCCCAGGCTATCGAGTCCCAGAAGCAGATCGTGCAGGATGGTCTGGACGCGGCTGCGGCGGGGATCAAATAAAAACAGCTTTTCACGATTAACTGAAAATAAATGCGGCAGTTGGATGCGAATGCGGGACTGCCGCCACCCTTTCACAAACAGATATGGCAGCCGGGTTTTGTTGGCTGCCATATCTGGCATAAGAGAGATTTATGTCCAGGTTTACCATGAGCAATTGGGCGTGCTGCTATGGGCAGTCTTTTCTGATGGAGCGGCTGCTGAAGAAGTATACGGCGAAGCCGCAGACGGAGGAAGAGGCGGATAAGTGGTA
>DKVC01000293.1:33015-43257 GCA_002490995.1 Lachnospiraceae bacterium UBA7188
GGAGGAAGAGGCGGATAAGTGGTATTATAGATGATAGAGGCAGATAAAAGACATGGGAGGTTTTTATGAAGACATCGCGGACAACCGGAATCTGGAGTCGCTCTTTAACATCTACGAGGGTGGGAATTATTGTTCCCTCCTTATCACGCGGTATCTATGCAATGGGATAGACGATGCCTGCTTCTGGGACGCGGAGGCCGGGACGACGAACTTTGACAGCGACGAGTTCCGCCAGGCCCTGGAATTGGCAAAGAAGTATTGCGCTCCCGAGGAAGGGGTGCCCATGGACAGAACCCTGCTGGAGGAAGGGAAGGTGCTTGTCAACAGTGTGTACATCCGCTCCCCCCAGACTGTCGCGGGCGTGCGCATCTACTACGGGGAAGATGCCAATTGCATCGGATATCCCACGAAGGACGGCTCGGCCCATTATGTGAGCGGCGGCGCGCCGCTGGCAATCCGCAGGACAGCCACAGCGGAAGAGAAGGAGGTGGCTGTCGCATTCCTGAGCATGCTCCTTTCCTATGAGGGGCAGCAGCTGCTGGCAGAGGATATCAATTTCGGTATGAGCGTGCGCCGGGACATGCTGGAGGAGCAGATTGCCGCTATGAAGGAGGACACAGAAGTTGAGATGGGGGATTTCCCCAGGATTTCCTTCTCCCTGGGCGACCAGGTGGATGTGGAGCGGGACTGTGCCACGCTGTTGCACCTGATTGAGACAGCGGAACCGAGGAGACAGCTTCCGGGAGAGTTGGACGATATCCTGGAGGAAGAGCTGGAGCAATATTTTAATGGCATCATCACGGAGGACATGCTGATTGACCATCTGGAGAGCCGGGTGGGGCTGTACCTGAACGAGAGAAGGTGAAAAGACCGATAGCTCATGCAGGATACCCTGGATGCGGATGCGGGACTGCCGCCACCCTTTCACAAACAGATATGGTAGCCGGGTTTTGCAGGCTGCCATATCTGGTATAAGGAAAATTTGAGCTTTTTTCGGAAAAAACTCACACATCAGCCTTTGCATATGATATGATGAATAAAGCACGGGATAGAATAAACACAGCGAATAAAAGAGAACACTGCGTATAGGCGGTAAGGTGGGGGATAAACTTACAGACCACCGGAAAGTGGGGGATAAACTCAAAAACCACCGGAAAGTGGGGGATAAAGTGGGGGATAAAACCACAGACAAACAAAAAAATTTAAATCCTACGCGCAGACTTATATTAAAGGAGATTCGGAACAATCCCAACATCACTCAACCGCAGCTGATAGAAATTGTAGGGATAGGAAAAACCGCAATTCAAAATAACATTTCGTATTTGCGGGAAAATGGGTATATTGAGTGTGTTGGTTCAAATAAAAACGGTTACTGGAAGGTAAATTTCTGATATAGTGCGAAAAATCTGAGATGTATTGCGCAAAGTACATTTGCATGGAGGAAGAGATTGCCACAGGCGGTAATTTTTGTGCTGTCGCGCAGCGGCTCTAAACAGGAGGAGAAAAGGATGAACAAAATATTTGGGCACGATACGTTTTTCTTTCGGTTCATGAATCAGGCGGGGAATGTGATCATAGCTTCGCTGTTGTGGCTGGTGGGGTGCCTGCCGGTGGTGACGATCGGGACTTCCACCATAGCATTGTATTACACTACGGTGAAGAGCGTCCGCCGGGGGGAGGGGTATGTGAGCCGGGAATTCTTCGGCGCTTACCGCAGAAATCTGAAAAACGGGATTCCCATGACCATTGTGTTCCTTTTGTTGGGGGCGGTACTGGCAGTGGACAGGCTGTATGTGGATCAGGGGCAGTCTGCGGCGGCTGCGGCTTTCAGCCTGGGGTATACTTTATTGATTCTGGTTGTGGCGAGCATGGTGGTGTATGTTTTCCCGGTGATGTCCAGGTTTACCATGAGCAATTGGGAGTGTTTCCGCCTGTCGCTGCTGATGGTGTTCCGGCATCTGCCTTTTACGGTGTTGATGCTGGCAATGCTGATTGCGTCCATATGCCTGGTGGTCCTGATTCCGGCGCCCATGCTGTTTATTCTTCCGGGGGCGTGTTGCTATGGGCAGTCTTTTCTGATGGAGCGGTTGCTGAAGAAGTATATGGCGAAGCCGCAGACGGAGGAAGAGGCGGATAAGTGGTACTATAAATAAATCTGTATTTTATCGGAAACCTGGCTAATATTTCGCTATGAGTATAAATCGAGTTGAGGGGAGGGATTGTGTGAGCATTATTAAGACGCATGATATAAAATTATATGGTGGTAATGATACCTGTAAAATTGTATTGCGTCCGCTTTCGGATGATGACTTACAACTATTATATAAATGGAATTCGGATCCGGAGGTATTGTACTGGACAGAAGGCGATGATGTGGAGAGCTATCCTGCAGAGACGGTTCATCAGATTTACGGAGGGATATCGCAAAATAATCCCTGCTTTGCAGTAGAGGTAAACGGGGAAACCATCGGAGATTGCTGGCTGCAGAAAATGAATCTGCCTGAAGTGAAGGCTATGTATGACTCTGACACGGATGTCAGAAGAATAGATATGTCCATTGGGGAAAAGGCCTACTGGGGAAAAGGCATCGGGACACTTTTTATTGGCATGTTGGTAAAATATGCTTTTGAATGTGAGCAGGTAGATGTCCTGCATTGTTTTTGCGAGGATTACAATATCCGTTCAAGACGTGTGTGGGAAAAGAATGGGTTTACGCTTATTTTGACAGAGGAAATCCCGCAGCCCCATAAGGGGAAGTTCCAATATCACTGGAGATTGACAAGGGACGAATACATCAAAAACCGGAGTGGAAAGTCCGGTCTTGTGATTGCCTTCGGTAAGGCGGATGAGGAAAGAAAAGCGAGAACAGAAGATGTCCTGGCAATATCGGAGTGCTTGATACAGCAGGATAAGGAAGCATACCAGGTTCTTGTTGAATAATGAAAAGGGGGCGTTTTAGATGGAAATTGTAAAAATAAATCAGCATAATCTGAAAGATATAAACAAGGCCAATCAGCCCTTTGAAGTGATAGGAAGGATAAGTAGTCTGTACAGCAGGATATACAGTTTGTCCGTTGTGCATAATAATGCTTTAAAAGAAGAATTATCCGGGCAAAATATAGTTGTCGCAAAGTTTGCGACAACTGCTTCCGATGGAAAAAATATATAAATCAAAGCGGGGCATTGAATTTAGACGTTGGGCAGATTGTGTTTTGAAAGAATACATAATATCTGAACGGTTAATACAGCAAAATAAGGAAGCATATGAGCTTCTTGCAATATGACTATTAAAAGATGGAGGAATACATCATGGCAATTCAATTTTTGAAGGAATACAATATTTTTCAGCTGGATACAGCGAACACCAGCTATCTCATTGGCATTGCTGATGAAGAGAAGTTTCCGGGGCACATTTACTACGGGAGCAAAATCCGCCCTGGCGACGCTTCCTATCTGCTGCGGACGGGAGAGCCGCCCTATGTGCCCTCCCGGAACGGGCGGGACAGGACGTCTTTCTATGACCAGTTTCCCTTTGAATATCCCGGAAACGGACTGGGGGACTACAGGGAGAGCGCCATTGCTGTGGAAACTCTGCAGGGGAATACCGGGGTGATGGCGACTTTGGAGGATTATGAGATATTGGATAAGAAGCCGGTTCTGGAAGGGTTGCCTTCCTCCTTCGGAAACGACGGAAAGAGCCTGGTGCTGCACTGCAGGGACAAGGTGCTGGGCCTGGAGGTGGACTTGCTCTACAGTGTGTTCGAGGCGGAGGATGTGATCACCAGGAGCGTCACGGTGCGCAATGGGGAAGAGGCGCCTCTGTGGCTGACCAAAGTATACTCCGCTTGTGTGGATATGGACAACCGGGATTACGAGATGGTGACGCTGCACGGTTCCTGGGCCAGGGAGAGGCAGATTGACGTAAGGTCTCTGGGTTATGGAAAGCAGAGTGTGGGCTCGGTGCGGGGGGAGACTTCCCACCAGGAGCATCCTTTTCTGGCTTTGAGAACACCCGGGACAACGCAGGAGCGTGGAGAAGTGTATGGTTTTCAGTTTGCGTATTCCGGAAATTTCCTGGCGCAGGTGGAGAAGAGCCAGATGGACATGCTGCGGGTGGTACTGGGCATTCACCCGGAAGGGTTCAAGTGGAAGCTGGAGCCCGGAGAGAAATTCACGGCGCCGGAAGCCATTCTGACTTTCTCGGAGCAGGGTATGGGCAGGATGAGCCGGAATTTCCATGATTTTCTTAGAGGACATATGATCCGCAGCCCTTACCGGGACAGGAAACGCCCTATCCTGATCAACAACTGGGAAGCTACCTATTTTGATTTCGATACGGAGAAGCTGCTGAAAATCGCGGAGAAGGCGGCGCAGCTCGGCATCGAGATGCTTGTGATGGACGACGGGTGGTTCGGGCATAGAAATGACGACAATTCCAGTCTGGGGGACTGGTTCGTGAATGAAGAAAAGCTGCCGGGCGGGCTGAAATATCTGGTGGACAAGGTGAACGCCCTGGGGATGAAATTCGGCATCTGGTTCGAGCCGGAAATGATTTCTCCGGACTCGGAGCTGTACCGGGAGCATCCGGACTGGGGAATCCGGATACCGGGCAGGGATGCGGCTCTGTGCCGGAACCAGTATGTGCTGGATATCAGCAGGAAGGATGTACGGGATTACGTTTATAATAGGGTGAAGGCCGTCCTGGACAGCGCCAATATCGAGTATGTGAAATGGGATATGAACCGTCAGCTCTCCGACCTGGGAAGCGCGGAACTGCCTGCGGACAGGATGGGTGAGCTGTGCCACCGGTATGTATTAGGGGTGTACGAGATGCAGGAGAGGCTTGTGACGGATTTTCCGGAACTTCTTCTGGAAAACTGTTCCGGGGGCGGAGCCAGGTTTGACGCCGGGATGCTGTATTACAGTCCCCAAATCTGGTGCTCCGACGACACGGATGCCATTGAGCGGCTGAAGATTCAGGAAGGGACTGCCATGCTCTATCCTCTCTCCACCATGGGAGCCCATGTCTCCGTGTGTCCCAACCATACAGTGGGCAGGGTGACGCCTTTTGAGACCAGGGGGTATGTGGCTCTGGCAGGAACTTTCGGGTATGAGCTGGATGTGACAAAGCTGCCGGAAGAGGAGCAGGCGAAAATTCCGGGGCAGGTGGCATTGTATCATCAGTACAATGATCTGGTGCGCAGGGGGGATTACTACCGGATTGCTTCCTGCGGGCAGAATCATGAGTTTGACTGTTATATGGTGGTTTCGGAGGATAAAAACGAGGCTTTGGTGACCTATGTGCAGGTGCTGAACCGTCCCAATTACCGGAGCCGTCTGATCCGGCTGCAGGGACTGGATCCGGAGAAAACGTACCGGATTGAGACCGTGGAGGGCGGAGAGGAAATGGCGGCTTTCGCAGGCAGAAGCTTCGGCGGGGATCTGCTGATGAAGGCGGGCATTACCGTTCCCAATCCATGGGGGGATTTCCAGGGGAGACTGATTTATCTGCGGGCAGTTACGGAATAAATTTGCAGGATCCTGCACATGCCTACGTTTCGGCGGAAGGAGGAGACAGAATGATAATTGATAGTTTTGACATGGAATCGGAATCAAAAATAAATTCCTGTCTTAGAGAAGATGCGCCTATAGTAGATGCTTGTATTATTACATTTTCTTATGTTATAGAAAAGTACGTGCAGGACAATTATGATTTGAGGCAAATTGGGCAATCAGTGGCTGTTACCGGGAATCTGCCAATTTATCAATTTAGCTATAAAGGGAAGGAGTACGCATTTTTAAAGACCTATGCAGGGGCGCCAGCCTGCGTGGCGACAATAGAAGATACCCTGTCAGAAATCAAGACAGATAAATACATTGTTTTTGGGGGAAGCGGGTGTCTGAATAAAGAGATTGCCCATGGCAGGGTAATGGTGCCCACACAGGCATACAGGGACGAGGGAACTTCCTACCACTATGCCCCTGCCTCCGATTATATTACAGTAAGGAACGCTGATGTGGTTGCGAGGTTTATGGAGGAAAGCAGAATACCGTTTGTGAAGGGGAAAACCTGGACAACAGATGCTTTTTACAGGGAAACAGTCAACAATTTTGAAAAACGAAAAGCGGATGGCTGCATATCTGTAGAAATGGAATGTTCTGCCATACAGGCTATGTGTGATTTCAGAGGGTTGGAATTGTACATATTTCTAACCTGCGGAGATCTGTTGGACGCGCCGGAACATTTGTTCAGAGGCGGTGATGGACAGTACAAGGGGACGCAGCATGATGCAGGCCATTTTGAAATTGCGTTATTGCTTGCGGAGTATGTAACTGGGAGATAGAGAGGAAGCGTTTCTTAAGATATTTGCGGTAACTACGAACTCACAGGAAAGGCTTTACAGAGAAAGAGGAATAATAGGGTGGACAATGTGAGAAAATGGAGCGGGATAAAAGTTAACCGCCCTGTGGGAGGAAGGGCATTTGCTTGGATTGCGGCAATCTGTCTGTCGCTCTCCCTGCTGACGGCAGGATGCGGACAGGAGGCGGAGAGCGCAGGGAATTCCGGCGGTGCAGTCAGTGCGCAGAACCCGGGCGACGGGGCTGTGGGCGGCGAGGGAAAATCAGAGGACAGAGATCCGCAGGGCAGCGGAGTGTCGGAGGGCGCGGAGAATGCTGACGGTAACACGGCATCCTACGGTGCGGAGAATCCGGAAAGCGGCAAGGCTTCGGACGGCAGCAGCGCCGGAAATGCGGACGGCAAGGCTTCTGAGGGCAGCAGCGCCGGAAATGCAGACGGCAAGGCTTCGGACGGAAACAGCGCCGGGAATGCGGATGACGGAGTTTCTGAGGGCAGCAGCGCTGGAAACGCAGGCAGCAGCGCATCAGACAGTGCAGGACAACAAGGAAGCGAGAGCAGTAGGGGTGGCTCTGACAGCGCAGGAAATCAGAAATCAGGCACCGCCCCGGAAGCCATTAATTTCGAGCAGATTTACGATGCAGCAGAAGCGGAGCTGACAGGCAAGGTGCATCTTGCGACACAACTGTCAGGTTACACCGGAGACGGATATTTAGCGGGGTTCGAGTCAGATGGGGACAGCTGCTCCTTTCAGGTAGAAATTCCTGCAGCGGGAAGTTATGACATTACTGTCATCAGCGCCGGAATGGGCGGAGAGAAGACCAACGGCATAACGGTGGACGGAGAGACGGCTGGAAGCTTTGTGACGGCTTCGGAGGAATTCGGGGAGGCGGTGCTTCAGCGTGTCTATCTGGAAAGCGGCGCACATACCATTGGTATCCGGACGGAATGGGGGTGGATAGGTGTGGATGCCCTGAAAATCAAAACCGCAGAACGCCTGCCGGAGAGCGTATTCCAGGTGGAGAATGCTCTGGCGAATCCCAATGCCACGGAGAGCGCAAAAGGGCTGATGGCCTATCTGCAGGATATCTACGGAAGCTACATCCTGTCCGGACAGCATTCGGACAAAGGGGTGGGAGGCCCTGAAATCCTGGCGCTGAAGAAAGTGAACGGGGACAAAACTCCTGCCGTGCTGGGACTGGATTTCATCTAATATACCCCTTCCAGGGTGGCAAACGGTTCTTCGGGGATATCTACAAAACTGGCCATCAATTTCGACGCCATGGGCGGAATCAACACGTTTTGCTGGCACTGGAACGCGCCGGAGAAGTACCTGACGGATTCCGAGCCCTGGTACCGGGGTTTTTATATGGAAGCCACAAATATTGACCTGGCGGCTATTATGAACGGTGAAGACGAGGAAGGGTACGAACTGCTGCTGCGGGATGTTGACGCCATTGCGGAGCAGATTGCCATTCTCCAGGAGGCGGATGTGCCCATTCTGTTCCGGCCGCTCCATGAGGCTTCCGGCGGATGGTTCTGGTGGGGCGCTTCGGGGCCGGAAAGCTATATCGAACTGTGGAAACTGGTATTTCAGCGGATGACGGAGTACCATAAGCTGAACAATATTATCTGGGTCTGGAACGGCCAGGATGGGGACTGGTACCCGGGCGACGAGTATGTGGACATCATCGGGGAGGACATCTATCCCGGCAAGCAGGTCTATCTGTCCCAGAGCGGGAAATTCAGCCAGGCTGTGGAGTACACGGATTCCCCCAGGATGATTGCCCTGACGGAAAACGGCTGCCTCTTTGACCCGGATCAGGCGTTTCGGGATCAGGCGCCCTGGCTCTGGTTCTGCACCTGGAGCGGTGAGTTTGTGGTGAAAAATAACCTGCCGCTGCTTTCCGAAGAGTACACGGAGGAAGCCATGGTGAAGAAGGTTTATGAGGACGAACGGGTTATTACCCTGGACGAGCTGCCGGACTGGAAGCATTATTGAGTATGACTGGCGGTTTGTGTGCATCTGCAACAAAACTCCCAGGCAATTCCCTTTATTGCCTTGCTTTCATGCGAGGTGGAGAAGCCGGATGCATGGAAGTTTTGTTGACATGCAGTATGAATTGGAGACAGAAACATGAGCAATAAAATTGATAGACCTGTCAATCCCGACGCACAGCAGTGCGTAAAAAACGTGATGGCATATCTTTCCGAAATTACGTACCATAAAGTGGTGACAGGCCAGCATACCAAGACGATGGCCATGGAGGAGCTTCAGCAGAACAGGAAAATCACGGGAAAAGAGCCTGCCCTGCTTGGCTTTGAACTTTTATCCTATTCGCCGAATATCAATTACAGCGACACCGATGAGGAATGCATGACCGAGGTGACGGAAAATTACGGTACGCTGAAGCGCGCCTGGGAGTGGGCGGAACAAAAGGGGCTGATTACCTTCACATGGCATTGGTTTTCCCCTCTTGGAGGGCGGTCAAAGTCTTTTTTCTCACGCAACACGGACTTCGATGCAGGCAGGGCGGTTATAGAGGGAACTTCCGAATACAGGGCACTCCTTTCGGATATGGATATGATGGCAGGGCTGCTCCGTTCGTTCCGGGATAAAGGAATTCCTGTTTTGTGGCGGCCTTTCCATGAGGGAGACGGCGATTGGTTCTGGTGGGGCGCAAAAGGGGCGGATACCGTTAAGAAGCTGTATCGGATCATGTATGACCGCTATACAAATGTCCATAAGCTGAATAATCTGATTTGGGTGTGGAATGCACCGGTGCCGGAATGTTATCCCGGCGACGACAGGGTGGATATTATTTCCAGGGACATGTATCCTGAAGCGCACGTACATACTTCCTGCGCTGAGCAGTATCGCCAGCTTACGGAAATCACCTCACAGCCTAAAATAACGATTATCGGGGAAATCGGGAGCCTGCCGGATTTAACGCCATACACAACGAAAAAACAGGCTGGTCAAGCTATATGACATGGTGCGGCCCGTTTTGCCTTGGCGAAGGATTTAACAGCTTTGACTACCTTAAGACGCTGTATTCCAGCCCTTATGCCGTGACTAAGGAGGAGCTGCCGGAGCTTTATTAGAGCACATTGTCCTTTCTGAAAGAGCGGTCTCGGAAACTCAATAGTGAATAGGCAGGAAAGGCAGAGTTTGAGAAATGAGGAGGATACAGAATGGATGATTGTGGGGATTGAGTGGTCCGGAAAGGATAATGGATAAAAATGGGCATGCTTTTTAAGCCTGTCGGAAAACAGGACTGAAAGAATCCAGAAGTAGGAGACATGATTTACGACGCTGCCTGTACCTGCTGCTAATAGCGGGCATCCAGATGGATGCAGATACCGATCATGGTCGCCATGTAAGAATAATGCTCCTTTGTGTGTATGAACATGCGGTGCAGGCCGTAATCATTAAGGATACGGTTGTTGATGCGTTCCGTGGCGGTGCGTTGTTTATAGATCTTCCTGTAGGCATCTGTGCCACGGGGGACATCGGTGTAAAGCCGGATATCCCAGTCAGGCCGGGTCTTGACGACCCTTCCATATTTGGAATCCGTGCAGGAATTTTTACATTTGGAACAATGTTCTTTCCCATAGGGGCAGCGCCACATGAGGTAACCGCTGGATTTGTCATAACCATTGGGCTTCATGCGCAGCTTTTCCTGGCATAATGGTGTCCCATCTTTGTCAATGGTGATGGTATCAGGGATTGTTTTTGGCCGGCCGCATTTATCGTTCAGGTCGATGAATGCCCGTATCTCCTTTTTCTGGAGGATCCGGTAGGTGGGGTAGTTGTCCATGGCAGAGTCCAGGCACATGTTTTCAATGGAAACAGCCGGCATATGCTTTTCCAGTTCATGGAA
>DKVC01000281.1 GCA_002490995.1 Lachnospiraceae bacterium UBA7188
GGTAATCAAAAGGTAATCAAGCACTTTGCGGGTGGGTTGGTTACCTTTTTTTGATTGCCGGAACACTGGGCCTGGAACTCGGGGATATTGTTGAGCACATCTGTTTTCGCCGCTATATCCTTACGGTTCCGGTGGTAATACTGCAATTTTCTCAAAATCACAGGACAAAACAAACATTCTATCATAATCGACACAGAAAAACCCTTTTTCAAAAGGTCTGGCGGCGTACCCTTCTTCCTGAGAACTCTTCAGGAGTCCGCCGTTACAATCATACATCCCCAATGAAATAGTAGGATTGCCTGCAGCATCAAGGCCTATACCCTCCGTTTACATAGAGACCCGAAAGGGAATTAGCATAATCCACGGAAAAGTACAAGGATTTTTAAGGCTATCATAAAAAAACTAAAAGGATGCCTTGGCATAACTAATGCACTTTCCCCCGGTCCCAGACGCTGGATGGCTGCGCCTTGAAGGTGGGACTGCGAAACAGCAGCCGCCCCAGAGCTTTTCCGTTAAAGGGGAACAGCGGCCAGAAGTAGCTGAAGCCTCCGAAAGTGGGTGTCGTTACTATGGAGAACAGGACCAGGGCTGCGCCGATGAGGAATCCCGGCAGCCCGCCGAACCCAGTTGCCAGAAGCAGCAGAATCCGGTACAGCCTTATAGCGTCGCTGAAGGCTGTGTCCGTGATAGCCAGGGAGGCAAGCAGCGTAACGGCGGCGTAAAAAAGCACATCCGTGGAGGCCCAGTTTAAACTGACGGCAATGTCGCCTATAATCAATCCCCCCACAATGGACAGGGAGCCGGAGAATTTACCGGAGCTGAGTGAGGAAGAGTATTTGAACAAATCCAGCAGAAATTCCACTGCAAGCACGTAAAAAAACAGCCGCTGAGGCGTCAGGCCTGCATCGGAGAGCAAGCCCCATGCCCGGGCAGTGTCAGGAAAGTGGGCGGTAACCAGCAAAAACAAAGGCAGCAGCAGGAGGCTTACCGGAATGCAGAGAAAGCGTACCATGCGGAAATAGGTGCCCACGGAAGGGCTTTTATAGTAATCCTCCGGATTCTGGGTGAACTGGAAAATGGTGCAGGGAAGTATCAAAACCTGGGGCGAGTTATCCACCAGTATCAGAATATGCCCTTCCATTAGATAACTGCAAGCCACATCAGGGCGCTCGGTTACCTGGATGCTGGGAAGAAGGTTCCACCAGCGTTTGTGCAGAAGCAGTTCTTCCAGGCTTGTGGCACCCATGGTGAGGGAGGTGGCCTGGAGCGAGTCCAGAGTGGCGGTAATCTTTTCCAGAAGATCACGGTTTACGGCGTTTTCAACATAACTGACAGCAACGTCGGTTTTACTTTCCGTGCCTACGGAGTGCATGGAAAAGACAAGCCGGGGAGAGCGCACCCGGCGGCGGATCAGGTTTGCGTTGAACAGCAGCGTCTCCACAAAGCCGTCCCGGGAGCCTCTGGTAACTCTTTCCAAATCCGGTTCCTCAATGCTCCGGGTGGGATAGGTGCGTACATCGATCAGGATAGCCCGGGCAAAGCCATCCACAAAGAGGGCAGCAGGGCCGCTGAGTACATTGCGGATGATCTCTTCCCAGGAATCGGAGAGGGAAGTCTGTGCGTAGCCGATTTTTGCGTTCATATACCGTTGGATTTCTTCTACGCTGTCGTCGGACATGTATATGGGGTTCTGCAGATCGGAAAAAATCTGCTGGAGGATATCCGTCCTGCAGAATCCGTTCACCCCCAGGAAAAAGGCTTTTGTTTTTCCCAGGTACAGGTTCCTCGTTATCAGGTCAAAGCTGTCTTTTACGGGCAAATGGCTTTCTACATACTGAATATTCTCTTCCAAAACTGACGATAATGTCATGCTATAGTCTCCTGTTTGATATAATCTGGAATACGGTTATAATTTTTCCATTTTTATTGTATTTATGCAGAAAATAACTGATACGGAAGTGCTCACCCAGTATGCATTCAGGATGACAAATGTTTTTGGCTGTGAGTATAAACCGTATCAGTTATTTTTCGCCCCATGTCCCGCAAAGGTTTCAGAGGAGAAGCTGTAGGATCCCGAGTCCCATAAGCAGAAGGCCGGAAAGTGGTTCTGCCGCGCAGCCCGCAACCTGCAGCCAGCGACTGCAGCCCAGGCAATTTCCGAAGAACAGGAAAAGCACGGAGCAGATAAGGGTGCTGGCGGCGGCAGGAGCCAGTGGAAGCCCTGCCAGGCTGGCGCTGAAGCCTGCGCTTAAATTATTTACGGACAGTGTCACGCTGAGGGAAAGCACCTCTGTCAACTTCAGGAAGGGAACTGTCTCCGGGGATGCGTCCGTTACCTGATAAAGATCCGTTCTTCCGGAATAATCCGCAGCGGCTGCCTGAAAGTCATTGGGAATCGCCCTGGCATGTAAGCTTTGCCAGTGCGCCTTTATCCATTTGGCAATATAATAGAGTCCCAGAAAAATCAAAACCAGACTTCCGGCATACTCGCCGATCATACTGGGGAGGACAGTTGCCAGACGCTGCCCCAGCCCGACGGAGAGACAGGTGCCCAGGAGCGTGACCAGGCTGATTGTCAGGTTCTGCCAGAGACGGATGCGGACCCGGCGGATACCGTAGCTGATCCCGACCAGCAGGGCATCCAGGCTGGCTGATACACCGAACAGGAGAGCAAGGGTAAACATGAAAATTCTCCTGTAAATATTAATATCCATTTACTATATTCTGAAAACGCGGAAAGAGTGTTGCTTTTTACAGAAGGTCTGGTATACTGATGAAGTGTGCGTGTATTCAGGCAGATGTCTGATTGAGTATAAAATGCAGGCAGGGAGGTGCGGTAAAATGACGGAAGAAATGACGATAACCAGCGGAGAAGCGTACAGTGCGGCTAAGGAACTGCTGGAGGCGGCAGCCCTGGAAGAGGGTGATATCCTGGTGGTGGGATGCTCCACCAGCGAAGTGGCAGGGGCGAGTATCGGAAGCTATTCCAGCCCGGAACTGGCGGAAGTGGTATTCGGAAGCATATATCAGGCCACACAGGAAGCGGGAGTATGGCTGGCAGCCCAGTGCTGTGAACATCTGAATCGGGCGCTTATTCTGGAAAAGGAGGCTGCGGACCGCTACGGGTATGAAGCGGTGAACGTAATACCCCAGCCCAAGGCAGGAGGATCCTTTGCCACGGCGGCCTACAAGGCATTTGAACATCCGGTGGCAGTGGAGCATATCAAAGCCCATGCGGGACTGGATATCGGGGATACGCTCATCGGAATGCACCTGAGGGATGTGGCGGTACCGGTAAGGATACGGACCAGAGAGATTGGCGACGCCCATGTAGTCTGTGCCCGGACAAGGCCGAAATTCATCGGCGGCATCCGTGCTGTATATGATGAAAACTATCTGTGAAAAACGTGAAAAAATCCCCATGTGTGGCTGCCTGGCCATCCATGGGGATTTATACTCAGGATTTGTCGGAAAATAACCGCTGCAATATGGAAAGCTTTGCATGATCATGGCTGTCAGGCAGTCACTTCCTGGATCAGCGACATAATCGTTTTAATGGAATCCATCTGTCCGCTGTCATTCATGGCGCTGCGGAAGGTCTGTCTGGAGAAATAGAGTTCATGCACCTTATCCACCAGCAATTCGGTGGTCAGGTCATCTTCACTGATGACAATGGAGAAGCCCTGGGATTCAAAGGATTTTGCGTTGAGCAGCTGATCCCCCCGGCTGCTGGAGGCAGGCAGCGGAATCAGAATATTGGGCTTTTTCAATGCCAGGAGCTCACAGATGGCATTTGCTCCCGCACGGGAAATCACCACGTCAGCCATGGCAAAGAGATCCTTCAGCTCTGCCTTGACATATTCGAACTGTTTATAGCCTGAAGTATTCAGCAGCAGATTATCTACTTTATCTTTCCCGCACAGATGCACGACCTGGAAGTCTGTCAGCAGTTTGGGAAGGGCGTCCCGGACAGCCTTGTTGACAGCCGCAGCCCCCAGGCTTCCCCCGATTACCATGATGACAGGTTTATTGGCGCTGAAGCCGCACATATTGAGCCCGGCAACCTTATTTCCCTGTGCCAGCTCCGCGCGGATGGGGGAGCCTGTGAGGACAGCCTTTTCTGCCGGCAGCTGCTGCAGTGTCTCCGGGAAATTGCAGCATACCTTTCTGGCCACAGGAATACAGATTTTGTTGGCAAGCCCAGGTGTCATATCGGACTCGTGGATAATGCAGGGAATCCCTAAGGATGCCCCGGCTCGGACTACAGGAACGGAGACAAAGCCTCCCTTTGAAAAAATGACGTCTGGCTTGTAGTCCTTCAGGAATTTCTTCGCTTCCGAAAAGCCTTTCATCACACGGAAAGGATCGGTAAAATTCTTCAGATCCAGATACCGGCGGAACTTGCCGGTGGAAATCCCCACGTAGGGAATCTCGAAATCTCCGATCAGGCGCTTCTCGATTCCGTCATAGGATCCCATGTAAGTGACTTCAAATCCGGCATCCTTCAGGGACGGAAGCAGTGCAATATTGGGGGTAACGTGTCCGGCGCTTCCCCCGCCGGTCAATACGATTTTCTTCATAGCGGAGCCTTTCTAAAGCATTTGTTCGAGAGCCAGCGCCAGCTGATCCGGACAGGAGGTGGGTTTTGCGCCACATTTGATGCCTTTTAATCTGGAAATGGCTTCTTCCGGCTTCATCCCTTTCACCAGTGCGCTGACGCCCTGGAGGTTGCCGTGGCAGCCGCCTGTAAACTGTACGGAATCAATGACACCGTCCTTTAACTGAATGTCGATTTGCCTTGAACAGGTGCCGTGGGTTATATATTTCAGTGAATCCATGGTATACATCTCCTTTTTGATTGGTGGTACGGGAAACATACCCGAATCCTGTACACAGATATTAATGTATATTCTAACAGATTTTACCAGATTCTGCAATCGGGAGATAAAAATTTCTTTTGCGTGTTTTATTTTGTGGGAAAAGCAGAGGAGATGCAGCTGCGGGAAATGTAGCTTCCTGTCGGAAAAAGAAAGAAAAATGCGATGGAAAATTCTGTAAAGTCCGGATATTTTACGTTATACTGGTTTCATGGGACAGGCAATAGAGTAACGGGGCCCCAATTCCTGATGATTGCAAAACGAGAGGAGGCTCAATATGTTTCATGTATTTCAGGAAGAAAAGCTGATAACGATTTGCATGTTTGCCTTTCTGGGAAGCAGTATCCTGCTGCGTGTGTTTCTGGGGCTGCTTTACAGAAATATGATAAAGGAAGCCGACAACATGGCTTCTACAAGGAACAGGCTGCTGAAGCAGTGCAAGACAAAGTTTGCCAGCTGTTACCAGCTGGGAAACGGTGTGGCCAATATTCCCGTCTTTGTGGACAAGTTCCTGAACCGGATGACACTGGGGCATCTGTCCTTTGAAACGATATATCATCTGTCTGGGCAGCTGATGCTTCTGTCTGTGGTATTCTCGGGAATCGGTGTGTGCAAAAGCATTATAGGAGGACGGACCGTGGGAGAGGTGCTGCCCTTTTATATTGTGAGCTTTTTCGGGCTGTATGTGTATTTCAGCGTGTCCACCGTGGTGGATGTGCGGGGGAAAAAGCGGATGCTGAAAATCAATCTGGTGGATTACCTGGAAAATCATTTGTCCCCCAGGATAGAGGTTACCAGGCAGGATATGGAGATGCTGTACGGCGAAGCCGCTTTCGAGGAAAAGCAGATGCCCTACGGACGGATACAGGGCGGCAGGAAAGAGCGGGGAAGGGGCAGGAGAAACGTTAAAAAAGCCCAGGCAAAGCAGGAGAAAAGGCGTACTGTGGAACTGATGCCCATTGAGAACCGTATGGCGGCAGGCGGGGATATGTATCAGGGAGTGAGCAGAGCAGGGCAGATATACCCTTCTGCACAGCAGACGATGTGGGCAGAGAGCTCACAACAGATGAGGCAGATGCCCCGGACAGAAGATGGGAATCCGGAAATGCAGGTATCCCGAACAGAAGACAGAAAGCAGGGGATGCAGGTATCCCGGACAGAGGACAGGAAGCAGGGGATGCAGGTATCCCGGACAGAGGACAGGAAGCAGGGGATGCAGTTTTCCCGGACAGAAGATGAGAGGCCGGAAATGGAGACATCCTGGACAGAAGGAGCCGGGCAGGCGGAGTATATCCCGGGAATGGAGGGAGAACGTAGAAATTCGCGGCTGACGGATACAGAGGATGGACAGCGGAGGGCGCAGGCCGGAGACGGAGAGCACAGGGCGGTGCTGATGTCAGGAGCGGAAAACGGCCGGCAGGTGGACTGCACGCAGACAGAGGGAGCAGGCCGGACGGAACAGAGGCGCGGGACCCCGGAGCGGCTGTGGGAAGAGCAGGTCCGGCAACCCCCGGAAGGGGTACGGGCACAGCAGGGGCAGCGAACCCCGGAAGGAGCATGGGCACAGCAGGGGCAGCGAACCCCGGAAGGGGCATGGGCAGAACAGGGACAGCAGACATTTTCGGCGGCTTTCCAGGCAGGAGAAGAGGCGGCGGAGGATTCTGCGGCAGTGACGGAGGAAGAGCTGGAGGCTTTGCTGAAAGAATTCCTGACGACCTGAACATGGATGTACTTAAAAATGTTTTTATTTGACTTCTTTTTGCATTGTATTGTACCTGCGCGCACTCGTTTTAAGGCAGGTTGGCAAATCCCTTTGGGCTTGGGTATGAATTTGTATATTGCAGGTTGGGTAAAGCGGACAGGCTGTCTCCGGAATGTGGAGATAGCCTGTTGTGATTCGGAGGGCTATATCGGAGGACTATATTGACTAATGCCTTGACTTTTTAAACCGGAATGTTTATGATGTTAAAAGCACCTGCCGTAAATGAATTTTCATGACGAATCGCCGGCGGACGGATGCTGAATGAGAATAAGAGTGAGGATAGCTGTATGAAGATTGTCATTTTGGAGAGAAACAGTGTAGGGACAGATGTGTCAGTGGATGCTGTCAAAGAATTCGGGGATGTCACTATATATGACAATACTGTCACGCTTGACGAAGTGCGGGAGCGTGTGAAGGACGCTGATATCGTCATTGCCAATAAATCGCCTCTGCGGGAGGATACCTTGAAGGAGGCACATCATGTGAAGCTGATCTGTGAGTTTGCCACCGGATATGACAACTGCGATCTGGAGTACTGCACCGCCAGAGGGATACGGGTTGCTAACGTGCGGGATTACTGCACTGCCATGGTGGCACAGCATACCTTTACACTGGCATTGGCTCTGAGTCAGAAGCTGATTCATTATGACAATTATGTCAAATCCGGCCAATACAGCGCACAGGGTCGTTTTTCCAATTTTGACATTCCCTTTTATGAACTGGAGGGCAAGACCTGGGGAATCGTCGGAATGGGAAATATCGGCAGGCGTGTGGCGAAGATTGCCGAAGTGATGGGATGCAGGGTGATTTTTCATTCCGTAACAGGCAGGAGCAGCTGCAGGGAATATCTTCAGGTGGATAAGGAAACACTGCTTGCAGAGAGTGATTTTCTGTCGCTGCACTGCCCGCTCAGTGATTTGAGCCGGAATTTCATCGATGGAGATGCCCTGAAAAAAATGAAGAAGACGGCCGTCCTGGTGAACGTGGCAAGGGGAGGCGTGGTGGATAATGCCGCTCTGTATGAAGCGCTGGAAACGGGAGAGATTGCCGCGGCAGGGCTGGATGTGGTGGAGAAGGAGCCGTTGGAGCCGGAGAATCCCTTAAGCCGCCTGAAGGACAGCAGCCGCCTGATTATCACACCGCATCTGGCGTGGGCCAGCGTGGAGGCCAGGAAGCGCTGTGTGGAGGAAGCATGCCAGAATATTGCCGCTTTCCTGCGTGGAGAGGCGAGGAATGTAGTAAATCCCTGACAGAGGCCGGAAGCTGAAGTAAGCTTTTACTGCAGCCTGCCGGAGAAGGACAGGCTGCAGGGAAGCTGCGGAAGGACAGGATACAGGGAAGCTGCGAAAGACTGACGGAAGGACAGGATACAGGGAAGCTACGGGAGACTGGCAGAAAGACAGGATACAGGGAAGCTGCGAAAGACTGACGGAAGGACAGAATGCAGTGACGCTGCGGACGACCTGTGTGAGAAGAAAGAACCGGAGGAAGCAAATGATACAAAAAGGAAAAGAGCTTTATAAGAAACACGAGGAAATCATTGTCTATCTGATTGTGGGTGTGCTGACTACCATTGTGGCCTGGGCGGCGAAGTTTATCGCAAATGCACTGCTGTTTCATAATACAATGTATCCCACGCCCTTTGAAAATGCCGTACTCAGCACGATCAACTGGGTGACGGGAGTTATTTTTGCCTATTTTACTAACAGGAGATTTGTGTTTAAGAGTAAGGAACCCATGAGGACAGAAGCGCCTAAATTTGTGCTTTCCCGCGTTTCCACATGGATTCTGGATGTGGTGGTGATGCAGGTGCTGACGGCGATGAATATTAACTTACTGGTTGCAACATTTATTTCAGCGGTGCTGGTGACCGTTGCGAATTACATTTTCAGCAAGCTGTTTGTCTTTAATAAAAAAGCGGATTGACGGAAAAACAAAAGCAAAAAGGCGGTTCTATGAAGAAAATCGGGCGTGTTTTGAAAAAGGTGAACTGGAAACTGGCAGCAGTGCTCATGATTTCTCTGGCCATGCTGATTTTTTACGGGAATCAGAAGGAAGGGTATCATGTGGATGAGGTCTATTCCTATGGTCTGGCTAACAGTGAATATCTTCCCTTCATGCATTTTGGGCAGCATGATTATAATGTAAAGGAATGGATGATGGAATACGGAGCGGGAGAATCCCTGGGGCAGCTTTTCAGCAACCTTGTTAAGGATTTCCGGATTCTGAAGGAATGTGGATTTCATCTGAAGGAAAGTGTGATTTATCAGGACTATCTGACCGCCCAGGCCAACAGTGCGGATACCAGGACCACATCCTGGATGCCGGGGCAGGCATATCTGGATTATGTGGCGGTCAGTGAAAGCAATACTTTCAATTATGCTTCCGTCTATTATAATCAGCGTGGCGATGTCCATCCGCCGTTGTATTATAGTCTGCTGCACACAATCTGTTCCGTATTCCAGGGGAAGTTTTCCAGGTGGTTTGGTTTGGGATTGAATATTGCGGTCCTGCTTATGGCGGCGGCGCTGCTGTATAAAATGTGCAGGCTGTATCTGGGAGGCAGGACGGCAGCGCTGCTGACAGTCGGTGTATACAGCCTTTCTGCCGGGTTTCTGTCCACGGCAATGTTTCTGAGGATGTACGCACTATTGACATTTATGGTGATTGCGTACTGTTATATGCATCTGAAAATCGCGGATGAGTGTTTCAGGCTGAAGGGAAAGAACCGGCGGAGGCTTGTTCTGGCGGTGTTATGCGGGTACCTGACACATTACTATTTTGTGCTGTATGCCATTGGTGTGGCCGCTGTTTTCTGTATATGGATGGCCGTGAGGCGAAAGTGGCGGGAGATGGCGGGGTATGTGCTGACTTTGGCGGGGGCGGCTGCAGTGGGGCTTTGCATCTGGCCCTTTGCCATACGGCATGTGTTTCAGGGATATAGGGGAGTGGATTCCCTGAATATGCTTTTGGGCGGAAATTTCTATCTGAGTAAGTCAAAGCTTATGTTTGATCAGGCTGCGGCATGGCTTTTTGGAGGGCATGGATGGCTGCTTTTACTCTGCCTTGGCGTACAGGCAGGGCTTCTTGTGTGGAGAAGAGGGCGAAACCTGCCGGTGTTCAAGGGGCTGCTGCTTTTTGTGCCGATTGTATTTTATACGGTAACCGTGTCGCAGATTGTGCCGTTTCTGGACACCAGATATATTATGTGCACTTATCCGTTCTGGTATCTGTCCGTGTTCGGGACAACGGAAGTGCTGCTCAGGCAATGTTCGGGGAAAATTGCAGATAATTCATATATAAAAACCGGAGTGCTGGCGGCGGTGGGGGCATTGCTTCTGGGAGTCAGCTGCGGCGGCTGGAATACGCCGGATCATCTGTATCCGGGCGGACAGGAAACGGTGGAAATTGCCGAAAATACGGACTATGTCTTTATCATGGCGGACGGAGACTGGAACCAGAGCGCCGTGGACAGCACTATACTGGCCCAGTGCAGAAATGTAGGGGTGACATATCTGTCAGATATGGGGCAGCTGGCGGAAGACTATGAATATCAGGCCGGTGATGTGCTGATTATCGCGGTTCAGAAGGATATGGATGTGGAAGAAGTGCTGCGCCAGGCCAGGGAAGCCTTTGGAGTGGAGGGGCTGAGGGAAATCGGCAGGAGTATGGGAAGTACTTCGGTTCGGGTTATTCTGGCGGATTTTGATACATGAAACTGCTTTATAGAAAGAAAGGACTATTATACTCAGGAACAAGACCGCCAGAATTGCTTCCGGAGAAAGTATAACCGGCGGTCTCTCGGTATTCTGCTGCCTTAATCTTAATGCGACAGCCCCTTTATCATTTCTTTTACAAGAGCCGCGGAGTGTCTGGCGGCAGCTGTCTCAAAAGTCGGATAATCCATTTCTGCGCTGTCATCCGCTTTATCTGAAATGGCGCGGATGATAACGAAAGGAATATTGTTCAGGTAAGCGCCATGGGCTATGGAAGCGCCTTCCATCTCGGCACAGTCTCCCTGGAACTCTGAAATCAGGTGTTCCTTTACCTCCTTGCTGGAAATGAACTGGTCGCCGCTGACGACCCGTCCGTACATGACGTGAATGTCAGGATTGACTCTTTCGCAGGCTTCCTTTGCCAGTGCCATCAGTTTCTCATCTGCCTGAAATTCACGGAAGCCCATCTGGGGAACCTCTCCCAGTTTGTAGCCAAAGACTCTGACATCCATGTCATGATGGATTGCGTCCCTGGAGATGAGGATGTCACCGATGTCAAGCCTGGGATTCAGGGAACCGGCCACGCCTGTATTAATTACATGGCTCACCTTGAATTCGTCAGCCAGTATCTGTACACATAATGCGGCATTTACCTTTCCGATGCCGCAGCGGACGATGACGACAGGTGTTCCGCCCAGGGTGCCGTCGTGAAAATCCATTCCCGCCCTGCGTTTGATGGCAGTGACGTCCATTTCTTTCTTCAGTTCTTCTACTTCAGGCTCCATCGCGCCTATGATGCCGATTTTTGTCATATTTTCCTCGTTTCTATGTGGTTGATGTGTTTAAATTCTTTTCATGGGTTCATTCCCGACAATTTATACCTACGAATGCAAATAATTGCACCATAGATTCTTTTAGAAATTGTCGGAAAATAACCGCTGCAAATTATTCAGGCGAAATCCCAGAAATACAATAAAACTCGCTATGAACTTGCAGCGGTTATTTGTAGACATTTCCTTACTGCGGATAAACCAGCCTGTCCTCGCTGATTCCGTAAAGTACCTGCTCCAGATATCTCTTTGCCACATAATTGGCCATGGGCAGGTTCATATCCAGATAATTGCCGCAGTCCATGGGGGAAGCGCCGGGAACTTCTCCCCGGTAATCCCGGATGAACTCAAACATCTGCTGTACCAGGGGAACGATGTCCCGGGAGGCGTAATCTCCGGCCAGCAGCAGATAGAAGCCCGTGCGGCATCCCATGGGGCCGAAATAGATGGTCTTTTCTTTGTATTCGGGATGGTTGCGCAGGAAGGTGGCGCCCAGGTGCTCGATGGTGTGAACCTCGGCGGTGTTCATGACGGGCTCCTCATTGGGGCTGGTTATGCGAAGGTCGAAGGTGGTGACGGTCTCCGCGCCGACTTTGTCCTTGCGTGACACATAGATGCCGGGCTGAAGCCGGATATGGTCTATGGTGAAGCTTGCTATTTTTTCCATAAAAATGTTTCCTTTCTGAATTATTTTTTCAGCGTTATTGTTTTTTCCAGCTTTCAATGACGCAGGTATGCTTTTTGGTTTTCTGGCTGTAATTGATGCCAACCCAGGGCGTCAGTCAGCCCTTTCCAGGCAGGACCGTCTACTACACTCAAAAACTCCCGAGTAATTTCCTGGTTTGGAATGAAAACCTCCTCAGTATCCTCATCGAAAGTCAGATATCCAAGGTGAATTAACAGCATAAGGATATCATCTTTTGATGTAAATGTAATCATATCGTTCTGGAATGATCGTGAGTTAACTGTGCAACGCCTATGGTCCAGCATTTCAATTACGGCTTCTCTGAGACCGTCAAAGTTCCGCTCAAGATACACTTTCAGTGCTTCATAGGTTTCCGTTCCGGTCCAGTAGCTTTTGCAGTTCTTCCAGGTCAATGCGTCGGCTACGGACTTGGGATTGTAGATATGCTGCCCTCCTGCCAGGTATCCGTCATACCAGCGTTCCAGTTCGGCATATTCCATTCCGTGTTTCCCGCATTGCTGGCGCACTTCTTCTTCCGTAAATCCGAAATATTCGCCCAGATTCCTGGAGTCAATCATGGAATACTCATCAAAAATGTTGATGGCGGAATGCTCCCCGTACTTTTTGATGGGGAGGATTCCGGTCATATAGACCAGGTCGGCATAGGCGGCGCCTTTGAAAAGCCCCCGCAGGAAATCCAGGTATCTTTTCTGCACGTTTTCCTGTTCTCTGGCAATTCGAAATACGCAGTCCCATTCGTCGATAATAAAGATAAATCCCTTACCGGTAGCGGCATAAATCTGATTTAAGGCACCTGCAAGCCCATAAGGTCCAATCTCAAAACAGTCCCCATATTCCTTCCGAAGGTCTCCTGTCACTGCCTTCTGCATTTCTTCTATGAAAATGTCAAGATGGGATTCCTGAAACAGAAACTGCTGCACATCCAGCCGGATTACATCATGCCGGTTCAGATGGGTCTGAAAGGTGGGGGTATTCTCAATCTTCAGCCCGGAAAATATTTCTGCGGAATTGCATCCCCGGCTGTAGTATGCCGACAGCATATTGGCAGCCATTGATTTCCCGAACCGCCGGGGCCTGCTGACACACAGAAAACGTTTTTTGGTCTTATACAGGGCATTCGTCCTGGAAATCAGCATACTTTTATCCACATAAATATCCGAATAACGCGACATTTCAAATGCGCTGTTTCCCGGGTTCAGATAAAGCCCCATAGATTATCCCTCCTGCCTTTCATTATTATGGGAATTATGAAAAAATAAATTTGTACTTTCCTGCGGCAGATGATTCCGGCTGCATCTTTATGATAATATAGTGTGGGGGAAATGTCAATTTCCAAAAACAAATTTGTACATAACGAATCGTAATAACGAAACAAGGAGCAAATGCAGGAAAGCCGAAATATGGATTGCTTTTTGGGCGACTGTCCTGTAAACTATAGAGGAGGCAGGCATTGAAAAATACGTAGTTGAAAAACTGATACAAAATCGGAGGAAAGTTATGAACGCTGCATCAATTATGAAGCTGATGAGTGCCAAAAATCAGTTCAGCAAAAACCACCCCAAATTTGAAGCCTTTCTGAAAAGTGTTTTTTCCAGAAAAATAGAAGAGGGTACCGTAATAGAAATCACAGTTACCAGACCCGGCGAAGCGCCCATTACGTCGAACATAAAGGTACTGCAGTCAGACCTGGAACTGCTGGAAGAATTGAAAGGATTGACACAATGATCTATCTCTCACATTTTTCTTTCCCGGATATCGAACTGGAATACAGCTTTATCATGGGGATAAAGCGCACATGTTATGACACGGCGTATCCTTTTCAGGTGCTGTCAAAGCACGGTCTGCGGATGCTGGACTTTGAGCCGGTGACGATCCTGTACGGCGGCAACGGCTCGGGCAAGACCACTGCCCTGAACGTAATTGCGGAAAAGCTGGGGCTGAAACGGGAGGCAGTGTATAACAGATCCAATTTCTTTGAGGATTACACTGCCATGTGTAATTACGAGATTCAGATTCCGATTCCAAAGAGGAGCAGGATTATCACAAGTGACGACGTGTTTGACTTTGTGCTGAATCTCCGTTGCCTGAATGACGGGATCAGCAATAAGCGGGAGGAGCTGTTCGAGGAATATCTGGAAAATAAGTATGCCCATTTTCAGATGAAATCCCTGGAGGATTATGAGCAGCTGAAAAAGGTTTACATGGCGCGCACGAAGACCCAGTCCAAATATGTCCGGAATAACCTGATGGACAATGTGCGGGAGCATTCCAACGGCGAGAGCGCATTCCTTTATTTTTCCGAACAGATACAGGAGAATGGGCTTTACCTTCTGGACGAGCCCGAGAACAGCCTGTCGCCGCTGAGACAACAGGAACTGGCGAAGTTTCTGGAGGATTCGGCACGGTTTTTCGGATGCCAGTTTTTGATTTCCACCCATTCGCCGTTTCTGCTTTCCATGAGGGGCGCTAAGATATATGACATGGACGAGGAGGTTGT
Source organism: Lachnospiraceae bacterium UBA7188 (assembly GCA_002490995.1). Classification (GTDB taxonomy): domain Bacteria; phylum Bacillota; class Clostridia; order Lachnospirales; family Lachnospiraceae; genus Acetatifactor. Next base: position 14,389 of record DKVC01000281.1, read on the forward strand.
GGATGTGAAACGCTGGACGGAGCTGGAGGGAGTCCGCGTCTATTTCGACTTCTTTAAGAAGCATGAGGATGCGTTTATGGGATAAGATTGAAAAAAGGCTGCCGCACTTTCGTGTGACAACCTTTTCACGTTCTGATTTTATTCTCTGCTTAGTTATAATTCTCGATGCAGGGCTGGAACATGCTCTTGTTCACGCCGCAGACAGGGCAGCACCAGTCATCGGGAAGGTCCTCGAACCTGGTTCCGGGAGCAATGCCGTGCTCGGGATCACCTTTCTCAGGATCATAAGTATACCCGCAGGGGTTGCAAAAATATTTCTGCATGACAGTAAGCCTCCTTTCATGATGTAGGATAGGAATATTTTAGCATTTACAGGGGATTGCGTCAAGGGGATGAGACAAGTTTTCCTCGTTGTGATTTCAGGCGTAAAAAACAAAGAAAAATCGGCGTATCATAACATTTTGATAGTTCCCGTGCTTGAATTCGCTTCCAGTTCATAGTATAATCGAAGAGTAAGATTGCTATCAAAAATTTATGTAGATCGGAGGCAAATATGATTAGCTGGAACAATTTGGATACCATTTCCGCATATGGGGAGCTGCAGAAGGTGACGCCGGTAAACCTTGTGGAGGCAATGACAGGGGAGAAGGGCGCAGAGCGCGTGGGAAAATACAGTGTTCCCATGGCAGCCGGGCTTACCTACAATTACGGTGCGAAGCAGGTGGATGACGAGATTCTGAAAGTCCTCGCAAAGCTGGCGGAAGAGACCCAGCTTGCGGAGAAGTTTGAAGCCCTTTACAACGGCGAGGTAATCAATACCGGAGAAAAGCGCATGGTGCTTCACCACATGACCCGCGGACAGCTGGGGGAGGCCGTTACGGCAGACGGTGTGGACAAGCACAGCTTCTATGCGGAGCAGCAGAAAAAGATAGCGGAACTGGCCAACAAGGTACACAGCGGTGAGATCACAAACGCGGCAGGCGAGAAATTTACCACCGTTGTGCAGATCGGCATCGGCGGCAGTGACCTGGGTCCCCGCGCCATGTACCTGGCTCTGGAAAACTGGGCAAAGGTAAATAACACATTCAAGATGGAAGCCAGGTTCATCAGCAATGTAGACCCCGACGATGCGGCGGCAGTGCTGAACACCATTGACGTAGAGCATTCCCTTTTCGTACTGGTATCCAAATCCGGCACTACCCTGGAGACCCTGACCAATGAATCTTTTGTAAAGGATGTATTGAAGAATGCAGGCCTGGATGCCTCTAAACATATGATTGCCGTTACCAGCGAGACTTCGCCTCTGGCAAAGAGCGACGATTACCTGGCGGCGTTCTTTATGGATGATTATATCGGAGGCCGGTTCTCCTCCACCTCCGGCGTAGGCGGCGCGGTATTGTCTCTGGCGTTTGGCCCGGAAGTTTTTGCCCGTTTCCTGGACGGCGCGGCAGAAGAGGACAAGCTGGCGAAGAACGGGGATATGTATGCCAATCCTGCCATGCTGGATGCCCTGATCGGTGTTTACGAGCGGAATGTGCTGGGGTATCAGAATACGGCAGTACTGCCTTATTCCCAGGCTTTGAGCCGTTTCCCCGCGCATTTGCAGCAGCTTGACATGGAGTCTAACGGCAAGTCGGTAAACCGTTTCGGCGAGCCGGTAAATTACTCCACAGGCCCCGTGATCTTCGGCGAGCCGGGCACCAACGGGCAGCATTCCTTCTACCAGCTGCTCCACCAGGGGACGGATATTGTACCGCTGCAGTTTGTGGGCTTCAAGAATAACCAGATGGGCAGGGACGTGGTGATCCAGGACAGCACCAGCCAGCAGAAGCTCTGCGCCAATGTGGCGGCACAGATCGTGGCATTTGCCTGCGGAAAAGCGGATGAGAACCGCAATAAGAATTTCGAGGGCGGACGCCCTTCCAGCATCATTATCGGCGAGCAGCTGACTCCTGAGGCTCTGGGCGCGCTGCTGTCCCATTTTGAGAACAAGGTTATGTTCCAGGGCTTTGTATGGAATATCAACAGCTTCGACCAGGAAGGGGTGCAGCTGGGGAAGGTTCTGGCAAAGAAAGTGCTGGCCCATGACACGGACGGTGCATTGAAGGCTTACAGCGAGCTTTTGAATATTTAAATTGTATGTTTGTTTTCAAGGAACCAGGTTCCCGGCTGGGCATATCGTCGGGACAGGCTGTCTCTATGACCCTTCTCAGATTGCCTGTCTCTTTTCCAAGGCTGAAATGTATGCTTCCATTGGCAGGACAGGGGAAGCAATCCGGCAGTTTGAGGAAATTCTTGCCTGGCTGGAAGGCCATGGATATAATACGCAGTTGGAAGGCATACATCCGCGCCGCCGTATCCAGGAGCTTCTGGCGCAGCAGCAGGAGGAAAGTGACGGTGTAGGATATCCATAAACAGCAGGATATGGAGCACTAAGCATGCACCTGTTATTTTTTATTGTAAGAATAGCAGGTGCTTTTTGTTTCCCTTTTATCTATTTCTTTCTAATTTTGCAATTTGATGAATAATCTCAGAGAAACCTTCTGAATCTGATTCTAATAAACCATGTGTCATATTTTCCATCGTAAACATTTGTTTATATGGTGCATTTACTTCTTCGAAATATTCTTGTGCTAATTTATGATGCTAATTTATGATTCCAGTGCAAAATACTTAACATTATAGCCCCATCCTTAAATGTGGTATACTGGTTATATATCCTGTCTTTGGTAGTAAAGACTGAAAAA
>DKVC01000191.1:0-6734 GCA_002490995.1 Lachnospiraceae bacterium UBA7188
TTATTTGTAGACACTTCCTTACTTCCATATAAAAAAGCGTGTGTCCGGGGGCTGGATTTACGCCTTGGTCTACACGCTTATTTGAATGGAAATATTTAATTTTGTGATAATAAAACAAGCGTATGGCTTATATCAACTGGATTTACGCGACTGAGCCACACGCTGTATTTATAAATTTATCAGAATTTAGGAAAGAAAGCAATGGACATTTTGGATAAAAATCTTTGTGTTTTTGGGGGTTAGCCGGAGCATTCCGTCCAGTGCAAAATACAGATATGGCGGTTCTTCGGAAGGAAGGGGTACTTTCTCTGTGGCGAAGCGGTGTGGGGGTGTGCCCTGTATTCCGATCTGATCACAGCTTTTCGTCAGAGCAGGGGTTGAATTTTGCTGCACATTTTTAATCCCAAAGAAGGTTTCATTCCCCACAGCTTGCTGTGGGGAGTTTCATTATGCTGTAGCCGTGAAGAGAATGAAGTCTTTCGGGTTTGCTGGGGCCAGTTCCGCCCAATAGTCTAAGCAGGCCTAAGCCGGGTGATGTCTGTTTTGTATTGACAATATTCCATAAGTGGAATATAATTCGAATAAAGAAGCGGAACATAAATGGGAAAGGAAGAGTAGGGAAGATGTTAAAGCATGGCATTTTAGGGTTGATCAACTATCATGAGATGACCGGGTATGAGATTATGCAGGCCTTCCGGGATTCCCTGAATTTCTTCTGGACAGCGCAGACAAGCCAGATTTACAGGGAACTGCAGACACTGGAAGACAGGAAATGGGTTGAAAAAACATTCGTGCCCCAGCAGGGAAAGCCGGATAAAAATATTTATTCCATTACGGAGGAGGGGAGACACGAGCTGCTGAGATGGCTTTCAGACGGTAATTTAGGGGTAAATTCACGGACACCGATCCTGATGAAAGTATTTTTTATGGGCGAGCGGAGCCGGGAGGATAACATACGTTATTTTGAGGAACTGAAAGCATATTGCGGAATGTTTCTGAAAAGCCTTGCGTCCGTGCCGAAGCAGATAGGGGCTTACAGTGATTTTCTGGGTGCCGGAGAAAAGGCATTGTATTGGGGGATGACGGTAGAGTATGGACGCAGGAATATGCAGATGTGCATGGAATGGGCGCAGCACTGTATTGAGCAGCTGGAAAGAGAGGGAGACATATGAAAATTCTGGTGATAAACGGAAGTCCGAAAGGCAGCAGAAGCAATACATACAAACTGACCAGGGCTTTTCTTGCAGGAATGAAAGAAAGTACAGAGGCAGCAGGCGGAACTCTTGAAGTGGAAGAAATTCAGGTGAATCAGAAAGAGATACATCCCTGCCTGGGCTGTTTTTCCTGTTGGAACAAGACGCCCGGTGCCTGCTGTATCCAGGATGATATGCAGGAAGTAATCCGGAGACTGCTGTGGGCGGATATTACCATATGGAGTTTCCCTCTGTATTATTTTACGGTTCCGGGCGGGCTTAAGAACTTGATTGACCGACAGCTTCCGATGGTACAGCCGTTTATGGTGGAAAATGAGGCACAGACCGGCAGCGGGAGCCATCCGTCCAGATACGACATGAGCGGCAAGAAGACGGTGGTGATATCGACCTGCGGCTTTTACACGGCGGAAGGGAATTATGACGGTGTATGCAGCCTGTTTGATCATATTTGCGGTAAGGACTGCTATACCACTGTTTTCTGTGGGCAGGGGGAACTGTTCCGGGTGCCGGATGTGTCCCGGAGGACGGATGAATATCTGGGATACGTTCGTGAGGCCGGAAAAGAATATATGGCAGGAGAAATCCTTCCGGAAACAAGGGCGCAGCTGAACCGCCTGCTGTATCCCCGGGAAATATTTGAAAGCTGGGCGGATATGAGCTGGGGAATCGAAAAAACAAATGGGGAAAAGGAGTCGGATGCCCTGATCTTTACCAGGGAGATGGCAGTGCTTTACAGGAAAGAAAGCTATTCCGGCAAAGAGCAGGTACTGGAAATGTACTATACGGATGTGGATGAATGTTATCAGATTGTCATGGGAAAAGAGGGAAGCAGGGTGGTTACGGATGGTTCTGCGGCTGCTACGACGAGGATTGAGACACCGTTATCCGTATGGCGTTCGATTGCGGCAGGAGAAATCCGGGGGGACGAGGCATTGATGAAGCAGCTTTATAGAGTAAAAGGCGATTTTAACCTGCTGCTCAGATGGGATGACTGCTTTATGGGAGTCGGGAGCGGTTCAGACGGTGACGGGCAGAAAACAAAAGACGGAAGCAGGGAGAAAACGGGAGAAAAAGCCGGCGGGATTCATGTGCCTGCCAAAGAAACCAATATGAATATTATGCTGATTCCGTGGATGGCTTTCTGGATATTTGTGGGAATCAGCAGCGATATCGGAAGCTTTATCAGTATTGGCGCCTGCGAACTGGTACCCTTATTATTTTACCAGAATAAGAAGACACTGTACGATGTTTTAAGTGCAGCTTTCGTCAGCGGGTTTGCCATGGCGGTGCTGTCCGGCGTGTCCGTCAGAGTGATCCTGCCTCTGTCCTACCTGGCCTTCGGGGTTATGTGGACCGTAACCTGTTTTGGAAAAATACCGCTTACGGCGCATTATTCCATGAACGGGTATCATGGGGAAGATGCACTGCGGAACCCTCTTTTTATGAAAACAAACCGGATTTTGACGCTGATGTGGGGCGTTTTATATTTATTAACGCCCATATGGACTTATTTCCTGATGGGGACAGGGATAAAATCATATATAGGCGCTGTAAACTCTATTTTACCGATTCTGATGGGAGTCTTTACAGTATGGTTCCAGAAATGGTATCCGGCGAAAATCGCAGGGGGAAAATAAAATGCTGTGAGGGTGGAACTGATTTGGAAGACTTTATAGCCGGTGTAATGGCTGGCGTGGTGTGGTTCTATACTGGTGAGAGTTTATGCGATTCCCAGAATATTTCGCAGATAGAGATTTTACCAGAAACTTAATATACATTCGGGTTAGTAAATGTTTTTGAGTGTGAGGCGCCGCTTCAGAGGATTCCGGATCATTATTCAAAGTTGATTTTGACACTGGACGAAGACCCGGAGGCGGATTATGAGGGTATTCGACGCATCAATGCACTGGATTGGCTGATGGGGACGGCACAATGACAGGGAAGGCGCCAGTCAGGCTTGTTTTTCGGAAGCAATTCTTTCCGCTGCTTAAGAATTGCTCCTGGAATGCCGATATATCCTGTATATGGAAGGAACGAAACTGTTGTTTCCGGCAGGATATGTTGTTTGGGATGATATACTTCATTACTGCCGGTTGTTTCTCATGAGCGTAGTCATTCCTGACGATAGAAGTACCGATTTATTGTTTGCTGTTTCTTTGCTGTCTGCGGCAGAAGCGTTCATGTGTTATACATTTACACAGGCAAATGTTTGGCTGTGGGTATAAGGGAGTGTCTGCAAATTACAGGAACTTTTTTGCAAACTCTGTAATCCAAAGAAAATAACTGATACTTCCAAAATAATAGGAGGGGCGCTATGAAATTACAGAACAATATAACGATTTTCAGCGGAGACACGCGGAATAATGTACAGGCGGAATGGAAGAACAAGGAAGGAACAGACAGCTACGATAAGAAGAGCAGGACCATTTACGCCGGGAATTTCCTGAAAGAATTTCCACTGCGGGAGAAAATACAGCAAAAGAGGGCGGAAGCACAGCAGCGTGCCATGAAAATTGTGCAGGATGCCTGGGATGCGGACAGGCAGCTGGACAACGAGATTAAAATGCGTGAGGAAGAATCGGAGAAGCTGCGTGAGGATAATCAGGCGGAGCTTGAGAACCTGAAGGACGTCAACCGGAGATCGGAGGAGTTAAGGGAAGCTTTCGGGGTGGACAAGGACAGCGAAGAGCAGCAGGAGCTGGAGCGCATGATACAGGATCGAAGGTCTGGTAAGATAAGCTTATCTAAGAAGGAGCCTACAGAATATCAGCGCCGTGCACTGGCATTGGAGGATGAAGCGGCCAGATACAGAAGCCAGCTTGCGGCCAACAATGGAAAAATCCTGGAAAACAGCGAGGTAAATGCGGCTATCCGGAAAGAGCGCCTCAAGAGCCACACCATGGTGGATGCCCAGGCGGAAGCGGAGAATGTGATGGAATCTCTCACGGATGAAATCGTAGGCCTGGTGACAGAAGAGGCAAAGGAGCACCTGGACGAGGAACAGGAGAAGCGGGAAGAGCAGGCGGAAAAAATCGAGGAACAGAAGAAAGAGCAGGAAGAAATTCAGGAGAAACGGGACGAGAGGGAGAAGGAACTGGAAAAACTCATCGAAGAAATGCCTGTGGAGGAGATGGCGAATCTGCAGCAGACCATGGATGAGGTCAAGCAGCAGGTCCAGAAGGTTTTGAATGAGGCAAATCTGGCGGCCGAGGATGTGAAGGGCGCGAAGGTGGATGCGTCCGTATAAGGATCCGTGGAATCATGGAGTCCGGAGATGTTGTGATGTGAGAGGTGCAAAAGGTGGACGCATCTGTGGATCATAGTATATTTCTGCCAGAGTATAGAACGGAGGAATCAGAACAGGGGGGAGTATATGGAAATAAGAAACGATATTACGATTTTTGCGGGAGATACCCGGAACAGCATGCAGGCATCAGATAAAGCCAGGGGCAGTCAGCCTGCCGAAGAGAAAAACCAAACCATTTACGCCGGAAATCTGCTGGCGGAATTTCCATTAAAGGACAGGATACAGGAGAGAAGAGCCCAGGCACAGGAACGGGCGATGAAGATTGTAAGTGATACCTGGAACGGAGACCGGCAGGTAGAGGGGCTGATCGAAGAAAGCAGAGAGCGCCGCAGGAATCTGCAGGCTGCCTATAAGGAAGCCCAGGACAGGATATCGGAAATCAGGGAAGAAGGCAATGCCCTGCGGGATGTCTACGGAGTAGATGCCGACAGTGAGGAACAGCAGTACCTGGATCTGCTGCTGAAGGAACAGGCAGCAAACCGCCCGTTTCCTGAGGCAGAACTGACGGAGGAAGAGAGTGAGCGCCTTTACGAATACAGGCTTCAGGGAAAAGAACTGACGGAATATCAACAGCGTCAGCTGGAGCTCAACGGTCAAATCGGAGGATATCAGCTTGCTGCACACAAGGCCGCAGCGAAGATTGAGAAGGAGAACGCCGTTATCCGCGGAATCCGTGAGGAACAGCGGAAAGTCCATCCCATGGCAGATGCCCGGAAGCAGGCGGAAGAAGTGATGGAAGCTGCACGGGATGAAATCATCGGTATGGTAACAGAGGAAGCGAAGGATCATATTGACGATGAGCAGGAAGAGAGGAAGGAAGAATCCGAGGCCATCAAGGAGAAAAAGGAAGAGCAGGAGGTAGTTCTGGAGAAACGGGAAGAGCGTGAGAAGGAACTGGAAAAACTCATGGAGGACATGCCCGTGGAGGAGATGGCTGATCTGAAGAATGTCCAGGCGCAGGTACAGCAGAAGGTTCAGGATATCGTGAGCAAGATGAATCTGGTAGCGGAGGATATCAAGGGCGCCCAGGTGGATGCCAGTCTGTAGGACATATCAATAGCAACGGGGAGTATAGCAGTATGAACACATTGGAAGCAATTAAATCCCGCAGGAGTATCCGCAAATACAGGACGGATGCTCCTGTTCCGAGAGAAGATATCCGGCAGATGCTGGAGGCTGCCATGATGGCCCCCAGTGCCTGCAATACCCGGCCATGGGAATTCGTGGTGATAGAGAGCCGGGAAGTGAAGGAGCGGATCATGAAAGCCATGCCTTATACCCAGATGCTGCGGACAGCGCCGCTGGCAATCGTGGTGTGCGGCAGGCCTGAGGTACAGGAAAATATCTGCCCCGGATTCTGGCCCCAGGACTGCGGGGCTGCCGTGGAAAATATATTGCTTGCGGCAAAGGAGCTTGGGTACGGAACCTGTTGGTGCGGATGTTATCCTTTGGCGCACAGGGTTGAACCGATGCAGAAAATCCTGGATGTGGAAAGCGTCCCGCTGGCGGTAGTGGCGGTGGGAAGGCCTGACGAAGAGCCGGCTGCAAGAGGATACCTGGATGAGAGCAGGGTGAAGTATTTGTAATTATAAGGGAAAGAGGCGACAGCACACTAATGACCTGAAAATATCAAGGAATGCATTTACAAAGGTCAAAAAGGATGAGTACTGTGAAGTGTTTATGTAGAATGAACTGCCGCTTGTCCTTGATTAATACTGTAAGGTTATGCCTGCACCGGGTCTGTAAGGAAGTGGGGGTACAGGACAAGTCAACACACAAAACCAGAAAAACCTATGCCAGTATTCTGTTGTCATCTGGTATAGATACATCAATGGTGATCAGTCTGATTGGGCATACGGACATATCATGCACAGAGCAGTATTACCACCCCAGCCGCAAAGATATAGCAGCGAAATCCATGGTACTGAATAATATTCCAGAGTTCCAGCTCAGATAACTTAGAGACGAAAACAAAATAAAAGGTAATCATCCACGCTCCGCAATGCGCTTGATTACCTTTTGATTACTCATTGATTAATGAATCCCACAAATTCAGTATTTATGAGATTTTGAAGAGCGATAGACGGGACTCGAACCCGCGACCTCCACCTTGGCAAGGTGGCGTACTACCAACTGTACTACTATCGCATAGTAAATCATCTAAAGAGCAGGTAACTCACCTACAAAGCAGGTGATGGGAATCGAACCCACGT
>DKVC01000191.1:6937-10783 GCA_002490995.1 Lachnospiraceae bacterium UBA7188
CTACCAACTGAGCCACTATCGCATGCGTCCATTCATCAAGGACAAAATTTATTTTACTACATGAGATTCCATTTGTCAACTGTTTTTTGAAAGATTTATACGGGGTTTATGCCCTTCAAAAAAACTTTCTTATGTCTCTGCCGCCTCTGGTGGTTCTCCTGTTATACTAACCGGGAAGGAAAGCGTGATACAGGTACTTTCATTTTGCCGACTGTCAATGCGGAAGGAGAATATCTCGCCGTAAGTGAGAGGACGGTCAGATGTATTCGAACGTGAGTATCAAAACAGGCAGCAAAGGGTTCACAGCAGCTTGTTGCGCAACCATCCGGAGAATCTCTTCTCAATCAATGTATGGCTGATGAAGGCCAGAAAGATACTGACAGCAAGTGCCACGGCTGTACCCAAAAGAGCCTGGGGCGTGCAGGCGGAAAAGTCGAATACCGCCCTGTCCAGCAACATCACAGGATAGTAGTGTACTAAATACAAAGAAAAACTGGCATCTCCCAACCGTACGAAAAACCGGGGCATTTTTTTCACATACAGGCTCAGGAGAAAGGCACACATGACAATGACAAAAGCCGGAATCCCCCACACCAGAGGCCTGCGGAATCCCAAGATATTGATTGTCGGTTTAGTGATAACAAGGCCTGCGAAACAGGTAAAGATTACCGCCAGGCTCAGCAAAACGCCGATTCCCGGGAACGCCTTTTTCCGGTGCAGCCGATACAGCCCCCATGCGGCGTAGTAAGCAGCAATGCCCAGAAGGAATTCCAGCATGACAGGATTGCCGTAGAAGGCAAGGAACGCCGGCGGGTAGGGAATGAGATTTGCCGCGGCCACTGTCGCCGCCAGAAATACACTGCAGAGCAGGCCTCTGAACCTGTGGCTGATATGCAGCGCAATAAAGAACAATATATAAAAGAAAATTTCACAGTTTACCGTCCACCCGATGCGCATCAGCGGCTGCAGCACGCCTCCGCCGATATCAAAGGGAATGGACAGCAGGCTTTTCAGCAAAAACACCGGCTCGGCCTTCGTCTGCTCAAACATGCCCGGAAACAGCAGAAGCAGCAGGAAAGTGCCGACAGTCATGAGGTAGTACAGCGGCAGGATGCGGATCAGCCGTTTCCGAAGGAAAAAGCTGCTGTCCCTGTGGGTGGAAAACATGATCATAAATCCGCTGATACAGAAAAAGATATCCACGCCGAAGGCGCCGCAGTTCAGAAAGCGGATATGTTCCAGCACAATAAAAAGGGCTGTGACGCCTCTCAGGGCCTGTATGCTGTCAAAATGCATCTGATGAAAATCGGTAACTGCCTCTTTCATATAATACCTCATTTTCTCTCCGGCTGCCGAAAGAATGATTTCGGCAGCCATTCTGTCCATTCTGAAAAATTCATGCGATTCATTTGCAAACTGCCGGAAAATAACCTGCGCAATTTTCTTTTGATTACAGGGGACGCGAAGCGGTTTCTGTAATATATTTGCATGACTGATTTGATGGCATTATAACATAATTATTGCCTTTTTGCCATATAATCCTGGGGATGAAAGCATCTCCATGAAAGTATCTCATTCAAAAGCGTCTTCCGGGTTTTCCATAGCGCCGGAAAATCGAAAGTCCCTATAACATAAGAGGGAATCCGCAGGGGAACAGAAGAAAGCAGATATACAAAATGACCGGGTATAAATCAGGAGAAATATTGCCAGCCAAACATATTGTACAAAGTCTGCAGAATAAAAGCGTTCATTTTTTCATTTTCTGACAATTTCCTCTTGCGGGAAACGCAATTACATAATAAAATAGAATTAAATAAATGCGGAACCATAAATTATACTGCACGTCAATGAAATTTGCAGCAAACTACAACAAATGACCGCCAGCCTGCAAATGTATCTGAACGCGAGTATAAATTCAGGCGGTCTCGAGTATAGCGAGGAGGAGAGGGTATGAAACTTATTTTTGTAGGTGCGGATCATGAGGTGACGGGAAGCTGTCATTATATCGAAGTGGGCGGAAAACACATCTTGGTGGATTACGGTATGGAGCAGGGTGTAAACGTCTTCGAAAACGTACCGCTGCCGGTGGATGAATCTCTGATCGATTATGTGCTTCTGACCCATGCGCATATTGACCATACCGGACTGCTGCCGCTGCTGTACGCAAAGGGCTTCAGGGGACAGGTATACGCCACCGATGCCACAGCGGATTTGTGCAGCATCATGCTTCGTGACTGTGCGCACATTCAGATGATGGAGGCAGAATGGAAGAACCGAAAGGCGAAGAGAAGCGAGTCCGTTGCAGCGATGGAGCCTCTATACACGATGGAGGATGCGGAGGGCGTGATCAAAAGGCTGGTATCCTGCCATTATGACCAGAAGGTAGTCGTGTGCGATGAGATGACAATCCGTTTCTCCGATATCGGGCATCTGCTCGGATCAGCCAGCATCGAAGTGTGGCTGACAGAAAACGGAAATACGAAAAAGGTCGTTTTCTCAGGTGATATCGGCAATAAGAATGACCCGTTGCTGCGCAATCCTGCCACCACGAAAACGGCGGACTACGTTGTAATGGAATCCACCTACGGAGACAGGCTGCATGCGGTGGAGCGGCTGGATTACGTACAGGAATTGGCTGCCATCCTGAAGGAAACCTTTGACAGAGGCGGAAATGTGGTCATTCCTTCCTTTGCGGTGGGGCGTACCCAGGAACTGTTATATTTCCTGAGGAAGATTAAGGTGGGCGGCCTGGTGAAGGGGCATGAGGATTTCCCGGTGTACGTGGACAGCCCGCTGGCGGTGGAAGCCACGGAAATCTTTCAGGAGAACCGTATGGAATGTTTTGCCGGGGAGGCTCTGGACATGGTGCGCGAGGGAATCAATCCCCTTGCTTTCCCGGGCTTAAAGCTTGCCATTACCAGCGATGAATCCAGGGAGATTAACTTTAACGAGACGCCCAAGGTAATTATATCCGCTTCCGGCATGTGCGAGGCTGGACGTATCAGGCATCATCTGAAACATAATCTCTGGAGGCCGGAGTGCACTATTCTCTTTGTGGGGTATCAGGCAGTGGGTACGCTGGGACGTCTGATTGTGGACGGTATCGATGAGGTGAAGCTTTTCGGCGAGTCCATTCAGGTGAGGGCTGAGATTAAAAAACTGGTGGGCATGAGCGGACACGCGGACAAGAACGGGCTGATTGACTGGATTACCGGATTCGAGGAGAAGCCGAAGAAAGTGTTCATCGTGCACGGAGAGGACAGCGTGTGCGCCGGTTTTGCGGAATGCCTGAAGATAGAGTATGGACAGCGCACCTATGCACCTTACAGCGGAACGGTCTTTGACCTGATTTCCGGAAAGCTGGAGTACGAAGGAATGCCTGTTCCGGTGAAGAAGAAAGCAAAGTCTATCGCATCCAATGTTTACGCGAGACTGCTGGCTGCCGCCCAGAGGCTGCTTAATATGATTAAGGGCATTGACGGTATGCCGAACAAGGATATGGCGAAATTCGCTGATCAGATCAATTCCCTTTGTGATAAATGGGAAATGTAAACGGAATAAAGCTATTATGCGTCGGTTTCGGCTGTGTATTGCAAGTGCAGTACATAGTCGGAACCGGCGGTATTTTATGCGGAAAATGTAACAATTTCTTGCTTTCCTGGTGTGAACTGGTATAATGGATAACGGTTGCAGGTTAAATGATGTTCGTGCAGACAGGATGTCCAGGCTTATAACCGGATATGTGTTATACTCGAGAGCGCATTTATTTTCCAGTTTTCTGTTCTGCAATACAGATGTGCTCGCCCGTTATGCATTTACGCTGGCAAATGTTTTCGGTCGTGAGTA
>DKVC01000191.1:11100-11237 GCA_002490995.1 Lachnospiraceae bacterium UBA7188
GCAAATGTTTTCGGTCGTGAGTATGAATCATGCAGGAGGGTAAGAATATGAATCTCATAGCAGCAGTTGATAAGAACTGGGCCATCGGCAGGAAGGGGCGCCTTCTTGTCTCGATTCCCAATGACCAGAAGCATTTC